>JAUWOS010000027.1 GCA_030611985.1 Desulfobacterales bacterium | reverse complement strand
TAGATCAGATGCTGGCGCATACAGGTCAGGAAGATAAATAGGTGTGCCCCATTTTTACCAACGTCCCCTCTGCCTCTATAACGGTGCGATGCACAGAGTTTTTCTTAGAGGGTCAATTTTGGGGTTAAAAAGGCGGTTTTAAGGCTGAAAATGGCCCATTCTTTAGGTCTTTTGTGCGCGATATCAAGTGGTTGGCGTGGTCCGACCCCGAGAAGAAAACCCGAGAAGAACAAGAAGAGAAAGAAGATGAAGAAGAAGATGCCCTTTTTACCCCTTTTTACCCAGAAGAGACAAGAAGAGAAGCTATGTTCCTCTCTACTTGGGGATTATTTACTTATTTACGGACGTTCCTCATGTCCTCCGAATGAGTCCGGCGAATGCGCGGTGCGAAAGAGGATGTTATTCAACATAGTCAACAACGTCCCCGAAATTCCCCCCGAAATTCTTATCCTGCCCAATGGACGTCCCGCAAGACGTCCGGCTGTTATGTTCTCGAAAATATGAGCAACGTAAAAAAACAATTTGCCTTTAATGCAGCGAGTGGATGGATTGCACATCTGGTCTTTGCCGTGGTGGGCTTTATTCTGATGCCCTACTGCATCAATCGTCTCGGTGAGCAGGGCTTCGGAGTTTATCAGTTGGCTCGTTCCGCGTTGGGTTTTTTATGTTTTTGCAGCTTGGGATGGGGCCGACACTGGTGCGCTTCTGTTCGCAGGCCATTGCAAAAGGCGACAAGGAGCAGATTCGAAAGATCAGTAGTACCGCGCAGCTTTTACTTGGCGGGCTGGGGTTAATTGCTTCGCTACTGTGTTTGGCCTTGATTCCCGTCTTTATCCGCTTTTATGAGATTCCGCCGGAGTTGGTACGCGAAACAACGGGGTTGCTCATTTGCCTGGCGGTGTCTTTGTTTCAGAACATGACGTTTATTGTGCCACAGGGTTTAGTGTATGGATCGAGCCGTTATGATCTGGCGAATGGGGTGGAGATATGCGGGCATCTGTTGCGGCTGGGATTAATTGTTGCGTTATTCGAGTTGATTCATCCCTCAGTATTTTTTGTTGGCATTGCCATATTGAGTGCGGCGCTGCTTAGATTTGTGGCGTTATTTTTGATTGGGGCGAAGCAATTGGGACGTTCAGTATGGTTTTCCTTACGCTATGTCAGCCGCGAAAGCATGCGCTCAATGCTCGGGTTTAGTATGTTGAATCTCGCTAACTCTGTGGCGCAGGTGGTGGCATTTCAAGGACCGGTGTTGATTATCGGGAAAGTATTAGGAGCAGAGATGGTTACCGCTTTTGCGCCGGCATTGCTCATTTCAAGTGCGATGCAGGGTTTCCTGGGGCAGACGACGCGTCCGCTGGTTCCGATAGCCAGCCGGGATCGGGAGATAAACGGCGGTGCGGCACTGGGGAAATGGGCGATACAAATGGGTCAAATAGTGGCCTTTGTTGGTTTTGCTATTGTGCTCCCACTGACAACCTTCGGGCCGGAGATAATGACGTTTTGGCTGGGTGAAAAGCTTGCATGGATCTGGCCGGTCGTTGCTGTTGTTACCACGGGTGTAGCAGTTTCACAGGTGCAGGCGGCTAACTATTTCCTGGCTTTAGGCGGCGGAGGCATCAAGCCTACTGTGTATAGTCAGATTGTAATGGCGATAGCAGTCTTTACCGGAACGCTGATTGGCACGGTGTGGTTTGGCTGGCATTTGTTTGCTGTGGCTCTCTATCTTGGGAGTTGCATCTTTGTGCGCAACACCTTTTATCTGGCGTATGCCTATTCCCGACAATTTTCCTATGACTATGGAGGCTATTTGTGGACGGTCTATGGATTGCCGGGATTGATTGCTACTGGATGTGTTGTTGCCGGGTGGGGGCTGAAGATAGTGATGCCGCCAAATAATCTGTTGCTGCTTGCCGTTGAAGGTGCGCTGGTGTTTGCTGCATATGGTATGTTTTGTTGGATTTTATTGGTTCCAAAGCCGTTGCAAAAGAAGCTAATTTCAATTGTGTTTTCCAAAATAAATCGAAAGACGGCGCCTGATTCTCTATCATAAGGGCATGAGATGAATGTGATTCAAGAAGTTGTTGGAAAAGGCTGGTGTATCGGTTGCGGCATGTGTGCAGCGGTATGTCCCAGGAATCGGCTGGAAATTCGTTGGAACGAGCGTGGTGAATATAATCCGGTTGAAATGGATGGATGTGCTGATTGCGGCAAAAAATGTTCGCTGTGTTATCAGGTTTGTCCGGCGCACGGAAACACAAAGAATGAGACTGAGATCGGCCGCGAATGGTATGGAGATGTTAAAGGAATTCAGCAAACTGACGAAACTGGTTATTATCTCTCCTCTTACGTTGGTTATTCAAACAAGAATGATCACCGTAAAAATGGCGCATCCGGCAGCGGCGCCCCCTATGGGGCGGTAGGGGAAAAATAATTGTCGTCAAAGGGAAATAATGGTTGACGTTGATCACTCTTTTATCTTCGAAGTCCTCGTTGTCCCTATTATTGGTCAATTTCTTACCTTGACACTACCGATCAGGCGAACTATTGTCTTATAAAAAGTAAGACACGGGGAGGTCTTGCATGAGAACCAAGAAAAAGATGAGCGTGACCATAGATGCGGACATATTTGAGGCCATCGAGAAGGCCGCGGAAACCTGCAACATGGCGAAGAGCCAGTTAGCTCAGGAAGCCTTCAGGTTATGGTTCAAAAAAAAGACCGAAGAATCGATGGCCGAGGGATATGTTGAAATGGCAAAGGAAGACAGGGAATTTGCTGATACAGCGCTTGATGCTCAAAAGGAGATTTTATAGTGAAAGGGTTTCCAGCGCGTGGCGAGGTATGGCTTGTGAACTGGAATCCTGCCAGGGGAAGCGAACAGGCAGGCAAAAGGCCTGCGCTCGTTATTCAGAACGATATTGGCAATGAAAAAGCTTCCACTACTATCGTGGCAGCTATTTCAAGTTCCGTTAAAATCTATCCTATGAACATCGAAATTGACCCTCCTGAAGGAGGATTAGAGCGTTCCTCTATCGTAAAAACAGGCCAGATACTTACGGTATCCAAAGAGAGGCTGGAAAAAAGACTCGGTCGGATCAGCTCAAAAAAGATGGAAGAAGTCAATCAAGCCATTAAATTAAGCTTGGACCTTTCATGAACCACTAGAAAATCAATCCGTAAGGATAAAACCGTGCAATCCGTGAAACCCGCGTCCCAAAAGGTTGTTTATCCTTTGATTTTAAATTCGTGACAATTATGATACAGATATGAGAAATGATAATTTTATAATATTGAGTATTAATATTGTCGGATACATACCTTAAGAAGGTATTAAGCATGCTGGATGAAAAGATAAGAAAAGAAATATTGCAATGCCTGAGAGAAGAAAATCTACATAAAATAATCTTGTTCGGATCTCATGCATATGGGACTCCTGGATCAGATAGTGATATAGATTTGGTTATTGTGTCGGAGCGCAAAGGTATGAGCAAAAATTACAAAGATTACTTAAGAAATAAAAATTCTATTTCTAAGAAAATGTTAGGAATAAGAAGGAAATACCCTCTTGATCTTATTGTTTACACCAAAGATGAGTGGGATCTCCTGAAATCTTTAAAGACCTCATTTATAAGGGATATAGAAGAGAAGGGTTTGAATCTTTTATGAAAGATGGGGCAAAAGCATGGATAGTATTTGCAGATAGAGACCTTGAAGCGGCAAAAGGTCTCCTTGAAAATGAATATGTTGCCAATATAGTGTTATTTCACTGCCAGCAATGCATTGAGAAATGTCTAAAGGCAATCCTTGAAGAACATGGGGCGCAAGTTCCAAAGATACACAGTGTTGTCCGATTGTATAGAATAGTTAATGAAACAGCAGAAGGGATAGAAATTAGAATTGATGAGGATGAACTCAATATCGTGGATGATATTTATATAGATACACGCTACCCAGGCGGCCTGGGTTTATTGCCCTCTGGTTTTCCCACGAAGGAAGTAGCTACTGAAGTCCTGGAAATTGCAAAGAGGATTTATGATAAGGTGTTCTTGTATTTGAACAGAGATGAGTAGCGTATCCTATCTCCACACTAAACCCGCAAGGATAAAAAACAGTGTAATCCGTGAAATTCGTGCCAAAAAAGATCTTTATCTTGTAATTTTATGTTTTTTTTAACCCCGTGCCAAAAATGAATTGGGAAATCAATTTATGAAATTAAACAACAAAAAAATTCTCGTTACCGGTGCTACCGAAGAACTGGCCCGGCGAGGGCATGATGTCAATCAAGATCGATAATTGTAGCTGTCCCTAATTTGTCTGTTTCCTGCTTTGTACGTATGCCAAATGTCAAGAATAAAGATTTGACCCCATGTTCCTCATGTTCCTCATGAACGCTTTTTAGAAACTTGAAGTATTAAATTATCTCATATCATGAACCAATCAAAGAAAGACAAATTTTTCAACACTGAACATTTGAAAAAAAATATCAAGTTGCGATCAGTTCGTGGTGGTGCAGTCACGCTGACCTCCCAATGGATTATGTTCGTGACCCGTATAGGGTCGATCATGGTCCTGGCTCGTCTGCTTACGCCTAATGATTTTGGTTTGATTGCGATGGTTACGGCTGTTACCGGTTTCGCTCAGATTTTTAAAGATCTTGGGTTATCCATGTCTACGATTCAACGCGAAAGTATCAATCATGCTCAAGTAAGTACCCTGTTCTGGATCAATGTTGTTATCAGTACTGTAATAATGCTTGTCATTGCCGTACTTTCACCAGCAGTTGCCTGGTTTTACAACGCTCCACAACTTACCTGGGTGATGCTGGCGCTTTCGGTTACATTTTTGTTTGGTGGTTTGGGAATCCAACACCAGGCACTTCTAAATCGGCAGATGCGCTTTGCGACGATTGCTGGTGTGCAAATTATTTCAACGATTATCGGGATTGCTGCAGCAATATATGCAGCTATGCATGGTTTTCGATACTGGGCATTGGTTTTAAACAACATAGTCTCATCGGTTACTTTGGTTCTGGGGCTTTGGCTTGCTTCCGGCTGGCTGCCATGCCTGCCTGTGCGAGGAGCAGGGGTGCGCTCAATGCTCAATTTCGGAATGAACATTACCGGGTTCGATATCATCAATTATTTTTCCAGAAATCTGGATAATATCCTGATTGGTCGCTTTTGCGGGTCTTCTTCCCTTGGTTTATACAGTACTGCCTATCAATTATTAATGTTACCTGTTACCAATTTACGCAACCCATTAAACAATGTAGCACTACCTTCTTTGAGCAGGATGCAGAAGTTTCCTGAGCAATATCGTTCTTATTATAGTAAATACATTTCAATTCTTGCATTTATGTCTATGCCTCTAATTGTATTCATGTTTGTATGCTCTGAAAATATCATTATTCTTGTATTGGGGAAACAGTGGCTCGGCGCTATCGATTTGTTCAAAATACTGGCACTTGCAGCCCTGATTCAGCCTATTGCCAGTAGTAGAGGGTTGGTTCTTCTGTCTTTAGGAAAAGGTCAACGCTATTTTCGCTGGGGTTTATTCAATGCTATTGCTACTGTGAGTTCATTCATTATCGGCATCCATTGGGGGGCAATTGGTGTTGCAATAGCCTATGTTGTTGAGAACTATCTGATTTTATATCCATCTCTATGGTATGTTTATAAAGGTACTCCAATAAAAATATCTGATTTTTTTGTGTCGATTTGGAAGCCTGCAATTTCAAGCCTAGTGATGGGATTTGCTGGTATTCTTTCGCAGGCAGTTTTTGTTAGACAATCAAACATTATAGTTCTTTCAGCCTGTTTTCTTGTTTGTCTGCTGGTTTACCTCCTTACCTGGGCGGTCATTCCGGGTGGAAGGAAGGACTTGAGCGATTATTACTCGTATGGTATTTTACTGTTTAATAAAGCCTAATCGCAATATATTTTTTAGGATGGTTATATGAAGAATATTTTACTTCGAGGCGCTGGGTTTGAAAACAAGGGTGCCGAGGCGATGTTGCGAACGGTCCAGCGGGAAGTGGGACGGAGAGTTCCAGGGGCTTGTTTTCATGTTTTTGTGCCCTCAGCGGAAGCTCAATTTGCAAACATTTCAGGTCTTTTCTCAAAGTCAATTTATTCCATTCGGCAAGAGACACTGGGGCCAAACTTGCTCATAAAATGTTGCCAGGCGCTTGCTTTGCTGCGCAATCCTGATTTCAGGCGAGCAGTGAGGGACAGCCATGGTTCAGCCCGTGAAATAGTAAAGATTAAGTCCATTGATGCGACCATAGATATAAGCGGTTATGCTTATGGTGACGCATGGAGTGCAGCGCCTTGCAAGAATACGTGGGTTTGGCTTGATTACTGCAGAAGCTATAATAAACCATATATATTTTTGCCTCAGGCCTGGGGACCTTTTGAAAAGGCGGATATTGCTGGATGGACTCGAAAGCTTTGTAAAAATGCTGCACTCCTTTTCGCCCGTGATCAGGAATCTTTTAATTATCTTTCTTCCCTTTTTGACAAACCATCAGATGATATACGCATGGCGCCGGACATTGTCTTTCGCTTTCAAGGCGCACATCCGAGCGTTGGGGCCTCCATTCTCCGCAATCTGGGATATGAATTTGGAACAAGACCGTTGATCGGCTTAGTTCCCAATATGCGTGTTTATGAAAGAACCTCAGACGTTGGTGCAGACAATAAATATGTGCAACTGTTAGTTAGAATAGCAAATTACTGCATCGAAAAGTTGGGCGCATCTGTTTTACTTTCGCCTAATGAAATCAAGGTGCCGGGGAAAATCGGGCAGGATGACCGATTTCTTTGCGGTATTATTCAATCACTGATTAATAAAAATGAGTATTGTTTTACGATCCGTGAGTATTACCCGAGTGAGATTATAAAATCTATAGTTAGTCATGTTGATCTGTTAATTGCTTCACGTTTTCATAGTCTGGTGTTTGCCCTTTCTTCCGGGATTCCGGTCATGGCGTTAGGATGGTCTCATAAATATGTGGAGTTGCTGCGACCTTTTGGTTTGAGTGATTATGTTTGTTCCCACGATCAACTGGATCAGGCAGCGGTTGTCAATATGCTAAATAAGGCTTGGGTGGAGAGGGAAAATAACAAAAATCGTATTGGCGACGTTCTTCCTGGTATTCAGAAGGATGTAGATACCATGTTTGATCTTGTGGCGGAAGTCATTAAGAGTTCACGATAATGGCGGTCAGTGAAACAATCGAAACTGTTGTCAACTCCGGTCTTTGTACCAGTTGCGGCACCTGTGCCAGCATTTGTCCTGCCGGAGCAATCAAGATGGAGGAGACTCCAGCCGGCTTTTTGGTTGCACAAATCAACCCTTCTTTGTGCAATCTTTGTGGGTTATGCGCAAAAGTATGCCCAGGGTCGCACTTGGAAGCAGGTATGATTTCTAAAGAAGCTGATCCATTTACATGTCCGGTTTTGGCGGCATATTGCGGTTATGCGACTGATCCAGATATCCGCCGACAGGCGCAGAGTGGCGGTATGGTTACTGCATTGCTCGGATATCTGCTTGACGTCGGCCAGATTAACAAAGTTCTTGTAACTAAGATGCCTGAGGACGGATCGTTACGGCCTTTCTCTTTTTTTGCCAGAAATCAAGAAGATTTACTGCAAGCTCAAGGATCAAAGTACTGTCCGGTAGCGGTTAATGCCGCATTGCCTCAAACATTCAAGGAAGGTGACTCAATTGCTGTTGTTGGAATATCATGTCAGATCCATGGAATTCGCAATGCTCAAATACAGAATAAAAGCTGGAGGAAGCATATTCCTCTTGCTATCGGACTTTTCTGTGATCGAACGCTCAATTATGGGGCAATAGATTACTTAATAGATAAAGCGCATCTTGTGCCGGACAAAGTCATGTCATTCCAGTTTCGGAACACTGAAAGAACTAATTGGCCTGGAAATGTTTATATTAGGGATAAACAGGGCGTAGATTACGATGTTTCGTCCAAATATCGAATGGAATGTAAAGATGCTTTTACTCCTGTCAGATGCCGGTTGTGTTTCGATAAAATGAATGTACTCAGCGATATAGCTGTTGGTGATGCTTGGGGGGTGCGAGAAGATAAGAAAGGGTTCTCCGTCATTCTTGCACGGACGCAGCGTGGTTTGGAGGTGCTCCGATTGGCTAGGGAGGCTGGATACATTCACTTGGAAAAGATTTCACCAGAAGCTGTATTCCGGGGACAAGGAGTGGAAAATCGGCGCAAGCAATGGGCGGCTTATACTGCTGCTTGGAAGGAAAAAGGGAAGATTGTGCCCGATTGCGGTGTAAATACAAAATATCAAGGAGATGCAGAAAAAGGCACTGCATTAAAACCTTATGTGAAACAACTTGATTGGGCAGAAAGGCTTGCAAAGAAAAAGAACAGAATACAGGTTCTGAGTGCGGTTAACCGGCATATAATTTATAAGAAGATAAAAACAAAATTATCTCTTCGAAGAATAGGCGCAGCTTTATTGCTAAGAGTAAGCAATATTTGGTTTTCTCTAAATACTGTTGTTAGAAACCTGCAAAAATAAAATACCAATGAAAGACAAATTGATTATATTTGTTGCAATGAGCCTATGGGATGAACCCCACAGGGGACGTCATCATTATGCCAATCTTTTGGCTGATAATAATACAGTTATCTGGGTCAATCGTCATTATAACTGGAGAGAGAGTAAGAAGAGAGATAAAGGATTGGAACATGTCAATTAGAGTTCTCTATGTTCATCATGCTCAAGGTCTGGGAGGGGCTCCGCTTAGTCTGCTCTATCTACTGCAATCTCTGGACCGCTCTCGATATGAACCAATAGTGGCCTGTTTGCACGACGGTGAGGCAGCAGATTTATTCCGAAGAAGTGGGCTGGAAGTTCATATTTGGTCGAAGGTCAGTGATTTCATGCATGCCAACGGGGGATGGTACCCACTCCATGATCCCCGAGGGATGAAGGCTTTTGCTAATCGTTTAGTTCGTTTGCTGCCGTCTATTTTACGTGCCAAAAAGGCTATAATGTCTATAAAACCAGACCTTGTCCATTTGAATTCTTCGACACTGGTAACGGTAGCGATAGGAGCACGCTGGGCTGGAGTTCCCTGCGTTTGGCACGTGCGTGAAGTTGTACATAACGGGTATTTAGGATTGCGACGATTCTTGTTGCGCCGAGCTGTGAATACACTACCTGATGCTGTAATTTACGTCTGTGAAGCAAGTCGAACAGCTTTGCAGGATCAAGGACTGGGTGAGGTGATCTATAACTTTGTTGACTTTGATAGGTTTGATCGGAACCTGTCAGGAGAGCAGATGCGTCGCGAGTTGGGGCTAACGCCCACAGATAAGGTTGTTATGTTGTTGGGAGGATTAAACAAGGTCAAAGGGGCACGTGAATTGGTACTGGCTATGGATTTAGTTCGTACACAAATGCCAAATGCTCGTTGTGTAATCGCTGGCTATGCAGGAGTAAGTGACAATGCCTTAAGCAGCACGAGACGGATTCTAAGACTTTTTGGCTTACGCGGCTATGCGGATAGAGTTACTAATTTAATGAAAGATAAAGGTTTATCTGACTATGTGTTGTTGCCTGGCTGGTGCGATAATGCGCCTGAATTAATTGCAGCTGCTGATGTGGTCGCTGTGCCGTGGACAACGCCACATTTTGCGCGGCCTGTTATTGAGGCTGGTGCCATGGCAAAACCAGTGGTTGGTTTTCAAGTCGGTGGCGTAGAAGAAGTTGTTCAACACGGCATCACAGGCCTGCTCGTGCCGCCTGGCGACGTGGACGCATTCGCGGACGCGTTGTATACAATTCTGAGCGATAATACCCTGGCTCATCGCCTGGGTGAAGATGGTTATCGACAAGCCTTATGTCTGTTTGATGCAGAAACAAATGCACGCCGCACAGTCGCAGTTTACGAACGTATTTTGGCAAATCATTCCAGATTGGAACAACAATGAGCGATAGTGTGAGAAGAAAAGCTGATGTGTGCTCATCAGATAGGCCGCATTTTCAGAGAACGTGAACTGGGCCGGCGTTTTTCGGTGCAAGCCAGATCGGCGGGGATGAAGCGCCATGACACTGAGAGTGTTGTTCGAAGGCAGAAGGCAATTTATCAAGAGATTGTTGGAAAAACATTTAATTACTGTTGCGATATTTAACTATGACTGAGTGTCAGAGCAGAAAAATCCTTAAAGTACTTCCTCATAATGCAGAGTTGAGCATTCTCTGGCTTATGCATAAGGCACTTGCTCTTATAGTTATTGCCTGGATGAATTATGGCTTTTTCACGTATGCCATGCCTTATGTGCCTAACTATGTAAGATATGGATGTTATTTTAGCTGGCTTGGCTTGGCTTTAACTGCCAATAAAAGATTTTTAAATACGTTTGTTGTTCGGCTTTGGCCCTTATTTTTATTCTATATTTATCTAATATTTATATTCTTGTTTATTGATTCAGATTTGATGCTTTATATCAAAAGCATGACTTATTTGATAATGGTTTACTCTATTTTTCTATACTATTTTAACGATAAAGGTAAAAAATTTCAGAAACTTTTGTGTGCATTTTTACTTCTGGACTGTATTGCTGTAGGGATAAATACATATTTTAAACTGCAAATCAATCCAATGCTGGTAAGATATCTATCAACAGGAATGGAGACCAGAGAGAGATTGTTGGGCTCGGAGGTATTTTATGGAGTAGCTAACTATGGATATTCCTATGCATTAGTATCGATTATTCTCTTATTAGGTTTTCTGTTTTTGAGTTACCGCAAAGGGAACTTATTAATATTTTTATTGATTTTTGCTTTTACTGCTTTATTGTTCCAAGCATCTTATACTATAGCTATTCTGTTTACGTTTATTTTTCTCACTTTACTATTTGTCCTCAAGTATAGCAATAAATATACCTTCGTAGCGATAACTTTAATTGGAGTTATGACGCTTTTAATATTCCAGGACATGTTTGCATTAATATTTTATCAATTGGCAGACATTAAGGGTATCTCCGATGAGGTCTCTATAAGGTTTAAGGAGATAGCCTATTTTTTCTCGGGCATTAATATGTCAGGGACAGACTTAAATGCTCGACTAAACCTCTATTCACAGTCAATGGATGCCTTTGCAAACAATATATTGATTGGTGTAATTGATAGTAGCGCATATAGTGCGGGGTGCAGTCCAGGGATGCATTCATCCTGGCTTGATTTATTAGCACAATTTGGTCTATTTTCGATTCCTTTTTTTGTCTTTTTGTTTAAAGCTTATAAATACTGTAAAAACAGAGTCCCAAAGAATTTTAGACCTTTTGTTAACGTGTATTGGTTATATTTCATTTTATTAGGATTTGTTAATACGCTATTATTTGCAAATATTTTTACGATATGGTTCTTGTTTTTACCCATGGTTATTAAATCTTTACAGCCACATACAAATACGTAGTGCCTTGTCACAGATTTGAATGTATTTTGAAAAATTGTTCGTTGTTACATGAGTATGGAGATAGATTGTGCTTCACAAAGATATTAAGATTGTAAATTCTAAAATCTCTCTATGTTATATTGGTAGTGTGACTCCAGATGAGCCAGACTTTCATAATGCCGCTTTTAGTCGGGCAGGCAACATGGGGCAGCTATCTCTCCTCCTTGGCCTAATAAATGCTGGGTTGACACCTTCTACAGTACTTTCGGTACGTCCCATGCCTTCCTTTCCGAGATCACGACAAATTTTGGTTCGGAAGTCGCGTGCAACTGCCGCGCATTGTATCTTTCTTGATTTCCTTCCCTTTATTAACATAACTCCAATCAAGCAGGTAACGATTGGTTTTTCTGCGCTGTGGTACATACTTCGCTGGGGATGGCGAATGAGGCATACCCCGCACCGCGTAGTTTATACATTCAACATTACAGTTCCTTCTGCTGCGTTCACCCTGTTGGGAGCTTGGATCACACGATCAAAAGCCGTAGCCATGATTTATGACATAAATGTGCCGGGAGAGACAGTTCCATCAACATTCTTTTACAAACTGGATTATTGGCTTCATAAAAAATTATTGCCACTATTTGACGGTCTTGTTGTAATTACTGATTCAATCAGTAATGATTTTGCTCCGAAGATTCCCTTTATTCGAGTAGAAGGCGGGATTAAGAATGAACTGGTGCAACGATTTACTAATGTTAAGAGGAAAACGAGGAGTGCCAACGTTAAGTATCCCTTTACCCTTGTGGTTGCTGGGGGATTAGACGAAGCAAATGGTATCTCAGTTATTTTGGAGGCTTTTTCTTTGTTGAAGGGAGATAATTACCGGCTTGAGATTGCGGGAGCGGGGCCATTAGAAAATATGGTTCGGCAGGCAGAAAACAGGGACGAACGTATTAATTTTCATGGTTTTATTTCCTTTGATGAAGTTCTAAAGCTCTACGACTCGGCAGACGTTCTCATCAATATGCGCCTTACCAAAGCAATCAATACCAGATATTTTTTCCCATCGAAAATAATGGAATGTTTGACTTCTGGTGTGCCGGTGATATCGACCTGTCCGGGGCATGTTAGTGAAGAATTCTCTGATTTCGCATTTCTTTTAAACGAGGAGAGTCCTGCCGATTTAGCTAATATGGTTAAATATGTTGCATCACTTGCTCCGGATATCCGTGCAGACAAAGCTGTTAAGGCTCAAGAGTACATGATACGAAATAAAACCTGGGATGTTCAGGGGCTCCGGGTGGTCAAGTTTATTAACAACTTGTTTGAATCCAATGAACGAAAGGTTGGCTGATTGTTATGGAAAAGACAAAGCTTAAAATACTAACATTTGTCGGCTACTACCTCCCCGGTTACAAGTCCGGCGGGCCGATTCGTACTATTGCAAACATGGTAGACAGGCTGGGAGATGAGTTTGAATTTAAGATTGTTAATGCGGATCGGGACTCTGGTGATGAAAAGCCTTATCCCAAGATCGATGCAAACAATTGGGACCGGGTCGGAAACGCAGATGTCTTTTATATGTCTCCAAAGAAGCGTTCTTTGATGGATTTCAGAAAGCTTTTGTGTTCAGCGGAATATGATGTTCTCTATCTTAACAGCTTTTTCTCGCCCCATTTTACCATCAAACCGCTGCTCCTCAGAAGATTGCGACTTATCCCTGCCAAGCCTTTAATTCTTGCCCCTCGCGGAGAATTTTCACCTGGCGCCCTTGGGCTGAAGAGTTTGAAGAAACGAGTTTATCTTTGGGCGGTAAAGGCATTCGGGCTGTATCGCGGAGTTGTCTGGCAGGCTTCAAGCGAACATGAAGAAGCGGATATACGCAGGTGGTTCGGAAAAGATGTGCAGGTGGAAGTTGCTCCAGATATTCCACCAGCGGTTCATTCAGCAGATGAACTGCCGCCGGAGAAAGTAAAAAGGAAAGGCTGCCTGAAAATCATTTTTCTGTCCCGCATATCGAGAAAGAAGAACCTGGACGGCGCTTTGAAGATGCTCAAAGGATTAAATGGAGAAGTTCAGTTTAATATCTACGGGCCGATGGAGGATAAATCATATTGGGCGGAGTGTCAGAAGATTATAGGTGACCTGCCGGAAAATATTAAAGTTAAGTATTGCGGTAGTGTGGAGCATGACAAAGTGGGCACTGTGATGAGGGAGCATGATATTTTCTTATTTCCAACGCTGGGTGAAAATTTTGGCCATGTGATTTTAGAGGCACTTTGCGCTGGGTGTCCGATCTTGATAAGCGATCAGACACCTTGGAGAGCTTTAGAGGAAAAAGGTGTTGGATGGGATCTGCCTTTGAGCAAGCCGGAGATGTTTCGGGAAGTTCTTCAGCGGTGCGTTGATATGAATAATGAGGAATATGTGAAATGGTCTGAAAGGGCGCGAGAATATGGGCTTGGGGTGACAAAGGATGATGGGGTGGTTGAACAGAATCGGGAGCTTTTTTTGAGTCATGAGTCTTAGAGTCGGGAGTCGAGGAAAGCAATTACGCCAATAGCAAAAAGTGTCAAATAGCTTGACCCCGATGTCAATTTGAGGCATATTTTAAAAGGGCGCTGGTGGCACATATTTATGGAAAGGTGAAGAGTATGCAAGTAGTAAGAGAACGAATCAAAAACAAGGGAATGGTCCGGATTCCAAGGGAAATCATGCAAGAACTCCGTCTGTCTGAAGGGGATGAGGTTGCTTTGCGGATCGAAGCATCAAAGCTTGTGATCGACCCCGTGACAGCGCGAAGACGAATGCGGTTGAGAGCTGAAATTGTGGACGAGTTGGTAGAACGCGAAGAATTCTTTGAGCCCGAGTTAACATGATCGAAATCCCGTCTCACAGCCGGGTGTTTCTGGATACAAACATCCTTCTATACGCAGTAACTGATCATCCTCGATTCGGTCAGTGGTGCAATATGCTGTTGGATCGCATCCATCGCGGAGATGTGACAGGCCATGTCTCTGCCATCGTGTTAAATGAGTTTATCCATAAATTGATAATCGGTGAAGTTGCACAAAAGACAGGACTCAAGCCGGGCCAGGTTATTCAACATTTAAAGCGTAAGCCTGAAGCGCTTGAAAAATTGGAAGCTTATGCGATTGTTGACGAGGTTGATACAGGATACGATTTGATCATCCTGGAAGTAACAGCAGATATTTTTCGCATGGCTCGTCGATTCATGCAAGCCCACCGCCTGATGTCCAACGATGCGCTACATCTTGCAGTAATGCAAAAGAACAACCTGCAAAACCTTGTAACAAATGACTCTGACTTTGATGGAATCGAAGGTATTCATGTTTGGAAGCCTCAGAAGAGCGCTTAGTTATCTTACTTGATTCGCGATTTGTATACCCTTTAAACAAGAGTCGACAGTCTGAGATTCACAACTTTCCCTAATTTAATCCAGGAGAAATTAAATGTTCAAAGGCAAAACACTCCTCATAACCGGGGCACCGGTTCATTCGGGAATGCAGTAATCAGGAAATTTCTGGATACCGGCATAAAAGAGATTCGTATCTTCAGCCGTGACGAAAAAAAACAGGATGGGATGCGGAATGGATATGGCAACGAGAAACTGAAATTTTATATCGGCAATGTCAGGGATTACGACAGCATTCATTCCGCCATGCATGGGGTTGATTATGTGTTTCATGCCGCAGCTTTAAAACAGGTGCCGTCATGTGAATTTTTCCCTGTGGAGGCAGTAAGGACAAATATCCTGGGCACGGAAAATGTTCTGAATGCGGCTATCTCACAAAATGTCAGTAAAATTATAGTGTTGAGTACGGACAAGGCGGTTTATCCAGTAAACGCCATGGGGATGTCCAAAGCCCTGATGGAAAAGGTGATGACTGCTAAGCGGCTGGTTGGCAAAGGACGGAGGTCAGAGATCAGACGGAGAGCAGAATAAACGTGATGGATGGATGAGATTACCTGCGGGAATGGATGGCCCGATGAAATGCGCTTCGCTGTCATTATCATGAATTTCATAGGCTAAAGATGGGTGGATGATTCGCTTCGTGAATGCTCGAAAAGGAGATTTGTTGACCTAAAGTTGAGAGCGTGATAGCACAAAAAATATTGGGCACCTGAAATGGATGGATAAACTTCTTAAGAGGCTGGATGGTCTGGGAAAAAGATTCGATTTTTATCAGGTTAAGGAATATTCGGTATGATATTCTATGAAGGGGGTTAAAAGATGGCTGATCTCAAATTGGTATCTACACGCAAATGCCAGCTAAAACCACTAGTGGAAGGCGCTCTATTTAATGAATTACGCCTACTGGAAGCAGGCATTCGCCGAACGGAACGAAGACTCTTGGAGTTTGAGGAAAAATACCACCTTGGAACTCAAGAGTTTATCTCCCGTTACGAAACCGATAAAATGGAAGAGACCACAAATTTTGATGAATGGATTGGTGAGTTTAGGATGTTGACACGGCTGCGGGAAAAGGCAGACACATTAAGAGGCATCCGGTTTGCGAATTGAAGCTTATTTTCGGCAAATCGAGAGAATTATTGAAGCATGTCCTGTTATCCAACTGTCAAATCTCACGTATGAGAAACGCGGCACACACGAAGGCTTCATCAGAGGGGAGCTCTACTTCGTGGATGGTTCTACTTTCCATTTGCGCGAATTTGTTGACGTTGAAATAACAGCAGACCGATTAATGTACGCATACCAATTCATTGATTCCTCAAAAAATCTGGTATTTCGTTACGATAACACCGGCCACCATAAGAAGCTATGTCTTTCTACTTATCCCCACCACAAACATGACGGTAGTGAAGACAACGTCATCTCCTCAGCAGCCCCGGATTTGGCCACTGTTCTTCAAGAAATGGAATCACTGGTACAATTACCCTAATCTCGAAGAAACCAGAGGGGTTGTCTTCAATCTTTTCAGGGATGGCTTTCGGGACATCTTCAGTTTTTCTGAATATTGCCCGCGAATCAGTGGCTGAAGTTCAAAGCCGGTTATATGTTGCACTTGATTTGGGTTATATTGGCAAAAACGCATTCAGTATCGCTTATGCCCTGGCCGACGAAACAAGCCGACTGTTAACAAATTTCATGAAATATCTGCGGAGAAAATAGTCCGTGACTCGGTAGTCCGTGAGCCAAGGGCCAAGAGTCATTGTGACTACTCGACTCTAAGTCTCCAGCGTCTAAGACTTTTCGACGTTCCTAACTCAGTCAGGAGAAAAATTAATGTTTAAAGACAAAACACTATTGATAACCGGTGGCACCGGTTCTTTCGGCAATGCGGTGATCAAGAGATTTCTGGATACCGGCATAAAAGAGATCCGTATCTTCAGCCGGGATGAGAAGAAACAGGATGATATGCGAAATGCATACCGCAATGAGAAGCTGAAGTTTTATATCGGCAATGTCAGGGATTATGACAGTATCCATTCTGCAATGCATGGTGTCGATTATGTCTTTCATGCCGCAGCTTTAAAACAGGTGCCGTCATGTGAGTTTTTTCCGGTGGAGGCAGTCAGGACAAATATCCTCGGCACGGAAAATGTTCTGAATGCGGCTATCTCTCAGCATGTCAGTAAGGTTATAGTCCTGAGCACTGACAAGGCAGTGTATCCGGTAAATGCCATGGGTATGTCGAAGGCGCTGATGGAAAAGGTGATGACGGCGAAGGCGAGGACTGTTGATGAAAACAGGATCGTGCTTTGCGGGACGCGCTATGGAAATGTGATTGCTTCAAGGGGGTCTGTGGTTCCCCTGTTTGTAAAACAGATAAAAGAAGGGATGCCTTTAACGGTGACAGATCCTAATATGACACGGTTTATCATGTCTCTGGAAAATGCGGTGGATTTGGTTTTGTATGCTTTTCGGAATGGAAACGCAGGCGATATTTTTGTTCAGAAGTCGCCTGCTTGCACGATTGGAGCCTTGGCGGTCGCTGTTAAGGAACTGTTTGGGGCAAAGAATGAGGTGAAGATAATCGGAACAAGGCATGGGGAAAAGCTGTATGAGACTTTGTTGAACAGGGAAGAGATGGCCAGCGCCCAAGACTTGGGAGATTATTACAGGATTCAGGTTGATGCCAGGGATCTGAATTATAATAAGTATTTTGTTGAGGGTGAAGAGCAGATATCAGGGAAAGAGGATTATACTTCGAATAATACCAGGATATTGGGTGTTGAAGAGATAAAAGAGGTTCTGCTGAAGGTGGGGTATGTTCAGGAAGAGTTAGCCACGAATGACACGAATTAGCACGAATAATGAGGATTTCACATTAACCACGAAGCGCACGAAGAACACGAAGGTAAACAAATATGTGAGGTTAGGAGGTGATGGATATGCAAATGATTAATATAAAAAAAGAAGCTCAAAATTTATTAAAAGATTTGCCTGAAGATGCAACATGGGATGATCTGATGTATAAAATATATGTTCGTCAGGCGATTGAAGCTGGGTTAGCAGATAGTAAGGCGGGTATAACGATGGATGTGAAAGAGGTTCGTTCCAGATTTGGATTGTCAAGATGAGAGTGCACTGGACGGATAATGCCCTAAAGCACCTTTTGGATATTTACGAATATATTTCGCAAAACTCTCCCTTTTATGCTGATACTTTTTTCACCACGAAGGGCACGAAGGACACGAAGATTTATATAAGGAGGAAGAAAATATGCTTAAATCTGTGGAAGCAATTATCGAGAAAAATGGCGAAGTTCGTCTTCAGAAACCGATTCATTTGAGGACACGTTGCAGAGCAATACTCACTATTCTTGATGAAAAACCGGAAATTATAGCTGAAACGGCTCTGATGAGTGAAGTAGCTCTTTCAGAAGATTGGAATCGTCCGGAGGAGGAGAAAGCATGGTCACACCTTCAGAAGGTTCAGTAGTGCTTGTCAGATTTCCATTTTCGGACTCTCATCATCCAAGCTTAGGCCGGCAGTAGTTCTTGCTTTTAGCGGCAGAGATGACTGGATACTTTGCCAGGTTACGAGCAATCCATACTCTGATCCAACAGCCATCCGGATTAACGAGAGTGATTTTGAAATCGGTTCCCTAAAAAAAGTGAGCTATGCAAGACCCGGCAAACTTTTTACCGCCAACAGTTCCCTGATGATAGTTGAAGCCGGCAAACTTCATGCTATGGCATTCAATGATATTATCAACACGATTGTAGGCATTCTACAAAAGGCCATAAAAAATAATTGCAAATAGGTTTTTGACCACGAATTACACGAATGGCATGAATGATGAGGGTTTTAAGTTAACCACGAAGGGCACGAAGAACACGAAGATAAAAATATTATGGATAAGAACAAAAACATTATGAAGAAGGTTCTTGTTACTGGGTCTAAGGGATTTGTTGGGAGGAATCTTTGTGCTGTGTTGAGGCGGCGCGAAGATGTCGAGCTGTATGAATATGATGTGAATAACAAACCGGAAGACCTGGATAGTGCCTTAGGAAGAATTGATTGCATTATTCATCTTGCAGGCGTGAACAGGCCGAAAAATCTGGATGAGTTTGAGACCGGCAATGTCGGATTGACTGAGGAAATCTGCGACAAACTGCGAAACCTTGGAAGGGCGGTGAAGATCGTGCTGTCATCTTCGATTCAGGCGGAGTTGGATAATCCTTATGGCATCAGTAAACGCCACGCTGAAGAAGCGCTGCAACGTTTTGCAGAGAATACCGGCGCAGAGTGTGTGATATATCGTTTTAAAAATCTGTTTGGGAAATGGTGCCGGCCTGATTATAACTCTGTGACCGCAACGTTTTGCCACAACATTGCCAACGGTCTACCCATTCAGATCTCTGATCCGACTCATGAGATAGACTTGACCTACATTGATGATGTGGTGGAAGCGTTTGTCAGTGAG
>JAUWOS010000148.1 GCA_030611985.1 Desulfobacterales bacterium | reverse complement strand
GGAAAGTTATTTCGTCCACATTCCTAAGATATTTCCAACACTCTGAGATTGCGATCTTTTTTAATTCAAAACAAAAAACCAAAAACTCAAAATCGTGTTTGAACACGGTATTCGTTCAGACACTAATTACCGGCTTTTTATTATTTTGCGTTGAAAGAACTTAATCTGTCAATAATTTCTTTTAAAATTTTGAAATATATGATAATCTGTTTAAATTAGTGCATCTTTGGTGCGGACTTTTACTATACATCACAGCTTCAGACCGCCTTTGCCAAATCTGTGCGCCTGCCTGGGGAAGTTATTTCGTCCACGTTCCTATTATGTGTGCGTTAGTTTGCTATGTTGGTTGCCTGAAAAAACGTGCATATGTAGTGCCTGTGAACGCTCACTCAAATTTCAATGGGGGTTGATATGAATAGCTACCTTGATAAACTGCCATCTTTTGTCGATATAATCAAGTCTATCAGAGAAACAATCATTGCAAACATAGTATTAATCGGTCAGATACCATCTCCAACTTTCAAGGAAAAAAGACGCAGCTCTGTTTTCATGGAAAGACTGGCGGAATCTCAGGTTGATGAATGCACGACCGATGGATATCGGAATCCCATCGGAATCATCAGGGGAACATCGAAAACAAAACCACCCATTTTTATAGTTGCGCATATTGACACCTCTTTTGAAAAAGACGTTGATCATAATTTTACCGTCAAAAAAAATTCAATTCAAGGCGCTGGCATTTTAGATAATGCAATTGGCGTAGGAATTCTGGCCTCTTTGCCGGAAATCATCCGAAAGTTAGATCTCAGGTTTGAATCCGACATAGTTTTAGCGGGTGTTATACAATCAATAGGAAAGGGTAATCTCAGGGGCATCAGACATCTTTTAAAAACATGGTCCACTCCCATAAGAGGGGCTTTATGTATAGAAGGTGGCGAACTCGGCAGACTGAACTATTACTCATATGGGATGATAAGAGCTGAAATTGACTGCAACATATCAACGCCGGATGGATGGGAATACAGATTCAAGCCGAATGCGATACTGATATTAAATGAAGTTATTAATCGGATTCTGACATTGCGTCTGCCACAGAGACCGCGCTCCAGAGTAATCTTCGGCAAAATTTCAGGTGGTTATAAATATGGAGAAATAGCCTATGATGCAAAGCTGGGTTTTGAAATACAAAGCGACTCCAATAAAATGGTAAAAGCAATTTATGAGGATATTGAAGATATTATTGATGATATAAGCAACAAAAATGAAGTTGAACTAAAGATCAAAACAATAAGTAATCTTAGACCATCTATATTAAAATACAATCATCCATTGGTAAAAAATGCCGTTGCTGTAATGAAAAAGCTGGATTTGAAACCGGTAAGCGAGCCAAGTGAATCAGAACTTTCTATTTTTCTTTCCCGCAATATACCGGCGATTACATTAGGTATTACCCATGGAGAAAATTATCACCTTGAAAATTCCATTATGGAAATTGAACCTATGTTTAAAGGAATTGCCCAGATTATTGGAGTAGTTATGGCAATAGACAGTGGAGTTTGCGATGAATAAGGACTGGCTGAAAAAAAATACCTTCCACTATTCTGAGTTTAAGAACCTTAATCGTCTTGTTAAAGAAAAAACAAGAAAAAACCTTAGAATATCTTTGTGTCTGCCAACTCTTAATGAGGAAAAAACAATTGCAAAAGAAATAATTATTTTGAAGTCGGAGCTTATGACACGCTATCCTCTTTTGGATGAAATAGTTGTTGTTGACTCCGGTTCAACAGATAAAACAAGAGAGATAGCAAGAAGTTACGGCGCCAAAGTTTATAACGCAACAGATATTCTGCCGAATCTTGAAAAGTTCAAGGGTAAAGGTGAAAATCTCTGGAAATCTCTTTATATTACAAGCGGCGATATAATTGTTTACCTTGACGCTGATATAAAAAACATTCATCACAGGTTTGTTTATGCTCTTGTCGGTCCGCTTCTTCTTTTTGATAACATTAAATACTGCAAAGCATTTTACGACAGACCGATTGCCACCGGCAAAAACAAAATCAGGCCAACAGGCGGCGGCAGAGTCACAGAACTCGTTATAAGACCTCTCCTTTCTCTTTTTTTTCCGGAACTTACCCAGATTATGCAGCCGCTTTCCGGTGAATATGCCGGCTTTAGAGAAGTATTTGAAAAAATTCCTTTTCCAATCGGATACGGCGTTGAAACAAGTATGATTCTTGATATTTATGAAAAATGGGGACTTGATGTAATTGCACAAGTCGATCTTGACAGGCGTGTTCACAGAAATCAGGACACAAAAGCATTGGGAAAAATGTCATTTGTTATTCTGAAGACTTTTTTTGACCGCATTGAAAAATTAGGATTAATAGATTTAAAACAGGATACTTTTAATGAAATAATACAATACAACCTTGTCGGAAACGAATATCAACCGGATATTTTTAAAATCAAAGGCGTTGAAAGGCCGCCGATTATAGAAGTTCCGGAATATCGCGAAAAATTCAATATATAGATCGTCCACGTTTCTTAAGAATTATTGCAAACAGATAATAAATACAAACTCCACAAATACTTCCAAGAATATCGGCTACGATATCCATAATATCTGCGTTTCTGGATGGAACATAATACTGGTGAATTTCATCGGTTATTCCATAAAAAGAGGATGAAAGTATGCTGAGTATGATTACCAGATTTATATTCTCTTTGAATCGTTGCACTCTGAAAGCTCTGAAAAAGAGCGCGCCAAGAATGGCATAGGCAGCTAAATGGAGAAGCTTGTCTATGTTTGGCACGGCAGGAATGTTTTTGGCAGACGGATAAGAAGACTGAATATAAATCAAAAGACAATAAATAAGAACAGGAAACCAGTAAAATAGTAAGTTTTTGTATCTTTTTGTCATAAGTCAATTACTTAGGGACTTGGAAGTAAAGAATATACCAAAATTGCGCCGGATTTTTGTTCATCTTCAAGGCGTGGCTGAAAGCGCATAGCGGGCTATGTAACAGAAGCCGCAACGCCGAAGATGGGCAAAAAGACAAGCAAGATGGTATATTATTTACTTCCAAGTCCCTTAGGACTCGCATGAAGTAACAGTTTTTATCTTGCAACAAGAGAGCTTCAGTTTAAAATCGTTCCAGGAGGCATCTTGCATCCTTGCAGAAAATCTTTGATTAAAAGACGCTTTCCTGATGCTCCTTGAATTTCCAGAATAGACAGCGCCCCTTTTCCAGTTGCAACAAGCAGCTCATCAGGAAATCCTTTGACCACAGTGCCGGGGCTTTCAGTAACATTAGCCGGGACAGGTTCAGCCTTATATACCTTGAGACGTCTGTTTTTGTAAAATGTAAATGCGCCTGGCCATGGTGTCATCCCGCGCATGAATGCCTCAATAGCTTCGGCAGACATTTTCCAGTCTATGTGACCATCGCTCTTTTTAAGCAAAGGAGCATTGCAAGCTTTTGTATGGTCTTGAGGGAGGGGGTTCAGCGTGCCTGCTTTTAGAGCTTGCAATGTTCTTATCAGGAGATTTGCGCCAAGATCAGCCAGGCGGTTATGAAGGCTGGCCGATGTCTCATCGGGAGCAATTTTAATTTTTGAGGATAAGAGGATGTCGCCTGTATCCATGCCTTCATCCACAAACATAGTGGTGACCCCTGTCTCAGTTTCTTTGTTTATGATAGCCCACTGGATTGGAGCTGCTCCACGATATTTTGGAAGAAGTGATGCATGTATGTTTATTGCTCCTGCTTTTGGCAGCGCAAGGATGTTTTTTGGAAGTATATGGCCAAATGCAACCACAACAAATACATCTGGCTTAAGCTTTAAGATACTATCCGCAAACTCATCAGTTCTAATTGATAGAGGCTGAATTATATCATAGCCCAAGTTCATGGCGGCTTTCTTGACAGGAGGGTGAGATAGCTGAGAATGAGATAGCTTTCGGCCACGTCCTTTCGGTCGATCAGGCTGGGTTACTACCAGAACTACTTCGTAACCGCTTTTGTGAAGGGCGTTTAAGGAGGGTACGGCAAAATCGGGTGTACCCATAAAAATAATTCTGATTTTTTTCTCTGTTTTTTTCATTTTTTTCTTAATTTTTTTCTTAATTTCTTTTTTACACGTCTCTTATAAAGCTCTCTTTTTAAAGCGCTTATGCAGTCTATAAATAATATTCCGTTTAAATGATCAATTTCATGTTGCAACACCCGAGCCAACATTCCATCAGCTTCTATTCTCAAAGGGCTTCCCTCACTATTAAATCCTTCAACCAGAACAGAAGTGACTCGTTTTACATCCGCCTTGAAACCCGGAACACTGAGACATCCTTCGCTTCCTAAAATTGTGGTTTCTCCACTGGAAACAATTTTCGGATTTATAAGAACACATAAAGACCGCTTTTCTTCTGCGGGCGAAATATCGTAAACTATAATACTTTCGTCACATCCAACCTGTATTGCAGCCAGGCCGATACCAGACGCCTTATACATGGTGAAAGCCATATTTTCAATCATTTCCTGAATTTTTCCGTCTATATTTTCAACCGGTTTTGCATGTCGGCGAAGAAAATTGTCAGGATATGTTACTATTTCAAGCATTGACATGGTTCAAAATTCTCTTTTATCTGAAAAGCCTGTAATATTCAAAGGCAAGCAAAATAGTATATTATTTATAAAAGTTTCCCAAATGAATCGTTATGCTATAATTTTAATAGCTTAGAATTAAAAGTGAAAACTGACTATTGAAGATTGAAGATTGAAGATTGATGGTACGCCTTCGGCGCGCTAATTGATAAACCAAAGTTTTTTGTAACCGTTCACGGGAGAACCGGTGGCATAACAAGGCTACTTCCCAACATTTAAATCTTAAACCTTAAATGCCATACGTCTTCTGTGATTAATTTAAATTATTACAAGATGTTAAGTCGTTTGGGAAACTTTTATTATTTATTTACAGGTCCATTATATGAAACTCGCCATATATTAACACCGGTTATCATTGCTGATACAAAGCCGATGCCTATGACGGGAAGCATTTGAATTGCATGATTAGCCAACGTAAAGCCTGCTGCATCTTTTGAAGAAACTCCGAAAAGAGACAAGGCAAAGACCCCTCCAGCTTCCCATATCCCCCAGAAACCAGGCACGGATGGAAGGGCTATAAAGAAACAGATAATTATCATAACAGCAGAAAGCTCAAAATATGTAAGATCTATACCAGGGCAACCTAAAGCCATTATGTAATATGAAAAGGCCAAAAGACTCCATATAATAATAGAGAGTCCAATACAAACGCAAATCTTTTTGGGATACTTAACAAGAGCAAAACCTGAAGCAAAATTTTCTGCAAAGTACACCAGAGGCGCACAAACTTTTTTTTGTATCTTTTTCTTGTAAGAATATCCGGCAAAAAACAACAAAGAGGGGATTTTCATGATTGCCCGGTTTATAATATTTCTGATTGTGCTAAAGCTAATCATGATTATACCGGCAATAAAGATTGCGCTCATTTTTAACATATTCTCACCAATGGTTGTCAGGGTTTTCCTGCTTAGATTATATTCTCCAAAAGCAATATTAAAATCAGGATCTATCTGAACAATTGTGAGCACAGCTATGAGAAGCGTAATCAAGAGGCTGACATCAAATACTCTTTCAGCGGCAACCGTTGCAAGTCCCATCGGAAAAGGGAAATTATTGTTTTTATGTAAAATAGCTGGTCTTGCCATCTCACCAACCCTGCCCGGAAGCACGCAGTTTAACATAAAGCCGATCATCATAGGATGAAACGCTTGCCGGAAGCTTACTTCACGAGCCGAGCTAAGGATGATTTGCCATCGAAAAGCTCTTAAAACAAAACTTATTAAAACAACCAGCATAGATGGTAATATCCAAAAATAATTTATCGACATCAGATAATTTAAAAGATCAATCAATGGCACTTTTCTAAAGGCAAAATAAAGCGCTACGGCAGATATCAGCATTCCCGATATCAAGGAAAGTTTTATATTTTTTTTCATGTAAAATTAACCACGAAAACACGAAATAAGACCCGGAAATTAAATTAGCGCACCTTCGGTGCGGGCTTTTAAAGTGCCTGAAACCTAACCCTGGTACAACTTGTTAATAACGCAACAGTAAACACCGTATGAACGGCCTCCGTGCCGTTCACTGGCAATAGAAAACGGCAGAGACGCCGTTCCCT
>JAUWOS010000139.1 GCA_030611985.1 Desulfobacterales bacterium | reverse complement strand
AGGCAGAGCCTGGGAACGAGTGAAAGTTCCTAAATTTATACAAGATTATAAAAAGAATCACGTTCCACAGGTGTAAAACCTGCCGAAGATACAAGATATTCTATATTCATACGGGTTAAGCCTTTTGCCGACTTTGCGCCAGCCATGTGTGTGATCTTTTCTTCAATTATGGTTCCATCTAAATCGTCTGCTCCAAAGAAAAGCGCCACCTGCGCAAGTTTTTCTCCAATCATCACCCAGTATGCTTTGATATGCTCAAAATTATCAAGCATCAGTCGAGCTATCGCAACATTCTTCAGGTCATCAAAAGCGGTTGTAGCTGGAATTTGTGATAATTTCGTATTTTTTGAATGAAATGCAAGGGGTATAAATGCCGAAAATCCACTTGTCTTATCCTGAAGTTTTCTTAAGCCGATCAGATGATTAATACGCTCTTCAATGGTTTCGATATGACCATAAAGCATGGTTGCATTGGAGGTGAGTCCGGATTCATGTATAATTTCCATAATTTCAAGCCATTTTCTACTGTCAATCTTTCGTGGAAAAAGTTTTTTCCTTACCCTGTCGCTCATAATTTCAGCGCCGCCGCCCGGCATCATTGAAAGACCGGCATCCTTTAGCTTTAAAATTGTTTCTTTAATGGAAAATCCGGAGATTCCGGATAGATGGTCGATCTCAACAGCGGTAAATGCCTTGATTGCTGCTTCAGGTCGGATTTCTTTTATAGTCTTGATCAGATCAATGTAATATTCAAAGGGGAGTGAGGGATTAAGACCTCCCACAACGTGCAATTCGCGCACAGGTTCATCAATACGTTCCAAAAGCCTTGCCCTGACATCTTCAATGGAAAAGGTAAATGCATCTTTTTCACCTTTGTTTCTTGAATAGGCACAGAAAAGGCAATGGTTTATGCAGATATTTGTGTAGTTTAGGTGCTGATTGTATACATAATAGGCTTTTTTGCCATGTCGTTTGCGGCGTACAAGATCGGCCAGACGTCCGACACCGACAAGATCATGACTTTTATACAGAATAAGCCCGTCTGTAAAGTTCAGACGCTGCCCGTCTGTAACTTTTTCATTGATTTCATATAACTTTTTGTCTGAAAAAGAGATATTCATTGTACTCCCACATAATATGATCACATAATCACATGTATAAAAAACAAAAAAAGCTTGCTATGGCAAGCTTTTTTTGTTTCTTTCCATTCGTTTCGCTTCCACGTTCCTTCTTTATTTATTGTACATATTGCGCCATTTTTTAGGACTTATATACTTACTTCCCAAAGACCATATTCCTTTTTTGGATTCTTTGGCTTTCATTTCAGCTTTCCTGTACGGCGCAATATCAAAACCCTTTGGTAATTTTCCATTGTATACTTCAGCAAAACCGGCTCTAAGCAACTCAAGATTCACATTTCTATTGCCGGCAAAGACTTCAGTAAGCAGCCGGTTATAAGATTCTATTCCGTAACTTTTGATTTTAATCGTTTTATTCAAAATCATCTTTGCGAGATATTCGCCGGCTTTTTGACTATATGGCTGTCCCGGTTTTTGTTTTCTTTTATTCGCTTTTTCAGGTGTGTCAATTCCGACAAGTCTTGCCATGATTTTTATATTATGACCTTCCGCCATGAAAGTGTCACCATCATAAACTTTTATAACTTTGAATTTTTCAAGATCAAGCCGCTCTTCTTTTCCAAGGAGATTTGCTTCATTAAGCTTCTCATTCAGTTCTTCTTCTTCAATTCTTTGCACATTTTCTTTCAAATAACCGATGAGCGATCCGAACCTATAACATTTTACTTGCCCATCTTCCTCCCATGCTCTTACATTTTCTATTCTCCTTCCATTTTTCAAAACAATTGTATCGGCACTTGAAAACAAAGGAAATAGCAACATTGATAAAACAAATGATATCAAATAGTTCATCATTGTATAGGAAATTATAAAAGTATGTTTTCTTGTAAGCGTTCACAGGCACTGCATATGCACGTTTTCAGGGCAACCAACATAGCAACATTATAGTTGATTGCCCTGAAAACGCACATCTACAGCACCTGTAAAAGCTTACATGTTGGGAAGTAGCCTTATTATGCCACCGGTTTTCCCGTGAACGGTTATGTTTTCTTTATGTCCTTTCTTCTCTTGCGTTTTTTTTTGCGTCCACGTTCCTGATTATTCTTTAATTTATTCCGGCAATCTGACAACTGAGTTCATTTACAATACTCACCAGTCTGCCGACTTTCAAAGCCTATATCCTGCTTCCGCATTTAGAACAAAATTTGTCTTCTTCGTTGATTGGTGCATTACAGCTTGCGCAACGTTTATATGGTGGGGCAAGCTCCATAAGAAGCTGTCCCTTTTTTACGGGTACCATCTTTTTATCAGCCTTGTAATCAGCAAATACAGGAACGCGTTTTACAACGCCATTTGCAGGAGAAGTTACGCCATATTCGACTTTCATAAGCGCAAGATTCAATATTTCTTCACCTTTTTGTACATTATCTCCTGCTTTTTTGTGAACAAGCCAGAGGTCGGAATCAAATGGAGCGCCGATATGATATGGATTATTTTTATCGGCCATTTCCTTTCCCTTTATTGCTGCAGATTTCTTTTCAACCTGTATCTGTTCTACAAAGACTTCGTGGTCCAGCTTGTACCGTATTCTTCTTGTACCGTTTCTACTTATATTACCGAGGCGCATAATCTCTATAATATGGGTCTTTCCGTCAGAGGTTCGAAATTCCCTTTCAACTCCGGATTCCAATCCTTCGAACCATATATCATCCGGAAGCACATTGGGATCGCTGTATTTTTCAAGATTTTTGATCAGTTTTAAGGCATCTCCCGGATGGTTAAGATAATTGACCAGCTCATTTTCCGTGGGCTGTCTCCCAATCTGTGTGGTCAGTTCCTTTGCTGTTTCGTCGATATCGACAGGTGGAATAAATTTTAAGGGACTCTCTTCCGTCCTTTGAGCAATCGCATCTTTGTATTTATCTTTGAATACTGATTGATAAATCCATTCAAGTGGCCAGCCAAGTGGAAGCTTGCCGAATTTTCCCAGAAGCAGATTTTTAAGAGCATCGTTTGCGCCGGCAAAGAGTATCTTGCGATCTTCTTTGATTTGTTCATCAAGTTCTTCTTCGGAAACAGAAGTTACTTTCTTTAAAATATCTATAATTCTTTGCACTTCCGGCATCCCGCCTCGTTCATAAGCGTCGACTACCATCAGATAGCCGTTGGTCCAGGTAATTTGAGATCCAGGCGTAACATCGTGATACCTTATAAGTTTTCTACAAAGTTCAAGAACCGAAAGAATGCTTGGCAGCAGAAAAGCATATCCTTGTTTGAGCGCCGCCTCCTGGCTGCTTGAAGTTGCGCCGCCTGGAAGACCGTGCAACGTAACGTCATGGTCAATTCCAAGAAATGTCGGTCTGCAGTAATGATCATATACAGGCATAATCTGTTTGAGAACAAATGCGGTTTCCCTGATTCTTTCCTTATCAAGACGGGTTTTTAAGCCGAGTTCTCCTTCAAGATAGGCCAGCACCGGCATAACCGCAGTCTCGGCGTAAAATCTTACGGCAGGGCCATCACCAACATCCAGAATTTTAGCTCCTGCCTGAGCAGCAGCGCCAAGCGCGGGTACGGCAAGACCGTCTGTGGCATGGCGGTGATATTGAACAATCAGATCAGGATATTTATTAACAATTGTCGAAATCAGGTTTTTGATAAATCGTGGAGGACAAACCCCTGCCATGTCTTTAAGGCATAGAATAATCTTTTTGGATGCTTCGTCCTTTCCACATTCTAAAATTCGTCCCGTCATTGAAAGAATATCATCAAGTACGTCAAGATAATGAGGAACATCGAATCCCTGCGCCCAGCTCAGACTGATAGCAGGCTGAAAGATACGGTTTTCCATCTTAAGGACGATCTCGGCAAACGGGGCCATATTTTCGATGTGGTTCAAAAAGTCAAAGCAACGTATTACATGATAATGCTTAACAATCATTTCTCCTGTCCGCTTCATGATCTCCCGACTCTGCGGAGCATAGCCAAGCACATTTGTTGAACGGATAAGGATAAGTTTTTGCGTATTTGGAGCAAACTTGTTCCAGTCCTCGGCCTCTTCCCAGGGATCGGTCATACAACCCAGCATTGCCACATGGTAATGGGCTCCACCTCCATTTTCTATTGATGCATATCCGCACTTGTCGATAAGCGGCCCGATCAACCGGTCTGAAAAGAGTCGGAATCGATTTCCTGTTTCCGACTGGGTAACATCTCTTGGAGTGGTGTTGCAAAATTCTACATATTCTGAATTTCGCAGAGCGCTTAAAACTTTGTCTCGATGATCGTTGGGATTAAAGAGAGGTTGATACGATTGGTCGTCGGCTGCTTTTTTTGTTACAGAGGAGACATCCACAAGCATAGGACCAACTCTGGAGTCGCCGAATTTTCGATAAGCTCCGAACCCTAAATAGGGATTATATCCCTTTGCGGTAATTTCAGCCATTAGATAGGAGAGCTGTATCTCTTCAGGGATGACCTCCCTGTAAACCATCAATTCAGGTGTGCTGTCGATAAATTTCGTATTGATTTCGCCACTTACGAATTTGGGGTGAGAGATTACCTTTTTATGAAATGGAATCGTTGTCTTCAGTCCGCCAATAAAGTATTCCATAAGCGCTCGCTCCATGATTGAGAGAGCTTTTTTCCAGTTAGAGCCATACGTCATAAGAAGACTTCCAAGAGAATCATATACTTTAGGAAATTCATATCCGCTGAAGATACACGAATCGAGCCTGACTCCTTCGCCGCCTGGAGAAAGATAACGCGTTATCTCACCGGCATTGGGCTGAAAATTTTTTTTGGGATCTTCAAAATTGATTCTGCACTGCATGGCAAATCCCCTTGGCTTTAAATCTTCCTGCTTTAAACGAAGTTTTTCGCCAAAAGAGATTCGTATCATCTCTTCTACCAGATCCAGACCATAGATAAGCTCCGTGATACCATGTTCTACCTGAAGCCTGGTATTAGCCTCAATAAAATAATAATTCTGCTTTTCATCCACAAGAAATTCAAATGTTCCAATCGAATCATATCCTGCAGCAGATGCAATCTTTAAGGTTGCATCTTTTAATGCTTCCCTTAACTTTTCGTTCATTTTTTTCCAGGGAGATGGGGTAATTTCAAGCAGTTTTTGATTCTTTCTCTGCGTTGAACAATCCCGTTCATCCAATACCACTGCATTGCCGAATCTATCGCAGACAGCCTGTATCTCCAGGTGTCTGACCGAACTGAGAAATTTTTCAATATACAGATTAGGGTTGCCGAAACTTGCTTCCGCCATAACAGAAGCTTTTTCAAAATGCTGCTGGAGCTGCTCAGGCGATTCAATTATTACAATTCCACGTCCGCCGCCGCCACCTTCACTCTTGATCATAACCGGATAGCCGATTTCATTAGCGACCTGTTTTGCCTCTTCAAGAGTTACTGAATTGTCAGATCCTGGAATAACCGGAACGGAAACCGATTTTGCGATACTCCGGGCACTAACCTTATTGCCGAGTTTTTTCATCGGAGCTTCTGAAGGACCGATGAAAATGATATTGTTTTCCTTACACAGCGAAGGAAAGCGGTTGTTCTCCGCCGCAAAGCCCCATCCTGGATGAAGGGCTTTTACATTGTGCTGTTTTGCAATCCGCACAATTCTGGCTATATCCAGATATCCTTTTTCGGTTCGAATACTATATGCCTTGTCAGCCTTTGTGACATGAGGGGCTGTTTTATCTTCTTCTGTAGCAAATGCTACGTACACACCATCCATCTCCCGAATAGTTCGTCCTATGCGAAGAGCCGGTATTCCACGATTAGCAACACCTATTCTTAATTTTTCGATTGGTGAATTCATTGTATCCGCTCCTTGAATTTGTATAGCATTCAGAAAACTGCAAATGACTATTTTTGTAACTACTTAAAAGTGATAAACCTCTGGCCCGGACATGAATTGCTTGAGTTCTGCTGTATTCGATTCAGGTATACTTCATCTACAGTTGCAAGTTTCACAAAAGTCGCTATCACGAAAAGTCGATACTATGCCCTGGTTATTATTCTGACGATGAGCATATTGCATGGCAGGCGGGTCTCAAATCCCAAAAGTATTAAAATAGCCCACTATTCCTTCAACTTTTGTGATCTGGGATCAGGCAAATCCGACCTAAATCTATGCGCCTACTTGTGGAAGTTATTTCGTCCACGTTCCTTAACTTTTTTTGTTTGATTCGAACTTTTAAGTTTGATAAACTATTCATTTGAATTTGTCAACAAAACTGGGTGGCAATAAAAAAACTACACAGGGTGAAATTTTGTGAAGATACTTATCGTAAAATTGAGCGCTATCGGAGATGTAATCCACACCCTTGCCGCGCTGAATGCCATCAAAAAGTACTATTCTGATGCGCATATTACATGGTTGGTAGAAAGCGTTGCGGCTAATCTTGTGATCGGACACCGCTTTCTGGACCGCGTTATTGTCTCAAAGCGAAAACACTGGTTGAAAAACCGGTAGTCCCTGCAAAACAGTGCAGGTAATAATTTCAATAGGTTATATATTATATCTTCGGCAGCACATAGTGAAAAATCAGGTGCTTACAAGGTGAAACAGGTTAGTAT
>JAUWOS010000048.1 GCA_030611985.1 Desulfobacterales bacterium | reverse complement strand
GGCCGCTCGATTGACTTCAGAAGTTCAGTCCGTTCAGAGAAAAAGTGTGGAGGCAATATTTAAAGGCGCCAGACAAACAAAGACCGAGATTACCAGATTTGTGGCAACATTCATCATTTTGTTTAGCTTCTGGTTAATTTTATCCGGGCACTATGATTTGTTTCACATCAGTCTCGGGTTGCTTTGCTGTGGTCTGGTTTCGCATGCAACGCATGATCTTCTTTTCGCCAATCCAAGAGCAGGGGATATGCGTGTGATAGTAGCAAGATTTATTGCTTATCTTCCATGGCTCTTCTATCAGATCGCTTTGTCCAACATACATGTCGCCAAATTGGCTTTGGGTTCCAGAGAGTTGATAAATCCAGAGGTAATAAAGTTTAAAACAAAACTGGAAAGCGATATCTCTATGGTTACTCTTGCCAATTCGATTACTCTCACGCCTGGGACTATTACTATGGATGTTAGAGATGGAGTATATTATGTTCATGCCGTGAGTAAAAAAGTTGCCGAAGATCTTATGACAGGAGAGATGGAAGACAAGATTGCACACATATTTATGGAAGCTGATCATGTATATGTACAGGATACTCTTGATATTGCGCCTGTTTTTGTGGCGCTGAAGTAAAAGAACTCATTGGTTTTATTTTGAATTCAATAGGTTTTAAGAATTGACTAGTGACAAATGACCGGGGTGAACGATATGATGACCAAACAATCGGATGATGTTATTGTAAAAACACTTTCCAGACTGCTGATACCATTCATGCAGGTTTATGCTCTGTACGTGCTTGCGCATGGACATTACAGCCCCGGGGGAGGATTTCAGGGAGGAGTAATTCTTGCGGCCAGCATTATATTATTTGTTATTACCTTTGGAATAGATAATGCTTTAAGAAGAATGAGCGAAAAATTGAATATCATTCTGTGCAGCGCCGGAGTTTTTATATATGCCGGAATAGGACTGTTGTGTTTAATACTTGGAGGTAATTACCTGGACTATGCAGAGCTTGACAAAATTCTGCATGTTGGAATCGCACAGGCAAGATCGCTTGGCATTCTTGGCATTGAGGTTGGCGTGGCAATTACTGTTATGGCTGCGGCGCTTTCGATTTTTTTAGACATATCAACCGGTGGTGAACTTTCTTCAAAAGAAAAGAAAACTTAAGGAAGAGAGCTTGAAGATACAGGATATCAACAAACAGTCTGCCAGAATGAAACAGATCTACAATATGATATTAAATCTGGCTCCTACTGATACTGCGGTTGTGATTCAAGGAGAAGAGGGTACGGAAAAGGCGCTGGTGGCGAGATCTATTCATTTGAACAGCTCAAGAAAAAATAAACCTTTTGAGGTATATAATTGTTCCGCCTATCCTCAGTTTATAATTGAGGGCGGACTTTTTGGTCATGAGATCGGAGCTTTTGAAGGGGCGGTATACCAAAGGAAAGGGTGTCTGGAATATGCTGATGGCGGGACAGTTGTTTTAACTGAAATTGACAAAATTTCGCCAATGACCCAGATCAAACTCCGAACATTTTTACAAGACCATGAAATCAAAAGACTTGGTGGAAAAAAGACCATAAAAACAGATGTCAGAATTATTGCTGCTGTTGATTCTGATTTAGGGAGAGAGGTAGAAAGAGGGACATTTAACGAGGAACTCTCCTATATGTTGAATGTGATTAACATACATCTGCCTTCTCTAAGGCAAAGGAAAGAGGATGTCGGTCTTTTGGTAGAATGCTTTATAGAAAGACTGAATGCAGAAATGGATAAAAATATCAAAGGAGTGACATCCGATGCTATGCGATTATTAATGGACTATTCCTGGCCTGGTAATGTGAAGGAGCTGGAAAACACAATCCAGCATGCTTTTCTGTCGACAAAAAGTGAGATAATTGCGAGCGATTCGTTGTCGCCCCGCATCCTGAATGAGGTTTTGACTGAACAGAATGAGAGGATAACCTCTTTTGAGGAAAATGAAAAAAGGTTTCTTGTGAAGACATTGCAAGGGTGTAGCTGGAATAAATTACAGGTTGCAAAACAGCTTAATGTGAGTCGCAGCACATTATATTCAAAGCTTAAAAAATACAACTTGACATCAAAAGTAATGAATTAGGAACGTGGGAGCGTTAAAATGGAAAAATTTTATTTGGGTGTGAGCATTCTCCTTTGCATGTTGGTTTTCCTTTGTCTTTACCGTGTAGTATACGGACCGACTATTATAGACCGGATTGTCGGAGTTGGAGCAATCGGCACGAAGACATTGGTTGTTCTGGTGCTGATGGGTTTTATCTATGGTAGAGTAGACATGTTTCTGGATATCAGCATAGCGTATGCTTTTTTGAATTTTATCGGCACCCTGGCTGCAGCAAAGTACTTTGAAGGGAGGGGTGAAATTTGATGGAAATTGTAAAAGGAATATCTGTAATATTGATTTTGGGCGGGTGTTTCTTTTTTATCACCGGCACTATTGGCTTTTTGCGTTTTCCGGACTTTTATTCCCGGATGCATGCTACAGGAAAAGGCGACACTCTGGCAGTGTTTATGGCTCTTATCGGTCTTTCCCTATATCATGGTGTACTTCACGGAGCTATTTTAGACAGTATAAGATTGGTCATTATTGCGGTTTTTGTTTTTTTGGCTAATCCCACGGCGACTCATGCAATTTCAAGAGCTGCTTTTAGATGCGGCGTCAAACCATGGACCAGGGAGGAAAGCAAATGATCTGGCAACTTGATCTCATACTCTGCCTTTTTATTATAATCTGTGCGATTGCTGCTATCAATGTAAAGGATCTTCTCGCTGCCGTTATTATTCTGGGCGCTTACAGTTTCTTTATGTGTCTCCTCTGGGCGGAAATGGGGGCGGTGGATGTTGCTTTTACCGAAGCTTCCGTTGGCGCCGGAGTTGGAACAGTTTTGTTTATTGCAGCGGTCAGTAAAACCAAAAGGAGGTCGAAAGATTGAAATTAGTCGCTTTAATCACAGTCTTTATGACAGGCGCGTTACTCATATACGGTGTTGAAGACATGCCAGGATGGGGTGATCCCAATTCCCCTGCCAGTTCGCATGTTTCTCCGAGGTATATTCAGGAGGCCATGGAGAAGACGGCAACTCCCAATATGGTTAGCGCTGTGCTTGCGGATTACAGAAGTTATGACACGCTGGGCGAAACAGCGGTTATTTTTACTGCCGGGATTGCCTGCATCCTGATGTTGAGAAAGAAGCGCAAGGGAGAAGGAGAGTGATATGCTTGACTATGTAATCAGTAAATACAACTTCTGGATATATGTAATCCTGATGATGATCGGTCTTTATGCGATGATAGGAAAGAGAAATCTTATAAAGAAGTTGATCGGGATGAATATATTTCAGTCTGCGGTGATTCTTTTTTACGTTTCTATAAGTGTGAAAGCAGGCGCTACAGTTCCGATACTTTCCGGGCATTCTTATGGTCATGGCGAGCTTATCGAAGTTGCCAAATATTTAAATCCTTTGCCACATGTGTTGATGCTTACGGCAATTGTTGTATCTATTGCTACAACTGGGGTTGCGCTTGCAACGCTTATTTTGATTTACAGGAGATATAACACTTTGGAAGAAGACGAGATTCTGAAGATTAGAAGGGATACGGGAGTCTAAAAATGGTAGAACAGTTTGCTGCGCTAATTATCGTAGCGCCTTTAATTGCTTCTTTAATAGTTCCACTGATTGGATGGCGGCAAAAGAGACTTTGCTATCCATGGGTTGTTGCCGTTCTTGTTGTGCCATTCATCTGTTCGTTGGGTGTACTGAATACTGTACTTACTACCGGCAAGTTTTCCTATCGTCTTGGGGGGTGGGCCCCTCCATGGGGAATAGAATATGCAATAGATCATCTCAATGCATTTGTGCTTGTAATTGTGACGTTTATCAGCCTGATCATTGCTGTTTATTCAAAAAAGAGCGTGGAAAAAGAACTCGCGGAGGAAAAGATAGCGCCTTTTTATACGCTTTTCCTTCTCCTTGTCACCGGACTTCTCGGGATTGTAATTACAGGTGATGTTTTTAATCTTTTTGTGTTTCTGGAGATATCCTCGCTTTCCTGCTATGCTCTCATAGCAATCGGTGAAGAAGGGGCGCCAACGGCCGCTTTTAATTATGTTATTTTGGGTACCATTGCCGCCTGTTTTTATCTGCTCGGTGTTGGATACCTTTATATTGCAACCGGTTCTCTTAATATGGCGGATCTGGCTAATATCCTGCCAAGCATGTATCACTCTAAGGTTATCCTTGTCGCCTTTGCATTTTTTACTGTTAGCTTAGCTATTAAGGGAGGTCTCTTTCCGTTGCATACATGGTTGCCGGATGCTTATTACACTGCTCCTTCTGTTGTGAGTGCGTTGATAGCCTCTTTAATGACCAAGGTGTCTGCGTATGTAATGATCAGGGTGATGTTTACTGTATTCCAGCCCCATTTTTCCGTAGATATAGTGCCGGTTCTGCCTATATTGGGATGGATGGCAGTCTTTGCCATTCTTTTTGGTGGGATCAAAGCGCTTGCCCAGACAGACCTCAAGAGGATGCTGGTTTACATCGTAGTTGCGGAAGTGGGGTATATAATAATTGGTGTGAGTGTAGCGAATAGAATGGGACTTACCGGAGCCATCCTTCATATTATGAACGATGCCGTTATGGTTGCATGTCTGTTTTTGATTGTGGGTGCTATATTCTATAAAACAGGGACGCGGGATATAAATAAACTGCATTACCTGAATAAGAAAATGCCGTTTACTATGGCTGCTTTTACAATAACGGCTCTTTCCATGGTCGGCATACCTCCTGCGTGTGGTTTTTTCAGCAAGTGGTATCTCATTCTGGGTACTATCGAAGCCGGTCAGTGGGTGTATGCGGCAGCGCTGCTATGCAGTAGTTTGATAAATGCGGTTCTGTTTTTCAGGGTTATCGAATGCGCTTATCTTAAACCGTTGAACCCTGTGAATGCTCATACAGGGGAAACGCATATGATACAAAGGGACGAAGCTCCCCTTACCATGCTTGCTCCCATTGTTATTATGGCAGCGTTGGTAATTTTGCTCGGCATGTTTAGCGGAAATATCATTTCGTCTATAATTCAGTTTGCAGTTCCTGCGAGCTTTTAATTGTTTGGGAGAATGTAAATGGACGTTGTATATTCATCAAGACCCCTTTGGGCTGTCCTGGTGTCAATGATTGCTGCTTTTTTGATTCTTGCTACCGGAGAGAAGAACAGGAATATCAGGGAGTCGTGGACTATCATAGCAGCATTTGTAAAGTTTTTTATAGTTGCTTCCATGGTTCCTTTGATTTTGCAGGGAAAAGTGATCGAATATACCATTATCACTTTTTATCCGGGGCTTCTTTTGCAGTTTAGGATAGACGCCTTTGGGATGTTGTTCGGATTAATTGCATCGTCTCTCTGGATTGCAACTTCTTTTTATTCCATAGGTTATGTCAGGGGGTTAAAAGAACATGCTCAGACGAGGTACTTTTTCGCCTTTGCCATGTGTCTTACGTCGACAATTGGAATTGCATTTTCTGCTAATCTTCTTACCTTTCTTATATTTTATGAAATGCTTACTATTGCTACCTATCCTCTGGTAATTCACAGTGAATCACCAGAGGCGGTTAAGGGAGGAAGAAAGTATTTGACCTATACCCTTACTGCGGGTTGTGTTCTTCTGTTTGCTACAGGGATGATTTATTACATGACAGGCACACTTGATTTTAAAGCCGGCGGATTTCTGGCAGGCAGTGGATCGAGCAGTGTCCTGATTATGCTGTTTGCGATGTTCATCTTCGGTTTTGGCGTTAAAGCAGGTATTATGCCGATGCATGAATGGCTTCCCACAGCTATGGTAGCTCCAACACCTGTAAGCGCGCTTTTGCATGCAGTGGCAGTTGTTAAGGCCGGTGTGTTTGGTTGTTTAAGAGTCATTCTTTATATATTCGGTCCGAATCTTCTCCATAATCTCGGGATCTGGTTAATTATGGCATATATTGTTTCCTTTACAGTGATTGTTGCCGGCTTCCTTGCTTTGGGGCAGGATCATCTGAAAAGAAGGCTTGCCTTTTCTACTGTTAACAATCTCGCCATGATTATTCTCGGGGCTATTCTTCTGACCAAGTCTTCCATGACCGGAGCAATAATCCATATGGCAAATCATGCATTTATGAAAATTACGCTGTTTTTTTGTGCCGGAGCTCTACATGTAAAAGCACACAAGGATTATGTCAGTCAATTAGATGGAATAGGCAGGCAAATGCCGATGACCATGGGAGCCTTTGCCATAGCAGCCATCGGGCTTTCAGGCATTCCACCCATGAACGGGTTTATCAGCAAGTGGTTTTTATGTATGGGCGCTCTTGAAGCAAATCAGATTATTTTCTTATTTGTATTTTTTACGAGTGCTATGCTTGATGTGGCCTTTTTATTTCCTGTTATCTACAACTCCTTTTTCAAAAAACCGCTGGATGATGTTACCCCGCATTTTGATGAAGCGCCTATGCTTATGGTAATCCCTCTTACCATTACAGCGCTGCTGTCTGTTGTTTTTGGAATTGCGCCGGATGCATTTGTTCACTTTTTCAGCATAACAACTATAGCCGTACAAAATATAATGGGGGTAGGATAGGATGGAAAAAAAATTAAAGATTATTCTTTATATAAGTATAGTGGCAACGTGTATCCTCGGGTTTATATTTCCGAATAAACATCCTCATTTCTGGTGGCAAAAGATTCCGGTCTTTGATGCTGTGTTCGGATTTGTCGGATGCGCTGTAATTATACTTGTTTCCAAATGGGTAGGTCATGCGTGGCTTATGAAGAAAGAGGATTATTATGATTAATATCGTACCCCCAGTATTTATTTATATAGCAGGGGCGCTTTTGATCCCCCTGATCAGGTCGAGAGTATTAAAACAGGCGCTTGTGCTGTTGATTCCTGCTATAGCTTTTCTGAATCTCTTAAACATGCCTCACGGTACATACTGGACATTTCAGTTTCTTGATTATGAACTTATTCTGGGTCGGGTGGATAAGCTCAGTATGGTTTTTGCGTACGTCTTTGTGATAATGTCTTTTATCGGGATGGTATATGCCATCCATATAAAGGAATACGGACAACATGTGGCCGCATTAATTTACGTAGGGAGTACCCTCGGCGTGGTTTTTGCCGGAGATATGTTCACGCTCTTTGTTTTTTGGGAGATAATGGCCATTTCTTCGGTCTTTCTGGTTTTTTATCGAAAAACAAAACGGTCTCTTGATGCTGGATTCCGGTATATTCTCGTACATCTTTTCGGTGGATGTATTTTATTAGGCGGGATCGTTATTCATGCGGTAACCACCGGATCAATAGCGTTCGAGTTGTTTGACTTTGGAACCCTTGCCGCCAAGTTCATACTATTTGGATTTTTGCTTAACGCGGCAGTGCCCCCGCTTCACGCATGGCTGGCAGATGCATATCCTGAAGGAACTATCACCGGTTCCGTATTCTTGACAGCGTTTACCACAAAAAGCGCAGTATATGTCCTGTTAAGGGGTTTCCCGGGCGTTGAACTTCTGGTCTGGCTTGGTGCGATCATGGCGCTTTATGGTGTGGTCTATGCCGTCCTTGAAAACGATATCCGCAGGCTCCTTGCATATCATATTGTAAGCCAGGTAGGATATATGATCTGCGGTGTCGGACTGGGGAGTGAAATGGCGATCAACGGCGCCGCCGCCCATGCTTTTTGTCATATTCTTTATAAATCCGTTCTGTTTATGGGAATGGGAGCGGTCATATATGTGACCGGCAGGAGCAAGATGACGGATTTGCAGGGGAGGTCTTTGTACAAGAAAATGCCAATTACGCTTGCCCTGTATATGGTAGGCGCTTTTTCTATCTCAGCAGTCCCACTCTTTAACGGATTTGTAAGCAAAACAATGGTTGTTGCGGCCGCAGGATATTTGAACAGACCTGCTATTGAATTAATGCTTCATCTTGCCTCTATTGGTACATTTTTGCACACTGGATTGAAGCTTCCCTGGGGCGTCTGGTTTGGTCTGAAGAAAGGGGATGAAGAGGAAATAGAGGAGGCAAAAGAGCCACCATTTAATATGTTGCTGGCAATGGGGATTGCTGCCGGGTTGTGTACACTGACAGGAATTTACCCAAAAATCCTTTATGATATTTTGCCCTATCCGGTCGATTTCCATCCATATGCTGTAGGTAGCGTAGTGGCAATGCTGCAGATGCTGGTACTTACTCTGGCTGCATTCTGGCTTTATATTGATAAACTGGGAGGCGAGCCCAAGATCAGTATTGATACAGACTGGTTTTACAGGATATTTGGAAGAGGAGCTTTATGGTTTTGTAATCGTCCACTGAATGCAATCAGGACAATGGGACAAGCTGTGCTTTCAAAGAATGTAGTGTTTGTAGGAAAGCTAAGCAAACATCCCTATATATTGATAGAAATGGCCTGGAGTTCGATTCAGGGAAAAAGGATATCATACCAGGAACTCATAGAAAGACCGTATAATGAAAATTCTTACAGAATTCCGGTAGGTCTTGGCGCCTGCGCAGCGCTTATATTTCTTTTTTTATATGGTTTGATTTATATGGCGTGACGAATTAACTTCCGCAAGTAGGCGCATAGATTTGGGTCAGATTTGCCCAATCTCAAATCAGGTCTCAGATCACAAAAGTTGAAGGAATAGCGAGCTATTTTGATACTTTTGTGATTTGAGATTGGTTGAAGGTGGCCTGAAGCTGTGATGCGTAGTTGGGGAAGTTATTTCGTCCACATTCCTTAAGGGACTTGGAAGCAAATAATATACCATCTTGCTTGTCTTTTTGCCCATCTTCGGCGTTGCGGCTTCCGTTACATAGCTTGCTATGCGCTTTCAGCCGTGCCTTGAAGATGAACAAAAATCCTGCGCAATTTTGGTATATTATTTACTTCCAAGTCCCTAATATGAAAGATGCTGGAGCCTTCAATTAGAATAGTAATCTCAGCTTCAAGAAGAACCGATATTCCAGCTTTTTACATGAAATGGTTTATGGATCGAATTAAAAAGGGAACATTCGAGACAATAAATCCATACAGCAGACACATATCAATAGTACCCGCCACACCGGACAAGGTTCATACCATTGTATTCTGGTCCAAAAATTTTGGACCATTTATAAAGGGAAAATTTGGGAAAGAATTGAAACGCACAGGATACAATCTGTTTTTCAATTTTACCATAAATTCCGATTCCCAATCTCTTGAACCTGATGTGCCGCCACTGAATGAACGTCTTGATCAACTTGATTATCTTTGCAGCCATTTTGATCCGAAAAGCATAAACTGGAGATTTGATCCTTTGTGCTTTTACAAAACAAAAAATCAAGAAACCAAGAACAATCTTGATGATTTTTCCATTATAGCAAACAAAGCTTCCAGATGTGGTATCAGAAGATGCATAACAAGCTTCATGGACAGCTATCCGAAAATTCAAAAAAGGATTGATTTAATACCCGGCTTTTCTTTTATCGAACCACCTCTTGAAAGAAAAAAGCAAATCGTTCTTGAAATGGAAAAAGAACTTGGCGCAAGAAGAATCAGTCTGCAAACATGCTGTGAAAAAGAGTTGATGAAGCATCTTCCAGCAGACTCCAGCATCACAAAAAGTTCATGCATACCAAATGATCTTTTGGCAGAAATATTCGGTGGCGATCTTTCTTTCAAGAAAGACTCAGGCCAGAGAATAAAACATGGATGCGGATGTATGGTCTCTATTGATATAGGTTCGTATCACCTCCACCCGTGTTATCATAACTGTCTTTTTTGTTATGCAAATCCATCTCCAGGCAGGAAGCCGGTATGAAAATCGGCTCACTACCTCTTAACAATATTACAATCCTGGCCCCTCTTGCTGGAATTACAAATCTGCCCTTTCGACTTCTTGTTAAAAAAACAGGGTGTGCGCTTGTCTGCTCTGAAATGATAAGTTCTAACGGACTTGTTCATAAATCAAAAAAGACGTTGCAGATGCTTGACAGCACGATAGAGGAAAAACCTCTTTCCGTTCAGATATTTGGCGCTGATCCTTCAATAATGGCGGAAGCAGCTCAAATAGTTGAATCTTCAGGTGCTGATTTACTCGATATTAACTTTGGCTGCTCGGTTAAAAAAGTAATTAAAACAGGAGCCGGAGTTGCCTTAATGAAAGAACCTGGAAAAGCGGAAACGCTCATCAAGGCTGTCCGAAAATCTGTAAATATTCCACTTACCATAAAAATAAGAACCGGATGGGACAAATCAGGAGATCAGGCATTTAAAATTGCGAAGATTGCTGAAGCATGCGGGGTAGACGCAATTACAGTGCATCCACGAACTGCTGTTCAGGGTTTCAGAGGAAAGGCAGACCGGTCGATTATATCTACTGTAAAAAAAATCGTTTCCATACCTGTTATTGGAAACGGAGATATAGTCACGCCGAATGACGTCATTAAAATGCAAAAAGAGACTGGTTGCGATGCAATTATGATAGGAAGAGCAGCTATCGGAAATCCATGGATTTTCTCTCAAGCGCTATCTCTAATCGGAGGCGACGATATATCCGATATAAATCCTCTTCATCACTTTGAGCTTATGATAGAATATATTAAAACATCGGTAAAATACTTTGGAGAAAAGCGCGCATGTTACATGATGCGCAGCCGTCTTGGCTGGTTTGCAAAAGGATTTCCTTACAGCAGTAAGTTTCGAGAATCCATCAGTCATATTTCATCCGAAATTGAAGCAATAGAACTTATAGAGATATATAAACAACGTTATTTGTCATCGGCACTGAACTCCTTTTGATAAGGTTTTTCAGCAAACTATAATAATTTAATAGTATAGGAATTTCCATTTTATGATCAATGATATCAGTTTATTATTTATTGGGAATGATTTTATGATTTTATGATTTCACTCGTTCCCAGGCTCTGCCTGGGAACGCATCTTTTAAGGCTCTGCCCCATAAGGAATAGCGAGCTATTTTGATGCTTTTGGGATTTGAGATCGGACGAAAGCGGCTAAGAAGCTGTGATACATAGTTGGGGAAGTTATTTTATCCACGTTCCTTCTATAATCAAATAAAATGTATTTTGCTCACTTTTTGGGAATGCTCTCGCTTTTAGCTAATGACTTTTAACTTTTTAATAAAATTGATCAAAAAATGGAAATTTTATACTACGAGTTATTAAAAAGTTTTTCTGTGTCTTCTGCAAAAGATTGTTGCCGTTTTATTCTTAAAGATAAATCATCTTGACAGTAAACTTTTTATTGTGTTACTAAATTTGTTTTTCGTTGTTTATTTGCTAAATCCTTGCTCTGGTGATTCTAAAGTCAGGGCTTGGCGCTTGCTAAAAAGCAACTTCGTTTTTCCGTGCTTAAGACGGTTTGAAATTTAAGCGCCGATGCATCCCGCATGGCTGTGTTGCGAAAGCAAAGGAATATCTTGATATTCCACACTTTCTTGTTTTGCCTGACGGGCGTCTCAACACTTGAAATTGCGAACTTGTTTTTGTGCAAACCCTTAATATCCAAAAGGAGATTAGATGAGAAGATACGAAACAATCACTATTGTCGATACTGATCTTTCGGATCAGGATCGTGCCTTATTTTTTGAAAAATTAAAAGACCTGATTTCCCGGCAGGGAGGATTCCTGATTATGCTTGATGATTGGGGAGTCAAAAAGCTTGCCTATGAAATCAAAAAAAAGCCTCATGGTTATTATATTCGTTTAGATTACTGTGGAACCGGAATTCTTGTGAATGAGATGGAACGTTTTTTCCGGATTGATGATCGAGTTCTAAAATATATGACGGTTTTGCTTGATAAAAATGTTGATATTGAAACTATAAAGCAAGAAGCAGTCAAAGCGGAAAATGAAGATGATAAACCGGATAAAGATGTTCTTGCTCAAAATGATGAATCTGATGCCGGCTTGAATCCTTCCGACCTTCCTGAATCTATAGAAAACGAAACAACAGAAAACGAAACAACAGAAAACGAAACAACAGAAAACGAAACAACAGAAAGCGGAACAACAGAAACCAAAAGCAACGAAGAGGAGTAATGAAATGGCTGCGGATTTTCATCGCAAAAAAAAAAGAGACGCTAATAGCAACGGTGGTAAAAAAAGAATGTATTATCGTCGGAAGGTTTGCCGTTTCTGTGCGGACAGCGGTTTGATAATAGATTACAAAGATTCAAAATCACTTGCGCATTTTATAACGGAGCGTGGCAAGATCATTCCAAGACGCATATCAGGAACCTGTGCAAAACATCAGCGTACTTTGATGCGTGCAATCAAGAGGGCCCGTACAATCGCTATTCTGCCTTACGTAGGCACCATGAGATAAAAGAACGGTAAAGCGTTCGCAGGTACTGCATATGTATCGTTTCCAGGGCAACCAACATAGCAAAACTATAGTTGATTATCTAAGAAAATGCACATTTGCAGCACCTGTAAAAACTTACATGTTGGGAAGTGGCCTTATTATGACCGGTTCCCCCGTGAACGGTTACAAAGAACGTAAACGCTCCTGTATTTTAACTTTTGAGCGAGTTCCAGGCTCGTTTGCAACCAGGTAATCAGCAACAAGCAACAATGATCGCTGTGCAAAAAAATATATTAAAAAATATCGTAAACGGTATTACAGTTACAAGCCTTATAATTGCGGCCTCAATTTATCTGCCGATTATCGGGTTTTTCTGTCCTTTGTTTATTCCGTTACCGATTCTCTTTTATCGTTCAAAACTTGACAGGACAGCCGGAGTTATAATTCCTGTTGTATCAATCATGTTGTTTATTGTCATGGCTGGCGGCATATCAGTCATCGTATTATATTTTGCCGAACTCTTGCTTATTGGTTTTGTCCTTGCTGAGTTTATTGAGCTGGATTATTCGATTGAAAAAACGATTTTGTATACATGCGGCGCCGTGTTGTTTACCGGAATTGCCAGCCTGCTCTTTTATAGCAATATATCAAATACAGGAATTAACGCACTTGTATCCGGGTATATAGCAAAAAATATTGAACTTGCAATGGCTTTGTATAAAGATATGGAGGTGTCGGAAGAAAACATCCACATGATTTCAGGTTCGCTGGAAAGTGTTCAGTATATTTTTGTACGAATTATCCCTGCTTTGGCAATAGCTTCAACCCTTTTTATAGCATGGGCAAACTTGTTAATCGCAAAACCGCTGTTTAAGGCCAAGGATATTTCTTATCCTGAATTTGGCCATTTAAGGGTATGGAAAGTACCTGAATTTGTTGTATGGGGTATCATAGGATGTGGCTTAATGCTTATTTTGCCGGATAACGCCTTTAAAATGTTTGGTTTAAATGGTCTGATCATCCTGATGATGATATATTTTTTTCAGGGCATAGCCATTTTATCGTTTTATTTTGAAAAAAAACAATTTCCACGCATGCTTAGGTTCTTTTTATACAGCCTTGTCGCTCTACAACAGATACTGTTACTTATTGTTATCGGGCTTGGTTTCTTTGATATGTGGCTGAATTTTAGAAAATTGAAAACAGAAAAAGGTTGAAAAAGCTGAAGATAGCGGAGGTTTAAAATGAAATTAATTTTAAAAGAAACAATAGAGTCATTAGGTGTAATCGGTAGTGAAGTGACGGTTGCAAATGGTTATGCCCGTAACTATCTTTTACCACAGAACAAAGCTGCAATAGACACACCTGCTAATCGCAAAATGCTTAAACAGAAAAAGGCCAAGCTTGATCTTCAAATCATCAAAGAAAAGGGATTAGCTGAAGAAATGGCCAAAAAACTTGAAGGCGTTGTCTGCAAAATAAGTGCAAAGATTAGTAAAGAGGACCATCTTTATGGTTCTGTATCTTCGCGTGATATTGTTGATGCTCTTGCAAGCCAGGATATTAAAGTGGAAAAAAAGATGGTCTTGTTAAGCGAGCCTATCAAAAACATCGGCATTTACAAAATTCCTATTCGTGTTTATAAAGAAGTTGAACCGGAAATTACAGTTGAGATAGTGCCGGAATCGAAATAAATAAGGAACGGGGACGAAATAACTTCCACGAGTAGGCGCACAGATTTGGGTCAGATTTGCCTAATCTCAAATCCGGTCTCAGATCACAAAAGTTGAAGAAATAGCGAGCTATTTCAATATTTTTGGAATTTGAGATCGGATTTGAGTTTGGGGCAAAGTAATCGTTCACGGGGAGAACTGGTAGCAAACAAGGCTGTTTCCCAACATGTAAGCTTTTACAGGTACTGTAGATGTGCGTTTTCAGGGCAATTAACTTATAGGTGTTGTGCTATGTTGGTTGCCTTGAAAACGTGCATATGCAGTGCCTGTGAACGCTTACATT
>JAUWOS010000162.1 GCA_030611985.1 Desulfobacterales bacterium | reverse complement strand
AAAAGCCTTGCAGTACATCACCTTGTGTGAAGCAAAATTAAAAACAGAGTAAGCGTTCACAGGCACTGCATATGCACGCTTACATGCTGGGAAGCAGCCTTGTTTGCTACCAGTTCTCCCCGTGAACGGTTACAAAACAGATAAAAAGAGTAAATGATAAGAAAGTAAATGATAGCGGTAAGTGCCTGCCTTCTCGGTTATAACTGTAGATATGATGGAAAAAGCAAGAAAGATTTCACCATTATTGACCGCCTGAAATCAGAAAAAATCTTGCCTGTCTGCCCGGAACAGTTAGGAGGACTACCTGTTCCAAGAGATCCGTCCAACCTTGTTGGTGGAGACGGCTTTGATGTGCTGGATAGAAAAGCAAGGGTTATAAACTGTTATGGGGTTGATAATACAACAGCTTTTGTTGATGGAGCTTATGCTGCTTTAAATCAGATAAAGGCGCTTAACATCAAGCGATGTTTCTTAAAAAATAAAAGCCCGTCATGCGGTGTGGGTTCCGGAGCGCAATTACACCTGGAAAGCAATGGCCAGGCAAAATCGGAATCAATTACAGGAGTTACAGCCGCACTTTTAATCCGAGAAGGAATAGAGGTAGAAGGGGTTGGCTAAAAATGCTTTACATGTGTATAATTTTAGTATATTAATACCTTTTTGTCCTCTGCACCCTTAATGTATTCTGTGGTGAATAAACATTTTATTTTTTAAATTTAAGGAAAAAATTATGTCAAAAATGTGTGAAATATGTGGTAAAAAACCTCTTACCGGTAATAATGTGAGCCATGCTCACAACTTGACAAAACGTCGTTTCAATCCAAACCTTCAAAAGGTGCGATCAATCTATAAAGGCAGAGTTAAAAAAATAGTAGTCTGCACAAGCTGCATAAAATCAGGTCGTGTAGTCAAAGCTTAAATTTACGCATGACATAATAACCAAAACGGCTACCAGTTTAAGCCGGGACACATTGTAAGATTCAACAGATTGGTTGAGGATGATTTTCTATGCATTCTTGCTGTCAGCATAAGTCGCCCATCTATTCTATTATTCATTTGCTTTTGTCTCATCGTGTTCCTTTGGATCAAAGTTATGAATAACAGTAAAATCCTCTGCAACTATAATGCATAGTCGGAAAGCCATTGCGTCCCCGTTCATGATGGACTTGCTCGAAACTCCCCCTAATAGATCTGATCGAGAATTATCTCCGTAGTAAGGAACGTGAACGAAATAACCTCCCCAACTATGCATCATAGCTTCAGGCCACCTTCAACCAATCTCAGATCACAAAAGTATTAAAATAGCTCGCTATTCCTTCAACTTTTGTGATCTGAGATTGGTCAAATCTGACCCAAATCTATGCGCCTACTTGCGGAAGTTAATTCGTCCACGTTCCTAAAGCATATAGATTCGGTCTGGGCCAGGGATTCAAGATCAAACAAATCCAACCAAAATCTATAGCGAGCTATGATTTGTCCTGGCGTTGCGTTCAACTTTTGAAAGTTACCGAATTCTTGAATTAAGAGGTGTGTTGTGACAAGCATTGATAGTATACGCAAGCTGTTTAGCAAACCAAAGGGAGATGAAGATAAACTATTAATAATTTTACAAAAATTTCTTGATAAAATCGACAAACAAAAGCATGGTGTCTTTATTGGCAAGAAAAGGAAAATTAATTATGAAGAGCTTATGAAGAAAGCAATATTTTCGAGAGAGATGAGTTCTGAAGACGAAGTCATTGAACGAATTGTGGGGTTGTATAACGGAGTACCTCTGTGGGGACACCCTCAAACTCAAATGAATGTTGTCCCTCCTCCCACCACAATTTCTATTTGCGCTGCCACACTTGCTGCACGATACAATGAGAATTCCATATGGGATCATTATGGAATGAGCGCTTCGCAATCAGAAGTCATGGCTATCGGAATGCTTGCCGATCTTATAGGATTTGATAAAGCAGAGGCAGGCGGAATCTTTACGTTTGGAGGCACCGGATGTAATCTATATGCCGCGCGTATCGGTATTGAAAAGGCTGATCCTGGAGCGAAATATTCCGGCATAAAGGATCGCATTCATTTTTTCTGCTCAGATGTCTCCCATTATAGTATAAAATCCTCAGCAATATGGACAGGGGTGGGATTAGAAAATATCAAGGTTATTCCTTCTACTGATAATAACGTCATGGAGGTTACGGAACTTGAAGCAGCAATGGAAGATACAATAGAAAGCGGCGCCCGGATAGGAACTGTATTTGCAACAATGGGAACAACGGACGCCTTTGGCATCGATCCCTTAAAAGAGATTGTAAAGCTTCGTAACAAGATGGAAGCGAAAGTTGGGTACAAGATACATATTCATGCCGATGCAGTTATTGGCTGGCCATATCTAACATTCAAAGACGATGAAAACATCAAACAGTTTCCACGACCGCTACAGTATGAAATAATGTATGTTGTTTCAAAGATGACGGAATTAAAATACGCAGATTCTGTTGGTGTCGATTTTCACAAGACCGGATGGGCTCCCTATTTGTGTAGCGCATTGATTGTAAAAAACTCAGAGGATCTATCTCTCCTTCAAAAATTCAAAAAAGATATGCCGTACCTTTATCACGGAAGCGGTTATCAGCCAGGAGTATTTACGCTTGAATCAAGCAGGCCAAATTATGCTCAAAAAGCATTGGTCAATATGATGTTGCTCGGAAAGGAGGGATACGAGACCTTGATCGCTCATCTGCTCGGTGTTTCGGATTATCTTCGTACAAAGGTGGAACAGAGCAGGGACATCACCTTGTTAAATCGTCACAATCCGGCTTTTGTCACCGATTTTCGCATCTATCCTGAAACAAAATATGCCGATGACGGAGAACTGCTATTTGAAAAAGAACTCCGCGACAAGACAGACAGTGGGTTTACAGAACGAATTAATGAGTATAATCGAAAGATTGCAAATCAAATGGTTAAAGAGGCGAACTCAAAAGGAACATCAATAGTCTCCTATACCGATTCATATAAAACAACCAAGAAAGAAAGAGTAATCGTTGCAATCAAGTCTTATCCGATGAGCCCTTTTACCGACAAGGAGAATATGGACATATTGCTTGAAGACTTGTACAGGTCAAAAGAATCTGTTAACGGAAGGATTAAATTAGCGCCATATCGGGCGAACTCTTAGGGCTCGCACAAAAATAAGTTCGCGCCCCCATTTCTTAACCTCATAATAAGTTCCTGAATTTCTGCTTAAAGATCGTGGTTGTTCGAAAGCAAGAAGGAATGAAATCAGAAAAAAACAACGATGCAGGAGATGAAAAAGCTATCGCTGCTTATGAAGGAACTGGAAAGCCGACTCTTATTCTGCAAGCGTTGCGGAATGTGTCAGGCTGTATGTCCGCTTTTTGCGGAAACAGGCCGTGAAACCGATGTAGCTCGTGGCAAACTGGCTCTTCTTGATGGGCTCACACAGGAAATGTTCAAAGACTCCAAAGGTGTTTTTGAGCGTCTCAATCGATGTCTTCTTTGTGGCTCCTGTGCTGCCAACTGTCCCTGCGGAGTGAATGTTCTGGAAATTTTCATTAAAGCCCGAGCAATTCTTACAGGTTTTATGGGTCTTTCTCAGGCAAAAAAAATTATCTTAAGAGGCATATTAGCTTATCCTGAAACCTTCGACCGCATTATGAAATTGGGCTTTTTGTTTCAAAAACTGTTTTCCAGGCCAACCGATGAATTTCTCGGCACTTCATGCTCACGGCTTGTTTCACCTTTAACAGAAGATCGGCATTTCAAGACTCTGGCGCCAACACCCTTTCATCGCATGACAGCGCATCCAGGCAGAGATTCCAATCAATCCGGTTTAAAGGCAGGCTTTTTTTCCGGCTGTCTTATAGATAAAGTTTTTCCTCAAATAGCTCAGGCAACAGTTGATATTTTGAATTATCATAAAATAGATGTTTTCATACCGGAAAAACAAGGATGTTGCGGTATGCCGGCTGTTTCATCCGGAGACATGAAAACATTTGAACAACTTGTACGTTACAATCTGGAAAAATTTGATGCAGAAAATTTTGACTATCTGGTTACATCGTGCGCTACATGCGCCTTTACAATCAGGGAAATATGGCCCATGATGATTCGGAAAGATTCAGGCGCTCTCAAGGCAAGAGTTAAAAGAATTGCTAAAAAAACTCTGGACATTAACCGGTTTCTGGTATCAAAGGTCGGAATAAAAGAATCTCTTGAAAGAAACGATGATGCAACCATAGTAACTTATCATGACCCATGCCATTTAAAAAAATCTTTAGGCATATCAGATGAACCTAGAATCTTGATTAAGGCCAATCCGGATTACCGTTTGAAAGAAATGGTTGATGCTGACCGGTGCTGTGGATTGGGGGGAAGTTTTAATTTGCAATATTATAAAATTTCAGCCGACATCGGAAGGCAAAAATGCAACAACATTAAAGCATCCGGATGCTCGGTTGTTGCCACAGGATGTCCTGCCTGCATGATTCAGATATCCGACATGCTTTCAAAGTCAAAAGAACATATTATTGTCAAACATCCTGTAGAAATTTATGCAGAGTCATTAAACCGCAAAAGCAAGCGCATTTCCGGTTTATCTCAAACTGATTGCGATAAATTTCAAAAAGTGACTCATACATGAAGGAATCTCTTGAAAACCAGACGCAGATAATTTTGGACAGTATTGCTGACGGTGTTTTTACAGTCAGTCCGGATTGGAAGATTACCTCCTTTAACCGGGCTGCAGAAAAGATAACCGGATTCAAAAAAGAAGAGGCGCTCGGACAATATTGCTGGGAAGTATTCAGGGCGAATATATGCAAGCGGAGATATTCTTTGCGACAGACTATGAAAACAGGCATTCCTATTGTAAATCCGTCAATATTTATTGCAAATTCAGAAGGCAACCGTATTCCCGTAAGCACGTAAGCATTTCAACCGCTCTTTTAAAAGATAAAAAAGGAAATACAGTAGGATGTGTGGAGACGTTCCGGGATTTAAGTGTGGTAGAAGAATTGCGCAAGGAATTGACCGGCCGACATTCGAGAGTTATTCGGGAGTTATTCGGAGTTATTCGGGACGCTCCTTGATATGTTGGTTAATTAGTTTGCAATAAATTTAATTTATTTTCCTTTGCAATCTTTTCACCACGGTTTGCTGATTGGCTTACTGTGGGCTGGGATATTTTTAAACGTTTTGATAATTCCACCATACTCATACCAAGTTCCCTTGATGCCCAGAAACAGACTAAGCTTCTCGCCTGTACCCGATGGGGTTGTCTGCCCGAAGATAATACTTCAGCCCTATTAACTCCCAATACTTCAGCCACGCGATCAACAACTGTATTGAAATCATATCCCCTGGCCTTTAATAAATAGTTACGATTAAACTTATCCTGAGAGGCTTTTAATACAGTTTCAACAAAATCGCTGTCGCCTAAAATCCTTTCATCCCCTTTCAT
>JAUWOS010000104.1 GCA_030611985.1 Desulfobacterales bacterium | reverse complement strand
AATTGCCTTTGTTTGTTTTTATTCCCATACCTTATACGCTATTATTTCATCCGCAGATTACACAGATTTCCGCAGATTATTAAAGGTTAAAAATATTTAGCTCATTCAAGCCTCAAGTCTCAATCCCTTATTCATCAGGTCTCAGTTTCAGAGGATGCAATAACAACAATATTCACATCAGACAGAGATGTGTCTCAATCCCTTATTCATCAGGTCTCAGTTTCAGAGCTGCTGTTTGCGAGGCGATACTTGTGGAGGGTAATGAGTCTCAATCCCTTATTCATCAGGTCTCAGTTTCAGAGTAAAATATTATAAAATGGGTGAAGTACCTTATTACATGTCTCAATCCCTTATTCATCAGGTCTCAGTTTCAGAGAAAATTTATTTATTGGTATACAATAATTATTTTGATAAGTCTCAATCCCTTATTCATCAGGTCTCAGTTTCAGAGGGCAGCCTTTTTCCAGCCAATAAATACGGATACTTGGCATAGCCTTTTCTGTAACCTCTATTTTTCGACTCTTTTTTCATCTCTTCACCACCTTATTTCCTGCCCTAAACAACAATTTTTATCAACAATAACAAATAATTATAAATTTCCTGTAACCACCCCCGTTTTTTTAGCCTTTTTTAATTTCGTACAACTATCTAAATTATATACACATCTTTATTTTTAGACCCTTTCCACGTTCCTAAGCGCAACCAATATTTTTTTCTGTCAATTTCTGATGTTCTATATTTTCAAATTTCAAATCATAATCATGATGAAAAATCCTGTCAATCCTGTCAAATTTTTTCCAGCAATTCTAATTCATAATTAAAACAATTACACAATGTTAAGTCGTTTGGGAAACTTTTATCATAATATATTATTCACCACGAAGAATGCAAAGTAAATCTTGTTATTTTCTTATTTCTTCGTGATCTTCGTGTGCTTCGTGGTATCCCATTTCTTTAAGTGAGTCCCTTATTCTGCAGGCTGCGGCCAATCTGAAGGTACATAGCTGTTATCAAAGCCGTGTTCCATCGGAAAGAATTCATCGCCAGGCTGATTTCCTGTGTCAAGCCAATAATTCATTGCTTCAAATGCCGCATACACCTGTTCCGGAGCAAAAACGACGTGCATGTTGCCGTTGGTGTAAGTCTGGACCAGAAAATCCGAAGCGCCGGATGCTTCAACGGTTGCCCTGTAAACAGTACTGTTCGCGGGAGGCGTCATGCCGTCTCCTTTAGGCTGTATCGTCAATACAGGTCGTTCCAGCTCCCCGCTGAAATCGGCGTATTCTTTTAAGTAGTTACGAGCCAGGGGATCAGCTTCAATCCTTGTTTGTTTGTTCATCTTCGACAGAAGCTTGTCGGCATCAACATCCAGACCGGCAAGATGTAACTTTTCATCGTCAGTTAACGTATAGATATGGTTTAGATTTTGAGCCACGGGACCTCCTGCGCGTGCCTCCAACTCGGCCCGACCACAGGTAGCAAATAACATGTCGCCAAAAAGCCATAAATTAAATGGAACCTGACCCTCGTAAAAACCTTCGGAGGGCAGATGATTGACAAGACGAATAAATTCAAACTTGCCAAAGTTAGTTGGTTCCTGAACTTGAGTCATCAAAACAGGAGCAACTTCGGTTTCAAAATCAAGATTGTCACGAAGATTTCCCACGTTTCCCCAGAATTCAGGCCAACCCAAAGCAACCTTATAAGACAGAGCAACGGACAAAGCCATATCAAATGTTCGACTGGTTCCTGCCCCGATATGACTCAAGGCAATAGCTCCATCGTAAATATTCGGATATTTCTCAATGCTCTTCAGGGTTACCACGCTTCCCATCGAACTTCCCCACAGTATTGTACGTTTAGGTTTTTTGACATGCATAGTGAAGAATTTCGTCAAATTCTTAGTATCTTCAATGCCTTCCTTCACTGCCCAGCCCCCATTTCTATAGGAGGATGCCGCAAGAGCATATCCTTTAGAAAGAAGACCTTCCTCTACTGTAGAACCAAATACGGATTCAACTCCCAAGGGAACTAAAATGGGAGGGTCAAGCCTGTGATACCCATGAGCATACATCAGTAGTATCTTGTTCCAATTTTTCGGCACTTTGATCTTATAGCTAACTCCGTCAAGCACTCCAACCTTGTCTATCGCCAAATCCTTCGCTGCCACAGCATTGGTTGCTGCAAAACAGCCAAGAAGCGCCAAAATTGCGATCAGACCTGTTAATCTACCAAACAATCGTCTCATCTTACCCTCCATGTATAAAAGTAATATAACCATCTCTTTCCGATCAGGAATGTAAACAAAATAAGTAACCGTTCACGGGGAGAACTGGTAGTAAGCAAGGCTGCTTCCTAACATGTAAGCTTTTACAGGTGCTGCAGATGTGTGTTTTCTTAGACAATCAACTATAGATTTGCTATGTTGGTTGCCCTGAAAACGTGCATATGCAGTGCTTGTGAACGCTTACCAAAATAACTTTTGCCTTCGTTCCCAGGCTATGCCTTTTTTAGACCAGTGGTTTTGCTGCCACCAATCCTTTTAATCCAATATAATCACAATCGTGTGAATATCTCCAATACTCAGGTTTGTCAATATATCCTCGTTTAATCAACTATAGTGTTGCTATGTTGGTTGCCCTGAAAACGTGCATATGCAGTGCTTGTAAAAGCTTACGGTTTTTCAATGTGTAAGGCGGAGCCTTTAGGTATGCATTCCCAGGCAGAGCCTGGGAACGAGAAAAAGACAATTTGTGTTATAAATGGCACATTTTCCGTTGTAATCTTTCCGGTTGCATTTCGAGACTCGACTGGTTACAGTTAATTCATGATTAAAAATTTGGCATCCTTCATTTCTCGGTTTTGAGATTTGGCAAAGGCGGCCTGAAGCTGTGATGCATAGTTGGAAAAGTTGTTTCGTCCATGTTCCTAAGGGAGTAGCGATGAAACAAGTCTTGGTCGAAAGGCGAGAAATCCTTCTGCGGGGGATGAATTACTTGCAAAACTGCTGTTTTTTAAAGACCTCAACTTGCAGTAGGATGCTCCTTTTTTTGCTTCTTTTTGCCTTCATCCTTTTTTCTGGAGAAATAAGGAAAAGTTTCGGAGAAGAAAATCGTTTTTTGGATCATGCAGATGGAACAGTTACTGACAGGCTGACCGGACTTATGTGGGCAAAAAATGCCGGTCCTGCCGCTGGGGCATATAATTGGTTTAGCGCACTTGATGCTATTTCCCGGCTCAATGCAAATAAATATTGCGGATATCATGATTGGCGATTGCCTAATATCAACGAACTTGCAACTCTTATTGATAGAAGCAGGTATGCTCCGGCCCTTCCCTGCAATCATCCTTTTTCCAATGTAAAGGTCTGGTACTGGACGAGTACAACTACAGCCGATTACAGCAATCACGCATGGCGTATATATTTCTTTCTCGGACATATCGACTATGGCCACAAACAACATATGTTTAATCATGTCTGGCCGGTACGCACCGCAAGCAGCGCCGTTGATCTGATTCCAAAGACCGGGCAGAATATTTCTTACTATGCTGGAGATGATGGGGCGCTTAAGAGTGGAAAAGCCTGGCCTGAAAAACGTTTTTACGATCATGGAGACGGGACTGTTACGGATCATCTTTCCGGATTAATGTGGACAAAGAATGCAAACCTTCTGCATGACAAGAGGAACTGGTCTGAGGCTAAAAAGTTTATTATGCGCCTTAATGTTAAAAAGCATTGTGGCTACAAGGACTGGCGACTTCCGAAAGTGGAGGATTTTAGAACGCTGCTTAATTACAGCAAAGAAAATCCGGCACTTCCGGTTCGCAATCCATTTTTGCACATAGCTTCAGATATCTATTGGTCGTCTGAACCGAATGTTCAGGAATCAGATTATATCTGGTGTGTCAACTTGAAAAACAGCAGAGTCGATTACTATAACAAGATTAATCACGCAGAGTATATCTGGGGAGTAAGGAACGTGGACGAAATAACTTCCACAAACAGGAGCATAGATTTGGATTAGATTTGCCCAAGCTCAAATTCGGCCTCAGATCACAAAAGTTGAAGGAATAGCGAGCTATTTTGATACTTTTGGGATTTGAGCCCAGATTTGAGCCCGGATTTGAGATTGGGCAAATATGACCTGAAGCTGTGATGCATGGTTGCGGAAGTTATTTCATCCACGTTTCTGAAGAATTTTTATGCGAGCTGTTATATTTGCCAATGGAATTTTGAATTATCTTTCGGATGTCCGCGCTATTATGCGTTCTGATGATTTAGTAATTGCCGCTGATGGCGGGGCTCGTCACTGTCTGTCTCTGAACATAACACCTTCTTTTGTGATAGGAGACCTTGATTCTCTTTGCAATGACGACTTAAGTGTTTTGCAAATTGCCGGCGCCAAAATCATCCGTTATCCAATAAAAAAGGATCAAACCGATCTGGAGCTTGCTCTTCAGCTTGCTATCGACATGGGAGCTAATGATATCATTGTGTTCGGAGCTTTGGGAGCGCGTTGGGATATGAGCATAGGTAACATATTACTCCTGACAGCGCCAGAGCTGATCGGCGCAACCGTTCGCTTAATAGACGGTCTACAGGAAGTCATGCTGCTGCGAGGCGGGAAAGAACTTACCTTTCATGGAAAAAAAGGTGACATTTTATCGCTGGTACCTCTTGGTCAGAATGCTTGCGGAGTGACGCTTCACGGCCTGGAATATCCCCTGAAAGACGACGTATTGCAATTTGGAGCCACTCGCGGAATCAGCAACGTACTGCTTGCGGAAAGAGCTACCGTCTGCCTGAAACAAGGATTGTTGCTCTGCATTCACACCATGAAGCGCACGAAGAAGCGCACAGGTTGCAAAACCTGAGATTTAAAAAACTCAGGAAGCAACCGTTTTCAGAACATCTTCCATTCCTACGATTCCCATCAGCTTTCCCTCATCCACAACAGGAATAGTATGAAAATTTTTATCTGTCATTAAACCGGCCACCTCCTCGACACTCGCCTCAGGCTCGACAGTAACAGGATTTGTGGTCATCGCATGAGCTACTGTTATAGCTGCTATCTTTCGAACCTCTTTTTCAATATGCTTTATGGAAGTTAATGGAATAAATCCACCAAAAACCGTGAAAAGAGATGGAATTGGAATCTTCTTTTGCTGTGCTATCAAGTCACTCCGGCAAAGAATTCCAACAAGCTTTCCTGTTTCGTCTACCACCGGAACACCGTTAATACTTTTTTCCAGAAGCAACTTTGCGGCATGAGTAATCGCCATATTCGGCAAAACGGTGATCAGGTCTGTTGCCATAATATCTTTTGCTTTGAGCATAACGCCTCCTGTTTATCCCATAAATACACAAAGTAAATCTTTTCTTGCGTTGACATGCTGTATCGTAATCTGAATCAGATCCTGAGGCTTTAAGCCTATGCCGCTTGATAAAGGCAAACTGCATTCTATCATATATTCTTTAATAAGTATCTGGTAGTTGTTTTGCCGTTTATATAGCACAACGGCCTCTTCTTTTTGACCTGTTTTGTTTTCAAGGTATTTCAACAACCAATATCTGTTTCGCATAAATTGAATCCTCGATACGCAGCTCATGGGCTGTGCAAGCAATAAAATTATGCGTTTTATTTCTTCTGCCGTATAAGGTTTTTCCAGGCCGAAGATTGCCCGTATCTGGCGCTGTGTTGCAAGATCAAAATATTTTCTGATAGGAGAAGTCGCAGTTACATAGGCATTCAGCCCAAGTCCTGAGTGGTATTCCGGTTTATTATTCAGGACAAAACGACTCAAAAGCTTTCGCTGCATCCAGTTTTGAAACGGGGTGCCTTTGTTTTGTTTGTAGAGACGTTCTCTTGGTTCCGCTTGAGATCTGAAAATCGCGGGAACATTGTGTTCTGCCAAAAACCGGGCCGTCAGCCAGTTGGTCATAATCATTATTTCAGCAACTATCATTCTTGCCGGACTTTCTCTGTTTATCCTGTTTACATTTATTTCTCCGTTCTCATTTATCTGAACATTGACTTCCGGCAGAGATATTTGAACAGCTCCTGCGTCCAGCCTCTTTTGGCGAAATTTTTTTGCTATATCATGAAGAATAAGGATTTCCTTGCTTTCATCTGCAACCATGTTGACATCATGATAGGTGAGTCGGCGCTTTATCTTGATTATACTCGGAAATATTTCATAATCAATTATTTCGGAAAATTGACTTAACTTAACCATGATGCTGATGGCCGGACGTAATTCTCCGGCTTTGAGGCTGCAAAGATCTTCAGCAAGGCATGACGGTATCATCGACAATTTCCGGTCAGGCATGTAAATAGAGCTTCCGCGAATAATAGCTTCTCGATCAATGATATCGCCCTTTTTGATAAAATGACCAACATCGGAAATATGGATGCCGAGTTGATAATGATCACCTTTATCTTCTATGCTTAAAGCATCATCATAATCAGTGGTTGACGGACCGTCTATTGTCATCAGGGGAAGCATGGTCAAATCTTTGCGCTTCTCTTCAGCAGAAATCGGCTGCAAGGAAGCGGCCAGACTCGTTCCCTTTTTCATTGCTTTATCGGAAAAAAAGACAGGAATTTCGTATCTATAAAGTTCTATATTTTCATTTTCATTCCATACACCCAGCTTTACAAGAAGCTGGAATATTTCGTCCGGACTTATACCAGCTCTGACAAGCATTGCTTTGCCGGACTCATAGTAAGGGCTCTCCTTTTCAAACAAATAAAAAGATTTAAGTATTTTTACAAACTCTAATCTATCTCCTGATAAAGAATCGGATATAACGCAACCGGCAAAGACACTTTTAAGCCAGTCACCGCCTTTATCTATGATTTGTTTTTTACGCTCGGTTTCTTTGAGCTGAACAATGATTTGTTCGACGCGTTTTTCTGAATTTGGGAAAAAGCGGTTATTGTCAAATTTGAAATAAAGTCTGTCTTTAAAAAAAGCTCTTACAACTGCTGCCTCATGGTCTCCTGAAAAATTGTCCGGAAAACAGAATTCTGTCATTGTGGCAAGATCAATCCACTCTTGTTCCGTATTTAAAACTTCCCATAATTCTTTAATATCTACATGCTTGACCAAAGCCTCACGTTTGTTCGCGATTTTCTTTAAGTTTTCAACCAGCTTATATCTGCTCGCAGAAAGTTCAAGATGTGTCTCACATTTATGCAAAATGCGATTTTTCGAAAGCTTGATCTCGCGATCATTTTCCGTAAGAAGCCGCAACCTCTGCTTCTTGACATCCGTGACAACCGCACACATTATTTTCTGACGATCAATATATTCAACAATATTTCCAGGTTCCATAATCACAATCAATAACAGCCGGCCTTGTAAAAGTCAACGCAAGAACTGCTCAAATTAGCGAGTCTATGCTTCTAAATCAATTCGATCAATTCCACTTCGAGAGAGCTTCCCCGCATATGAAGCAGAGCAATTGTAGTCGGCGGTCTGAATGGTCCGGCAGTGCCCGGGTTTAAAAAAAGCACACCGCTTTGCCTTTTTATGGATGTTTTGTGAGTATGACCACTTATAACAGCGCTAAAACCGGCTGCAACAGGATCTATGTCCAGTTCATTTACATTGTGAAGTACGTAGAGCAAAAGTTCTCCAATCTCGACAACCTCTGTTTCAGGGAGGTCGCGCGCCCAGTCGCCGGTGTCCATGTTCCCTCGTACAGCATATACAGGGCTAATCGCTTGCAAAGCTTCAAGCACTTCTATCTTGCCGATATCGCCCGCATGAATGATCAAGTCAGCGCTTGCAAGAGCCTTGGTTGCCTCAGGCCTCAAGAGACCGTGCGTATCCGAAATAACACCAATAATATAGTCATCAGCACTTTGTGATTTTGTTGACATTGTATCTACTTCCCTGGAAACGGGGATGAAATAACGGTTACAAATAACGTAAACGTGGACGAAATAACTTCCCCAGTTATGCATCACAGTCTCAGGCCGTTTTGGCCCGACCTGCCCGCAATGCCTCTATTTTGCATGAGTTATTATTGTCATTTTATTCTCATAAACACAACAAAAAGTTTGTAAGCGCCTGTAAAAGCTTACGTGTTGGGAAGTAGCCTTATTATGCTACCGGTTCTTCCGTGCGGTTAGCCATTAGCTGTTAGCGATTAGGAACGTGGACGAAATAACTTCTGCAAGTTGGCACAGACTCTGGCAACATATGGCGAAAAATCAGATGTTTGCAAAGCAAAACATGGCGGTTTTTCAAACCTGCATTGCTTTGAATGGACCACTGGAAATCGGGATGATAAAGAGTTGGCTTGACCATGCCGCTGATTTGTATTATACTTTTTATGCTTTTATGCTTTTATGCTTTTATGCTTTTATGCTTTTATGCTTTTGCTTCTGGAAGGTAATATCGTTTATTCTCTTGGTTTTGCGCTTCAATTTCTGTTGATGCCGTAAACAATTCTATTAACCGTTTGCGGGAAAACCAATAGCATAACAAGGCTACTTCCCAACATGTAAGCTTTTACAGGTGCTGTAGATATGCGTTTTCAGGATAATCAACTATAGATTTGCTATGTTGGTT
>JAUWOS010000177.1 GCA_030611985.1 Desulfobacterales bacterium | reverse complement strand
TCTTCAAACGGCAGGAATCCTTTTTCCGCCAATCTTACATTTCGCAATCTATATGCTTCTTCTTCGGATTCTGCGGGAATAACGCTCAAAGCTTCAAGCAGAACATGCTGGTACGTAGCATGGTCATGCGCCGCAAGATGCTTTATAAATTTTTCCAAAATTGTGTTGCGGTGTTCTGTAATTACTTTGTCTGATTCCGGACCAAAAGAGTGGTCGATAAACCTTATATAAAAAGTGTCATCAATTGTGAAAAAATCTTCGCCGAAATCCGATGGATCCTGATCGTGTTCCCTTATTATTACCTCAATGTTTTTAAATAGATAGAATTCAATGAATTCTGTTTTATGATCCAGCAGCCATTTTATAAAACGATTCGAGTCGGCTTTAAGGAGCAGATCAAGCCATCTGGTAACGGATATTATTTCAATTCTATCCATTTTCCATGCTTCTATATCGAATATATATTCCCACTGTCTGCCGGATGCCAGTGAGAGCAGCGGAAGAGAATCTTCAGGCCCTATGTCATGTATTAGAAAATAAAAATCTTCTTCTGAAAATGAATGTATAAGAGCCGCCGGCTGCGGCGAGTCAAGAATGTAATCCAAAGCCTTTTCGGATGACATATAAAGGATCTGCCTTCTTTGCCTGAGCAGATTTTCGGTCCGTTCTATTACCGTTTTATTTTGCATATCTTCATTCATATAAAAAACCCTGCAACAGTCATTTCAGGAACGTGGATGGAATTAATAACAACTCAAAACAATATTGCTTAAACTTCTTTTGGGTACATGATGGATATTCTTGTTATCCCGCCAGTATTTGATATTATCATCAGTTTCTGCTGTTTCTATTACAACTTCTTCTTTTGGTTTTCCAATCGCAAGAGCAAGGAGTACCTTGAACCGTGGAGGTATATTCAGTATATCTGCCAGGTTTTCCCTGTTTATTGCTCCGATCATACAACCCGCAAGACCGATTTCTCTGGCTCCCAGGAGAATGCTCTGGTTTGCAATGCCATGGTCGCACTCAAAGTTTTTGCTTATATCGGTATCTCCGAGCGTAATTATATACGCTGCCGGCCTTTCTCCTTCTTTTGGACCTGACCAGTCTTTGAGATATCCTGCCCAGGCAAGGCATGAAAATATTTGGGCATTTTTTTGGGTATTGCAGGAAAGGATATATTTTAATGGCTGCAAATTTGCTGCGGAAGCGGAGAATCTTGCAAGATTTACCAGATTTTTTAAAGTCTTCAGGTTTACATTGTGATCCTGATAAAACCTCCTGCAGCTTCTGTTTTTTCTGATCAGATCTTCAATCATTTTTATCGCTTTTATTCCTGCATTGAATGGGTTCATAAACAGGCATATTTTGACGTATCCAGGTCAGAATCTTGTCAAATTCATCTCTGATTTCTCTGAGAGCTTTTCCCCTATGACTTACACGGCTTTTTTCTTCTCTGGTTAATTGTGCAAATGTCTTTTTTAAAGGCGGATAAAAAAAGACAGGATCGTAACCGAATCCATTTGAGCCTGCAGGTTGTTCGGTTATCAAGCCTTCGCAACGCGCTTCGTATGTCAGAGCCGGTCCTGTCGGAATCGCAATAGATATAACACATTCAAACGCAGCCTTGCGATCAATCTTTCCTTCCATTTCGTTCAGAAGCTTAACGCATTTTTGTTCCTCTGTAGCGTTTTCACCTGCGTATCGTGCAGAATGAACTCCTGGAGCGCCTTCAAGAGCTTCTACCAAAAGTCCTGAATCGTCAGCCAGAGCCGGTAATCCCAGAACTCTTGCGGCAAAACTCGCTTTTTTGTAAGCATTTTCATCAAAGGTTTTTCCATCCTCTTCCACTTCAGGAATAGGGCCAAAATCATCCAGGCTTTTTATTTTAATTGGAAAGCCCTTTAAAAGATCTCCGATTTCAGCTATCTTGCCTTTGTTTCGTGTAGCAATAACAACAGTAAATTGATTTTGCATATCTTTTTCTCACAATAATTGTTTTAACGGCAATTAAAATACGTTATAGTAGCGCCAAGGTGCAACTTTCTAAAAAATGACTTTTTACAAGTGCATCAAATATATAAGCCATGATTTGATTTTTGTAAAGTTTTTTTGTAACTGTTCACGGGAGAACCGGTAGTACAACAATGCTACTTTCCAACATGTAAGCTTTTACAGGTGCTGCATATGCACGCTTACAGTTTTTTCAACTGTTTTTAACAGGGCAAACGCATTTATCCTGATTTATCCTGATTTGTTCAGCTTGATTGTGGCTATTTTTGAATTTTTTGCTACTTCCTGAGGTGATTTATTACTATGCCGCCGATTATATCTATTGTAGGAAAATCTGATTCGGGCAAGACTACACTTATAGAAAAGTTGATTCCTGAACTGAAAAAACGTGGATACAGGGTTGGGACCATAAAACATGCTTCTTGTGAATTTGATATTGACAAAAAAGGAAAAGATAGCTGGCGACATCAGATGGCCGGTGCAGACACGGTAATTGTCGCATCTTCCGGCAGAATTGCCATGGTAAAAAATGATAATTGTGAAACTCTGAACTGTCTTGAAAAATATTTTCATGACGTAGATATTGTTATAACCGAAGGCTTTAAAAGGGAGGGCAAGCCGAAAATAGAAATCTTTCGTGCGATAAGAAACAAAGAACCTCTTTGTTGTGGCGATGATAATCTTATAGCCTTTGTTACGGATACGGATACGGATATTGGGGTTCCAAAGTTTGGTCTGGAAGAGATTGAAAAATTAACAGACCTGATAGAAAGAAAATATCTATGAACATAAAAGATCTTATATGCCTGAAAAAATGGTTCACCGATTATGTAGCCGGATACTATACTGATGATCCGGATTACAATCGTGCCGTCAAACTGAAAGAAGAACATTCAATACGTGTGTGCCGAGATATTATTATGCTTGGCAGGTCACTACGGCTATCGGAGCAAGAGATGATTCTTGCAGAAACAATGGCCTTATTTCACGATATCGGAAGATTTAAGCAACATGCTGTGTACGGTACATTCAACGACATGATTTCTGAAAACCATGCTAAACTTGGATTACGTCAGATCGCTGCGCATCGCATTCTGTCTGTATGCACAAAATACGAAAAGCGTTTAATCACAAGATCCATAGCTTTCCACAATGCTGCTGTTTTGCCGGAAAACGAGGATGAAAAGACGCTTTTTTATATGCGTCTTCTTCGTGATGCCGATAAACTTGATATCTGGAAAGTTGTTACAGATTACTACGCCGAACGTGAAAAGCAGCAAAATTCTATCCTGGAATTAGGTCTTCCCGATGATCCGGTATTTTCGCAAAATGTTATCAAAGCTCTGTATGAGAACAGGATTGTTCGATTTTGTGATCTAAAAACATTAAACGACTTTAAACTTCTTCAGATAAGCTGGGTTTTTGATCTTAATTTTGCTCCTTCATTTCAAGCCGTTCAAAGTCGCGAGTATTTAGAACGGATTGAAATAACTCTGCCGCGGTCAAAAGAAATTGCAGAGGCTGTAAAACATGCATATAACTATGTGAATTCTTTTTCAGGAACAAGGACGAATTAACTTTCCCAAGCAGGCGTACGGATTCAGATCGAACAAATCCGACCCAAATCTGTGTTCCTGTTTGATGAAGTTAATTCGTCTACGTTCCTAATCACACAGGTCACAAATTTGTAGAGTGGATTGAGCAAATCCATCAAAAACCGTACATTCAATCAGACAAAAAGTGTCCAGTTTTAAGTTCAATACTGAAAAAGTAAAGCAATGGCAAATAGCAATTATAATTGACAACACAGTAAATATTGCTCTATTATAAAGGAGCGTTGATGAAATAACTTTGGCTCTCTGGTAATTCCCGTGGTTAGTATTCTATTTTAATTTCAAGAAGTTATTGTATTTTCTGCGTTTGGTGTTGAACAACTTTTTAACGCTATTATAAGAACATATGGGGCTGCATTGAACTAAAAGCGCAATAATTGCTTAAATAATGGGATTTACTGTGTAAATTTTTTAAATTCGGGCAACTCAAAAATACGGATAATGGTCT
>JAUWOS010000016.1 GCA_030611985.1 Desulfobacterales bacterium | reverse complement strand
CATTGCGGACAGATATCTCCCGCAAATTCACCTGAAGCTGTGTAGCCGCAGTGAGTACACACCGATTTTTCCTCTTTATCTTTCATGTTATTTTTCCTCCTTTCTGTCTATTTGGGGAAGTTAATTCGTCCACGTTCCTTATTGTTTTTACAACAAATAGTTGATTTTTATCCGTACTTTAATCCAGAGGATCCAAGTTTCATCGTTTCATCAAGGCGGCATTGTTCTATTTTGGTTACACTCAAAAGAAATCCTTGAATATTGAACCAAATTTGTGATAATTTTTTTTGTAAAGTTATTTTCCTGTTCCTGACCATTAATTAGCGCTTGAACGAAAACCCGAAATATGGTTTTTTAAATTTTGTTTAAAGATCTCCAACTCGCTGAGATTGTTTTCTTTTTTAACTCAAAGTTCAAAACCAAAAATTCAAAATTGTGTCTGAGCGGGATTTTCGTTCAGACACTAATTAAATGATATCATAGGGACAGCTTCTTTGCCATGCTTAATTTCTCTATTCAAAAGAATTCCAATGTTTTTTTGTATAGGAAATTATAAAATTATGCTTTCTTTATGTCTTTTCTTCATTCTCGGTTTTTTTGCCTTTTTGCGGCCATTAATCTGCGTCCATCCGTGTTCATCTGCGGCTAATTATTTTTGTAACCGTTCACGGGAGAACTGATAGCAAACAAGGCTGCTTCTCAACATGTAAGCTTTTACAGGCGCTGTAGATGTGCGTTTTCAGGGTAATCAACTTATATAGTGTTCTATGTTGGTTGCCTAAGAAAACGTGCATATGCAGCGCCTGTGAACGCTTACTTATTTTTTTTGTTCTTTGTGTAAGAGGCTCAGGAGGTATAATGATATGTATCATATTAAACGTCCGAAAATTCAAAGATCAATTTCTTGCTCCATTTTTCGTATCACCATGAGTACAGTGCTGCTTGCAATTATGTTGCTGTGTTCCATATCCGGCGGCGCGAAAGCAGCGGCAATTGCGTTCACGGATCTGACCGAGCTCAGTCTTGAAGAGTTGATGAATATCGAAATCACCTCGGTCTCCAAAAAACCTGAGAGACTTGCTGATGCCATGGCTGCTGTTTTTGTTATCACCCAGGAAGATATTCGTCACTCAGGGGTGACAAGTATTCCGGAGGCGCTTCGCATGGCGCCCGGCATTAATGTAGCGCGCATTGATTCAAACAAGTGGGCGATCACTTCCCGGGGTTTCAACGGCCGTTTTGCCAACAAGCTCCTGGTGCTCATTGACGGCCGCAGCGTTTATACTCCTTCCTTTTCAGGTGTTCACTGGGAGGTGCAGGATACGTTCATGGAAGACGTAGATCGTATTGAGGGCATCAGGGGGCCAGGCGCTACCTTGTGGGGCGCCAACGCTGTCAACGGAGTCATCAACATCATCACCAAACACGCAGCAGACACTCAAGGCGGCCTGATAGCCATAGGCGCAGGAACTGAGGCGCGTGGCTTTGGTGGTGTTCGCTATGGAACGGACATAAGTGAAACCACCTACGGGCGCGTTTATGTCAAGGGTTTCAAGCGGGATGAGTTTGTTCATACCGCTGGGGACGATGCAGGCGATGACTGGGATATGCTAAGCGGCGGATTCCGGTTGGACTCACTGCTATACGATCGTAATTCAGTGACCGTGCAGGGAGATATCTACCATGGCAACATGAACCAGACTCTGAACCTGCCCACGTTGCTTGAGCCCTTTTTTAATAAGATCGTCGAGGATAAAGTCGAAGTTGAGGGCTGGAACCTGCTGACACGCTGGCAGCATACGCTGTCTCCGACCTCTGATTTTACCTTGCAGGTCTACTACGACCGGACAGACCGCGACGAGTTTGTTTATGGTGAGATCCGGGATACCCTTGACATTGACCTTCAACACCAGTTTACAGCTTATGAACGACACGAGGTCATCTGGGGTCTTGGTTATCGCTATACCCATGACGGCTTCAGAAATTCAGAGATACTTAGATTAGATCCGAACAGCCGCAGCGACGAGCTTTTCAGCGCGTTTGTGCAGGATAAGATCACGCTTATGGAAGACTGTTTATGGCTGACGATAGGTTCGAAGTTTGAACGTAATGATTACACAGGATACGAGATTCAGCCAAATGCCCGGCTTTTTTGGGAGCCGCACACAGATCACAAGCTCTGGGCTTCGATCGGCAGGGCGATGCGCACACCCTCGCGGGCGGAAGATAATATATATTTTATTAACGCTGCGTACCCCACCGGTTCTTTGCCACCACTAATAGAAGGAGTTGCTGTAACCTTTATTGGTGACCGGAATTATGAATCCGAGGAATTGCTGGCCTATGAGTTGGGTTACCGGTTTGTGCCGGCCAACACCCTGTCGCTGGACATGTCTGTCTTCTATAACGATTATGATAATCTTCGCAGTCCTGAAGTGGAAACACGAGTGTTCCATGTCCATAGTCAATATCCATATGTGGAACAACAGTTGCGGTTCGACAACGAGCTAAAGGGCAAAACATACGGCCTTGAACTGGCAGCGGTTTTGCAGGCCGCAGACTGGTGGCGATGGGACCTGGCCTACAGCTACCTCTGGATCGACATCGACACACGCGATAAAGCTGACGAGATACACAATAACGACGGACCGCAACACCAGGTCTCCCTCCGTTCAACCGTAAATTTCAGTAAAGACCTGGACATTGATTTCTGGTTTCGTTATGTGGACGATGTTAAGGCGCTTGACGCCTCGCAACTTGACGCCACAACAATGTCGCGAACGGAAATTGACAGTTATCTCACGCTTGATATCCGCCTGGCCTGGCGGCCCGACGATGAGGTAGAGATTGCTCTAGTGGGACAGAATCTTCTGGATAACGAACATCCGGAATACGTGCAGGAGAGCTTCGCCCCCCTGCCCACAGAAGTCGAACGCGGTGTGTACGGAAAGGTTACCTGGCGATTTTAACGATGTAGGGGCGATCCTTGTGATCGCCCTTATTAGGGCGATCACAAGCCTTATTAGGGCGATCACAAGCCTGATTAGGGCGACCACAAGGATCGCCCCTACATTGCAGAACAAAAAATTCTATGAATAGATATCTTGCAGCGCTAATTTCCATTGCGATACTCGTCAGTGCGGCCACTCCTTTATCATCCGCCAGAGCGGAAGAACCGCTTTTGTACGAGTATCGAATCAAGGCGGCCTTTCTGTACAATTTTGCGAAGTTTGTTCAGTGGCCGGAGTCGGCTTTCGTTGATTCTGAAAGCCCTGTTACCATTTGCATTCTCGGTAAAAGCCCGATCATGGGTGCTTTGCAAAGCATTACCGGCAAAACGGTTCGAGGACGGAGAATTGTTATAAGCCACAGCGAGAACGTCATGTCAGTCAAGGGTTGTCACATTCTATTCGTGGCGGAATCGGAAAAAAGAAGAATAAAACACACCATAAGCAAGCTCAAGGGGAAGTTTGTTCTAACTATCAGCGACATGGATGATTTTGTGAAAGCAGGCGGCATGATCGGTATGGTTCGAGTAGAAAACAAAATTCGATTCCGGATCAACCTTGTTGCAGCACAGGATTCCGGGCTAATGATCAGCTCCCAACTTCTCAGATTGGCGCAAGATGTGATTAAATAGGCTGAAATACCATGAAACTATTCCAAAAAAGTTCCATCAAACAAAAGATAACATTGTTGATGGTTTTTACAAGCGTCGTTGTTTTGATGATCGCCACAATATCCTTCACTGTCTTTCAAATTTTCAGCATATCCAGAGCTTCTTTGCAAGAGCTTTCCACTCTGGCAAAAACCATTGGAATTAATAGCAAAGCGTCTCTTGCCTTTAATGACCGCACATCGGCGCTGGAAACGCTATCTGCCTTGAGCGCTGTGCCTAATGTAACTACAGCCACTATCTTTACTCCCGATGGAAGTCTGTTTGCCTGTTACAAGAGAGCCGATAAGCAGAAAAAGCCTTTGCCTGGAAAGGATAACTCTATTGAAACAAATTTTTCCAGAGTAAAAATAGAGGCAAATGAAGGTATGTTTGAGGGGTTCCCTCTATTTGATAGCTACTTTGATGTATTTGAAGATATCCATTTGGACGGTGAAATAATTGGGGTGGTGTGGATTGAGAAAGATATGTCGCATATTTATAAGAGCCTTGGAGCTTATGCGATCATTGGCGTTTTATCCCTCATGTTTACGACCTTGATCACTTATTTGCTTGCCCTGAAGCTTCAGCCGCTAATCTCACGACCCATCATTGGCCTGGCTGAGATTATGGAAAGAGTCTCCAGAGAAAAGAATTATTCTATCCGGGCGATCAAGGAGACTGAGGGCGAGCTGGGTGCCCTTATTGACGGATTTAATGAGATGCTAGTGCAAATTCAGTTTCGGGATGATGAGCTGAAAGAACACCGGTCAAGTCTCAAAAATCAGGTAGCGCTTCGGACAAAGGAACTTTCTATAGCCAATACCAAACTACAAGATACGGTCGAGGTGTTTCAACAGGCCAAAGAAGTGGCAGAATCGGCCAGCCGGGCCAAGAGCGAGTTCCTGGCCACCATGAGCCACGAAATACGCACACCCATGAACGGCGTGCTGGGCATGACCGAACTATTACTGAGTACAAAGCTTTCCGACAGGCAGCGAGGGTTCGCTCAAACCATCCAGCGCTCCGGTGACTCTCTACTGGGGATCATTAATGATATCCTTGACTTTTCCAAGATCGAAGCCGGTAAACTGGCACTGGAGACTCATGATTTCAACCTGCGAGACCTGGTGGAAGAAACAGCAGGCATGCTGGCAGAGCAGGCGCACACCAAGGGTTTGGAACTTATTCCTGTGCTGCCTGTTGACCTGCCGGTGGCGTTATCAGGTGACTTGTATCGCCTTCGTCAGATACTGGTAAATCTGTTGGGCAATGCGATCAAGTTCACTCATAGAGGCGAGGTGGTAATACGTGTGGACGTCCTCAAGCAGACCAAAGACAAGATTCACTTGCGTTTCGAGGTTACGGATACCGGTATCGGCATCACACCGGAAATCCAGGCACGGATTTTTGATGTATTTTCCCAGGCAGATGGATCCACCACCCGCAAGTACGGCGGCACCGGCCTGGGTCTGGCCATCTCCCGCAGGCTGGTGGAGCTGATGAGCGGCGAGATGGGCGTTAAAAGTGAACCGGGTAAGGGTTCTGTCTTCTGGTTCACGGTTAGCTTTAAACGCCGAACCACAAATCAGTATAACGGCCTGTGCCCAGCGGAAAGCCTTCGCGGAATGCGCATTTTGATCGTGGACGACAATGCGACCAACCGGGAGATACTGACCAACCAGGTAATTGCCTGGGGAATGGAGAACGGCATTGCTGAAAATGGTAAACAAGCTCTTGAAATATTACGCAGCGCTGCTTTAAGTAGCGAGACATACGACATAGTCCTGCTTGATTGGCACATGCCCGAGATGGACGGCATTGAGCTTGCGCGCAGGCTGCGTTCAGATTCAAACATCCCTGAAATGCATCTGATAATGCTCAGCTCTGCTGATTTTGATGAGGAAGCGGCAATAGCAGCCGATGCTGGTATTTATCATTACCTGATCAAACCGGTACGTCAGCGCGAACTCTATGACTGCCTGATAAAGACTATGAGTACACCGGGCGCGGGCAATCATCTGCAAACAAACTATGCTCAAGCAAAGGAATTTGGAGCTGTATTTGACGCACACATCCTGCTTGTCGAAGACAACCAGGTGAACCGAGAGATGGCTATGAAAATGTTGGAATTGATGGGCTGCCGGGTCAACGCAGTAGAAAACGGACAGAAGGCGGTAGAGGCATCCGCAAAAACCGACTTTGATTTGATCTTGATGGACTTTCATATGCCGGTGATGGATGGATTGGCAGCGACAGCTAAAATCCGGGAGCATGAACAGGCCGGAAACAATAGCCGGCGTGTTCCAATTATTGCGCTCACAGCAGATATACAAGAAGGTATACAGGAGCAGTGTCTATCTGTTGGCATGGATGATTTTTTGAGCAAGCCTTTTACTATGAATCAGATGCAGGCGGTCTTATCGCTGTGGCTGGATCAGGGTATGAAATCAACTGATCCAAAAGCAATAGTCAAATCAATCGCACCGGATGAACAAAAAGAAACAGAACCAGTACTGGAACAGGATACCTTGAAAAGGATCCGTGTACTGCAGCGGCCCGGCAAGCCCAATGTTCTGAGCAAAATCATCAATCTCTACCTGCAGAACTCGCCAGGGTTGATAAAGACCGTGCGCAAATCTGTGGAACAAGGGGATGGCGTTGCCCTTTGCGAAGCAGCCCACAGCCTGAAGTCGAGCAGTGCCAACCTGGGCGCGGTCAGCATGGCAGCCGTGTGCAAAAAGCTGGAAGAGATGGGACGAGAGGGACGTACAGACGCGGCAAAAGCGCTGACTGGCCGCATTGAATCAGAATATAAATTGGCTAGTACAGCATTGACTGACGAATTGGGGAGGATATCTGATGCGTAAGGACTATGATCAAAAAAAACAGCCGGTTGTCCTGGTAGTGGACGATGATATAGCAGTGCGTCTGTTGATGTGCGAGTCGCTGGAACAGGCAGGGATGATTGTTAAAGAGGCCGAAAACGGCGTTGAAGCGCTGTCTGTCTTTAAACGTGTGAGCCCTGACATAGTAATGCTGGATGTGAAGATGCCGAAAATGGATGGTTTTACTGCTTGCTCCAGGCTGCGGCAACTGCCTGGAGGATACGACGTATCCATAGTTATGGTCACAGGCCTCGACGATGTAAAGTCCATCCAGCGAGCTTATGATGCGGGTGCCACGGACTTTATTACCAAGCCTGTCAACTGGCCTATCCTGAATCATCGGGTCCGCTACCTGCTGCGAGCCAGAGAAGCCTTTCGGGGTTTGCGTCGGAGTGAAGCCAGGCTGACTCAGGCGCAACGTATTGCCCGTCTTGGAAACTGGGACTGGAATATCGTGGACAACAAACTTTACTGGTCGGACGAAATCTATAACATCTTCGGTCTTGAACCACATGCATTTGGCAGAACCTACGAGGCCTTCCTCGAATTGGTGCATCCTGAGGATCGGGGATATGTTGAAAATGCAGTTGACAAAGCTTTACATGCAAACAAGCCATACAGTATCGACCATCGAATTATCCTGCCGGATGGAACCGAGCGCACGGTTCATAAGCAGGCACAAGTAATTTTTGATGAAACCGGCAAACCATTCAGCATGCATGGCATAATACAAGATATAACCGAACATAAAAAAGCTGAGGCAAAGATCCGGTTTCTTGCCTACTACGATGTCTTAACCGGCTTGCCCAACCGCCGGCTTTTTAAAGAATACTCCATTCAGGCGATCCGCATGGCACAACGTAACAGGTCAAAGGTAGCTATATTATACCTGGATCTGGATAACTTTAAGCGCATTAATGATACACTTGGACACAATGTCGGCGACAAGCTGTTACAAAAGATTTCCGAAAATATGATGGCAGTCATTCGCACCTCAGACGTCGTTGCCAGGATAGACATCGTTGCCAGGACAGACAGCGAAAACCGGCCTGTAACATCAATATCGCGGTTGGGCGGCGACGAATTTACAATCCTGCTTCCCGGTTTAACCGAAATAAAACATGCTGTATTGGTAGCAAAGCGTATAATAAAATGCCTGGGTCTGCCGGTGAAGGTTGCCGGTCATGAATTATATGTTACGGGCAGCATCGGAATTGCCATCTATCCTGATGATGGCGAAGATCTCGACACACTGTTAAAAAATGCAGATACTGCTATGTATCATGCAAAGGATGCGGGCAGAAATAATTTTCAATTTTATGCGAAACATATGAACGAACTTACTCTGGCAAGGCTCAATATGGAAGCCGAGCTGAAAAAAGCGTTGGAGAGGAACGAATTTATAGTCTATTATCAGCCACAGGTGGAAGTTACAACATCCACGATAGTTGGTGTGGAAGCGCTGATTCGCTGGGAACACCCGAAGATGGGGCTGGTATCTCCGACAGAGTTTATTCCCATTACAGAGGAAACAGGACTGATTATCCTTATCGGGGAATGGGTGTTGCGAACAGCCTGTGCGCAGGTGGCAGCTTGGCATAAGGCTGGTTTCAATCCGCTGCGCATAGGAGTCAATCTGTCTTCCTACCAGTTTAAACAAGGAGATATTGTCAAGTCCCTGAAAAATGTTCTTGCTGCTACAGGCCTGGATCCTCAGTATTTAGAGCTTGAGCTTACAGAGAGCATCATTATGCAGGATACGGAGGAAACTATAGCCACGCTATGGAAACTGAAAGAGATGGGGTTAAATCTGTCGATTGATGACTTTGGAACCGGCTATTCCTCAATGAACTACCTGAAGCGATTTCCACTGGATACCTTGAAAATAGATCGAAGTTTTATAAAAGATATCATGACGGATCCTAATGACTCAGCTATTACAAAGGCCATAATCGGCTTGGCAAAGGGTCTGGGTCTGACAACAATTGCCGAAGGCGTAGAAACGGAAGAGCAGTTGACATTTCTGCGTAAACAAGGCTGTGACCAAATTCAAGGCTATTTTATCAGCAGACCATTGCCGGCCGAAAAATTGGAGCAACTCTTTTTACGTTCTAACAAAGCCAAAAGATAAGGAACTTGGACGAATTAACCTTCCCCAAGTAGGCGCATAGATTTGGGTCGGATAAATAAAGGCAAAATATGATAGCGATTCAAAACAGCTTCTTCGATCCGGTACATCTATTGGCGCAAATGTTGAAGAAGCTATCGGTGGCCAGTCTGAAAAGGACTTTGTTTCCAAAATAGCGATTGCTTACAAAGAAGCGCGCGAAACACACTACTGGCTCAGACTTATACATGACAGTGGATTGATCGATCAAGCTGCTTTTGAGTCTATCATCCACGACTGCGATGAGTTGCTAAAACTGCTCGGATCGATCGCTAAAACCATGAAAATCAAAATTCAAAATTCGTAATTGCTAATTCGTAATTCTTATAAGCGGAGAATATTGATATGAAAATCAAGACGCTATATTTCAAAAACGTCGGTCCGTTAAAAGAACAGAAGATCGACCTGACAGATTCGTGGACAGATGAGATTTCCCAATTTATTCTTTTCTCTGGTCCTAACGGGAGTGGGAAATCAATAATACTGCGCATGATAGCCACCCTTTGGGATGCGGCCGGATATTGGCTTGACCGGCAGACAAAGATGCCGAAATCGGAAACCGCCTGTGGATGGTTGAGTAAATGGGGTGGATGCGCAGTCGTCTTCGATGAAGTTTTTAATAATTCCGGCCCAGTTGGATTAGTTTTTGGAGATGCGCAATGGTGTGAAGAAATCGAGCACAGTTCTCCAGACGTCTCTTGGATTGGAGAGTCCCTCTTCGATACCGGCAAGACTGGAACTTCTCGCCACAAATTGTTTAAAACTGATCAAGAACGATTTGTAGAATGGGGCGAGTCACGCAAAAAACTAATCCTGACCTTCGAAGATGCGGCAATTTCAAACATCGTTTACCTGGATGCCGAAGAGCGGCGCTGGGTACCTCCGAGACGCGGTGTCGGCAAGCCGACGCCTGAGGATTCAAAGATTCGCTGGCTCGTACGTTACAAAGCAACGGAGGACTGGCAGGGACAACTGGAGGCATCCCTGATCACTTTGAAGACCAGCAAACTCCATTCTTTTCATGAAACTGTCAGGATGTTGAATAAATTCCTCCACGATAAAGAAATCGAAACCGATATTCGAACAGGGGAAAACCGATTGCGTGTGAAGCTAAAAAACAGTCGAGGGCAATTTCATTTTCTGGATGATTTGAGCGCCGGAGAACATCAGGTTTTAATTCAGCTTTACCTGCTCCACCAGTGGTTGGAACCAGGCGGAATTGTCCTGATCGATGAACCGGATCTCCATCTCCATCCATCTCTTATTCCGGGTTTCCTGGCAGCCCTGGAGTCCCTTGTGGGAAAACAGACAGGACAGCTTCTACTCACGTCTCATTTGCCGGATATTTGGAATCGCTATGAATCCATAGGGCAGCGTATTTCCCTGGGAGGTGAGCTGTGAAGGGCTGGCAAAAGAGGCACCGGGAAATAAAGGAGGAACTGATCGGCCAAACGGCCAAGCCGGCATTGCTGGTTGAGGGTACCGACGATGCATCTCTTTTTCGTATTTTACTATCACGGAAATTGGGAGCGGAATGGGAAAGCGATTGGGCGCTGGCCGACGTGGGCAGTAAAAAGATTGTAACGGATATCCTTGCACAGGAAACCGACTGGCTGGGAATTGTTGACCGTGATGAGTGGACAGATGAAGTCATTGCCGCAAAGCAGGATGAACTGGAAAATCTTTTTGTGCTACCCAGATTTTGTCTGGAGAGTTATGCGGTTGTTCCTGATGAATTATGGGAAGCTCTGCCGCAAAAGATGCAAGGCAAGGTGGCGGGCGGGCTTGAGGCGCTGACAAGTGAAATCATGCAAGATAAAGGGAAATGGCTGCGACATGGTGTATTGTGGTCAGAGATCAATCCGCTTTGGAGCGGGCTTCGCGCTTTGGGGTTCAAGGAAAAACTTCTCGACTTTGATGTTGCGCAAGACGACGATATTATAAAGGAAACCTTAAATGAATGGCATGGCTACCTTGATCCGGACCTGATTTTTCATAGTTTTGTGGACAAACTGAATCGGGTGTCAGAGCTTCCGGTGAAGAACCAACTCCATAAGTGGATACACGGCAAGCAATTTTTCCTGGAACATGTTCATCATGTTCTGAACAAATATCTGGGGCAAAGTGATGCTCAGAGCAGAATGATGAAAATTTTCCGCAGCCTTGCCCTGCCAAAGGACTTGGAACCGCTATGGTCACGAATTCAGCCAGAATAAGGAGAGCGATTCAGAAGGAAAACGCATTTAAAAAACAGGTGAATGTTCGGGACCAACTCAGAGCGAGGAAATAAAATGAGCAAGATAGACTCAATCGTGAATGCCCAAAAATTACCCCGCGGCGCTCGTTTCTTTCGTTGTGCCCTTCAAGTGAATCCATTTGATTATATTGTGCGGCATAGCAAAGAGACTGTGTTCAACAAAGAATCGGATTATAATACGGCGATAGTGGAAGCGTGTCAGAGAATCGGTATTGAGGCGATTGCTATTACCTATCACCAGTGTTGCTGCACCGGACAGTCACTGGCCGAAGCTGCCCGCGCTGAAGGAATTATTGTTTTCATCGGAGCAGAATTGGAAACCAAAGAGGGCATTCATATGTTGCTTCTTTTTGGACCGGATGCCTCTTGGGAGCGCTGTAACGGTATATTGGGCGATTGCGGAATTCATGACCAGGCGAATCCGCCTTTGGCAATCAAATATGATGTACATGAGTTACTGCGTGAATCGGTCAGATGGAACTGTATCTGCGTTGCCGCCCATGTAGCAAGTGAAAAAGGCTTGTTGCAGATAAACGAAAAAAAGGCGTTTAAAGGATGGTTGTATGATTTGGATAGAATGGATGGATGTGGATTCGTCGATTGATGAGAGGTCACAAATCAACGAATTATTCAGCAAAAAGGAGGATGAATTGTGTGCAAAAATCGGAAGATATTAACATTATGGGTATTTGTGGCGCTGATTGCTATGACTGGATGGTTTGGTTGTGCGGCAAAGACACGGATATATGGAATCAGGCCTGCTGAAGTCTCTATGGGAGGCATTCGAACTCTGGCTGTACTCAAATTTGACGGTAGGTATGGAGAGGCGGTTCGGAGTGGCTTTTACAATAAACTTGGCGAAATTCAACATTTTAATCTCATCGACACTAGCAGTATAAATGTTCTGGATAAAGTTATCTATGATCAGGTTGATGATCCAAGATTTCTACCCATTCTTGATAGTCTGCAAGCAGATGGGGTGATTACTGGACGTGTGACCGCAAATATCAATGACATTTCCGGCGCTGACTATGTCCGAATGCAAGAGGGAATCGGTCAATACAAAAAGGAGAAAAATATTTTTGGAAAGTGGGTGGATGTGGAAATCAAGAAGACTGTGCTTAAACCTGTTTCCCATGTCATACGCCAAGCTTCTCTGACAACGGATTTCAAGGTATTTGACTTGAGAACCAAACGAATTATTGCTACAGGAAAGATCACGAAAAACTATAATGAAAAGTTTGGTGGTGACAGGGAATATGCTCTTTTCGGGCGCAAAATGAGCCAGTTGCCGGCAAAGAATCAGACTCTAAATGAACTTTCCGACAAAGTTGCTGAACAGCTTGTCGCAAAAATTTCCCCCACTGAAATTTCAAAAAATGTAACATTTGATGACGGAAGCAAATACGGAGTTGGAATCGGCGGACACAAGCTTGTTAAACGTGGTATTGAGTTTGCCAAATGCGGGGCATGGGAAGAGGCCATGGAGATATGGCAGGATGTAATTAAAACCGAACCTTACAGCAGTTCAGCTCACTATAATCTGGGTGTGGCTTATGAAAGTTTTGGCGGTCTGAAAAACCTTGAGATAGCAAGAAACATGTATAAAAAGGCAGCCAAATATGGAGACAGTAAGCTTTATATAGAAGCAATAGCAAGAGCACAGACTGCAATCAAAGATTATCGGAAGTATGAAAAACAAAAGAAACTGTTGAAACAAACTCCAGTTAAAAAAAGCGAAGAAGGCGGCGAGTTGCGGATATATTAGAAATATACAGCGCCTGAAGAGTATCAGAAAAATTGGAAATTTAAAAGAAGAGGAAAGATTATGCAATGCAATAAAATTATAGGTGTATGTCTTTTTCTGGGAATCATGATTCTTTCTGCGTCAGTGGTTTTTGGCCAGATTGTAATGGCTGTAGGACAAGGACCATCGCGTCAGATGGCTATTGAAAATGCCAAAAGATCTGCGGTTGAGCAAGGCGTTGGAACGTTGATTGATTCCAAAACAAAGATTGCCGATTTTCAGGTTCTTTCTGACAAGATCTATTCCAGAGCAAGCGGCTATATCAGCAACTACAATATACTTTCGGAAGGGAAAACCCCTGATGGTTCCATGTATACTGTGACCATTCAGGCTGATGTGCAGACAACTTCGATCAAAAATGATTTGAGAGCTGTTGGAATTCTGATGGCTCAGATCGGCAATCCGCGTTTTATGGCAGTTTATATGCCTGAAACCAAAAGTTCCATGTACCGAAATTCACAAGTAGTTCGGGCTGCCGAACAGGCAATCAATGGTGTTTTTGCCCGTAAAGGCTTTGTTGTTCTGGATCGGATGTTTATTGATAATATTTACAACGAGATTGAACAGGCGGGTCGTATTGATGTGGACATGGATGATCTTTCCGCTCTGGCTCTCAAATACAAAGCAGATCTGCTTCTGGTGTATGATGTGCATGCTGCAAAGAAAACGGGTGGGCAAAGCAAGTATTTTGGCGGCATCCTTGTTGAGATTGCCTTGCGCGCCGCAGCTCCTGCTACCGCAGATCTGATCGCTCAGAAATCGGGCGACCTGTATGTCAAGACCATGAAAATGTCTGGAGATTACTACGATGATATGCAAGCCGCAAAAGCAGCGGATAAACTGGGAAAAGCCATAGCTGACGCCCTTATTGGAGACACTCTGGCTTATTATGAACGAGCAGTGCATGCAGGAACCCGTTTTGATTTATGGTTTAGAAACTTTTCCGAAGATGAAACATATTCCATTGTTGACGTTATTGAACAAATGTCCGGTTTTAAGGATAAAAATGTTAGAAACGAATCACCGGGAAATTTTCAACTTGATGTGAATTACCAAGGGAAGAAATTTGATTTCAAACGGGAACTTTTCAGGGGAATGAAGCAACAGGGAATTCAATTTGCTACTCAGCAAGCCAAGGGAAATCGCTTTTTGCTTTTTAAAAAGGGAACGGATAATCCATTTGGCGAGGCTAATATGTATTAATAAAAGTTTCCCAAATAAATTATTATGCTATAATTTTAATAACTTAAGATTAAAATTGACTATTGAAAATTAAAAATGGCAGCATTCCTTATTCTATTGATTTCATTCTTTATTCTCTGAAAGAACAGCCTGATGCAAAATGATATTCTCCAGCCCGCTATTGATTAAAAATATGGGATTTGGTATTGTAATTTTTGTTTGGGAAACTGTAACCGTTCACGGGAGAATCGGTAGCACAACAAGGCTACTCCCAACATGTAAGCTTTTACAGGTGCTGTAGATGTGCGTTTTCTTAGGCAAAACTATAGATTTGCTATGTTGGTTGCCCTGAAAACGTGCATATGTAGTGCCTGTGAACGCTTACGGGAAACTTTTAATAAAAAGTTATTTTTATGCGGGTTTTAAAAAAACAGGACGAAATAAATTGTATATAGAAAGATTTTGGATTAAAGACACCTGTGGCGATATAATCTTTAATCTTCCCTTTTATAATCAGAAGCAGAAGATTTATAGATGGTCTCTATTTCAAAATACTGATAATAAATATACAGACCTGGAAAAAACATTATTTTTTAAATTTTTAGCGGTTTGTGTTGGTGGATCACGTTATCTGCCACATCTGAAGAAAGAAATATTCAGGGTTTATGGAAGAAGAAGCGAGATAGCCGATTTTGGTGTTATATTACGTTCGAATACGAACAAAACTAAAAAAGGAGAATATTTTTACAGAGCAAAAAGTGAATATATTATTTCACCAGGCTGCGCTATCGAACCCATTTTAAAAGATAATTTTAGATGGCAAGGGTATTACACTTTATTTAGTGGATTTAATGATCTAAAAAAAACATTAGGAAATTTTGCTTATGGTTTTAATGCTGCAAGAGACCGATATGTATATCAGGATGTAGAGCTGGATTTTTCCTATAGGCTTCGAAGTTCCAGATTCGGCACTTTCTTTGATGACAAATTTCCACTGACACCGGTCACGCCGTGGCTTTACAAACAACACCATGCTTCGACTTATAACAGCAAAAAAGGAGCATCTCTTTATAATACCGTTTTGACTGCATTTTCCAGTCTTATTTCCGATGTAACATTTTCCTGTTGCGACAAAGATAAAACAGTTTTTGTTAAGAGAGAATCAGGTTCAACCCGCAGAAAAAAGAAGTCTTCTCAGGCTATTTTGCTTCCCGATCTTCCTCAAAAACAGATTAACATTATTGATTTTTTGATTGATTTTGTCAGACAAATGGCAGATTCGCGGCAGATTACCAACGATTTCAACCTTTGTCAGGGAATTCTTTTTATCGATCATTTTGAAAAACTGTTTTCAACTCTGCAAATACCCCAGGTAATGAAGACGCTTGAAAATCTTTTTCCGAATATTCAATTTATTATCGGATGCAGTACAAAAAGTAGCATTAATCAGATTGAGAAGTTCAAAAATAGTATACTGCCCGTTATTTCTCCTGTTGATCATGTGAAGAAGTTTGTTGTTGCAAAATCGACCAGCGACAGAAAAACCTGGGATTATAGAAGTAATTTTTTAAGGTCAAGATTTACCAATACAGCCAAAGCGGATAAAGACGATGTTGTCCTGATTGATGTTGACAGTTTGATTCCTAATCTTTCTTTAATGAAATTAAGCCGGTATTACAAGAATGAAGGCAGAAATGTGATTCTTGCCAGAGAATCCGGAATTCATCAAAAATCAAAATTTGTTTTCGCCAGTTGTATTTTTAATAGTGTTGCTACCGGCAATAAAATAAAAAAATTGCGGAAACTTCATGGTGAAAATCTTCAAATCGGTGGGACAGGGGTGGATCTGTCACTGAAGTTACCGGATGAAATTGAATATTTAATGCCGGATTATTCGCTTTATCCGAAAATGGATTTTGCTATGGGATTTCTCACTAGAGGATGTCCTAACAATTGCAGTTTTTGCCTCGTTCCCGCTAAAGAGGGCAAATTACAACAAGTTGCCGAAATTGATGATATAGTTCCTCCAAAATTCAATAAGCTTGTTATATTGGATAATAATTTGTTAGCCCATCCCAAGTCATATAAATTTCTGGAAACGATGATCAATAATAAACTGCAGGTAAATTTTAATCAGACACTTGATATTCGTTTAATTAACACGAGAAATGCAAATCTATTGCAAAAAATTGATTGCAAAAATTACTCCTTTACCAAACGAATGTATTATTTTAGTTTTAACACAGCAGATATTATTCCCGTTATCAAAAAAAAGCTTAAACTGCTCAATTCTGTAAAACCGACAGAACTTCGTTTTATATGTATGTATGGATATAATACAACGCTTTCTGATGACATTGAACGGTTTTCTTTTTTGCAAAAAATACGTTCATCACCCTTTGTTCAACAATACCGTCCTGTGCTGGGTGCCCATACACCTGAAATTGAGAATTATTTTGATGCAGATGTTGATCGTTTGTTGAAGATTCATTTTGCACAAAATGGCAGAATTTTTGAAAAATTTTTGAGATGGGTCAGCACAAAATATGTCAAACGGTTTGGGAATCTTCATATGCCGCTGGTTGACCTTATCTTTAAATATAATAATAGATATAGCAAACATCGATATATCGAAAGTTTAGCGGGAACAAGAAAAATTTAGAAAGGTAATATCTAAAAAAATGATCAGCATTGAAAATCTTACAAAAGGCTTTGGTGGTCGTCTCATCTTTGACGGCGCTAGTTTCAGGCTCAATTCTCGTGAACGGGTCGGGCTTGTCGGACGAAACGGACATGGAAAGACAACCCTTTTTCGCATGATAATCGGTGAAGAATCGTATGATACCGGTGTCATTACTATTCCGGGAAACTATCGCATCGGTTGTGTCAGGCAGCGTCTGGCTTTTACCGAAGATACCGTACTGAAAGAAGGGGTAAAAGGTCTTAGCGAATCTGAAAAGGATTGTTATTGGAAAGTTGAAAAAATTCTTGCCGGACTTGGATTTTCCGAAAGCGATATGCAAAGACATCCGGATGAATTTTCCGGTGGATTTCAGGTGCGAATTAATCTTTCCAAGGTGCTTGTTTCCGAACCCGATCTGCTGCTTTTAGACGAACCGACTAATTATCTTGATATTACTTCCATTCGCTGGATTCAACGCTTTCTTGTCAACTGGCCACACGAGTTGATACTTGTCACGCACAACAGAAGCTTTATGGACAACGTTGTGACCCACATCCTCGGTATCCATCGAAAAAAGATGCGAAAAATAACGGGAAATACGGAAAAATACTATATGCAAATTGCTCAGGATGAGGAAATATATGAAAAAACGCGCCTTAACGATGAACGTCGTCAAAAAGAGATAAAACAGTTTATCAGCCGGTTCAGAGCCAAGGCCAGGCTTGCAAATATGGTACAATCTCGGATCAAAACACTTGAAAAAACAGAAAAAAAGAAAAAGCTCGAAACAATCAATGCCCTTGACTTTTCTTTTCGCAGCAGCCCATTTCGAGGAAAACATGTTTTGAATGCACGCAATATAACGTTTTCATATGATCAAAAGAAACCTCTTGTGCAAGGTTTGGATATCTTTCTAGAAGCTGGTGACCGCGTTGGCATTATCGGGAAAAACGGCAAAGGCAAGACTACGCTGCTCAAGCTTCTGGCAGGTACTCTCGAACCACAAGCTGGTCAAATTTCATATAATCCTGCGGTTAAAAAGGGATTTTTTGAACAGACTAATATCAGCAGTCTTGTGGATACACGAACTGTTGAAGAGGAGATTCTTTATTCTCATGCGGATGCAAACCGGCAGTCGGCTCGAAACATATGCGGTGCAATGATGTTTGAAGGAGACAAGGCGCTGAAAAAGATCAGTGTGCTTTCCGGCGGCGAGAAAAGTCGCGTGATGCTCGGCAAGCTTCTGGTAACACCGTTAAGCTTGCTGCTGCTTGATGAACCTACCAACCATCTTGATATGGATGCGTGCGATGCGATGCTGGCCGCCATCGACAGCTTTGACGGAACCGTTGTTATAGTCACTCATGATGAGATGTTTCTTCATGCGCTGGCAAACCGTCTCATTGTATTTAAAAATGATCAAACATTTATGTTTGAAGGCAGCTACCAGCAATTTCTTGAAAAGTGGGGATGGGAAGATAAAGAGATGCAGGAAAGATCTTCCGGGAAAAATATCTGCCGCGAGAAGTCCGGAGCAAAGCTCACAAAAAAAGAATTGCGGCGCCGGCGATCTGAAATTATTGCCAGGCGATCAAAAGCCATAAAACCCATTGAGCAGAATATTGCTCGAGCAGAAGGCGATATTGAATTAAATGAAAAAAAGCTCAACGATCTCAACACAGCTATACTTGAAGCTTCCGGAGCCGAAAACGGCAAAAAGATAGCGGAAATTTCACGGTCTATTCACCATTGCCAGTCTGTCATTAATCATTGTTTTGATGAACTGGAAAATCTTTACAAAGAAAAGGAAGAGCTGGAGCTGGAATATAAGAAAAAATTGGATCAAAAAATGGTCAATGAACTAAAGTGAGCCGACCTTTTCTCAATCTCCCTTCGTTTTCCCATCACCTCCACGTTCCTAACCTTGTTATGCTGTTTCCTAACTTGTAAGCTTTTACAGGCACTGTAAACGCTTACCAATCTATGTTACCGTCAGACTTTTCAGATATGAAATTTTTTTCCATGAAAAGGTTTCGTTTCGGCATGGGAATATTGCATTATTTGTAAATATGGGATCTGATTCAAGATCGTAACGGGAGGAAGCAACAGCTTTCTTCCAGAGAGCTGTGTGAGGAATTGGAGTATAATAAGCCAAAATAGGCGTTATTCCGCTTTGTATGACCGTTTTGATAGAATTTTCTATGGAACTGATTGTCTGATCAGGAAGACCTGCAAGGAGATATGCGCCTATCTGATTCTTCTTAAATCCTGCATCCTTCAGACAGGCAACAGCCCGAATAAATTCATCTTCGCTTACTTTTCTGTCAAGTTCTTCTCTTTTTTCAAAACTGGAAGTTTCAAGCCCGAGACGCATAGTTTTGAAACCCGCTTTATACATCAGGCGTGCTGTCTGCTTTGAAATCCAGCGAACATGAACTGCATTTGGTGTGTGAAAGCGCAACTTCAAACCCGTTTTATTTATCCCTTCGAGTATGGGAATGACATGTTTTTCGGCATCTACAAGAAGCGCATCATCATAAAACACAAAATCTCTTACATTCTGTTTTTCATGCCAGTATATTATCTCTTCTACAACCAACTCAGGACTGCGCAACATTCTTTTTGGATTTAAAAAATGTGATGCACAGTATGTGCAGGAAAAAGGACATCCCCTTGAAGTGAGAACAGGAATGTAAGTAATCTTTCTTTGCAGGTCAAATGCAGGATAAGGACAGGTGTCAAGATCATCAGGATCAAACCTGTTGGAATCAAATTTGGGTCTTGCTGAAAAACCGGTATAATCTTCGGCAAGCCTGATGACATGTTCTTCGCCCGGTCCCGTTATGACCTTGTCTGCGCCTGAATGAGTAACAGCATGATCATGGCAGAGACTTGCATAAATACCTCCAAGAACAACGGGTGTATCGGGAAAAGTTTCTTTCAAAATCCCTATAGTTTCCCGCACTCCAGGGTACCAGTACGTCATAAGAGAAGTAACCAGGATAAGATCGGGCTTTGGTATAGATAAAAGATCTTGCCTGAACCACTTCCGTTTTATCCCATACCTGGAAAAGTTACGGGATACATCTTCAAGACCTTTTGGTTTGGAAATTCTGGTTTTAAGATATGGGCCTCGACCATATCCGGAATAAGGATCGGTTTGAGGCGCATCCGGATGGAATCTGTCAAGACAATCTATGTATGAAACTGCAAATCCGTGATGTGCAAGTATTGATGCAAGGGTCAAAAGCCCGACAGGCTTGGCCCAGAAATCATAAGCTGCAAAGTCGTGTATCCAGGGATTAACAAGAAGAATGTTCGGTATATTATGTTTCAACGGATATTATCAGGGCGTTGAAAAATATTTCATTGAGGTTTTTTTCAGTTCCCTGCGACTGAAAAGAAGGGTATATGTATCAACAGAGGTCTCCTTTGCCAGATTACGAACTATTTCCCGACACGATTCTTCATTTCCGGCATGGACCATGGTATAAAGGTTGTACGACCATTCCTTACTGGGATTCCGTCTATAACAATGTGAAACCTGTTTGCAAGACGTCATCTTTTGACCTACATCATCAATGCGGTTTTCATCAACCTTCCAGGCTACCATGGCGTTTGCTGCAAACCCTGATTTCTGATGTCTGAGAGTTGCGCCAAACCGTCGCATTACCCCTCTGTCGCGAAGGCTTTTTAGCGTTTCCAGAAGCGTTTCTTCCGCAATTCCAAGCTTCTCTGCAATTTCGAGATATGGATACTCTGTGATGGGAATATCTCCCTGAATTAGAGAGATGATCTTTTTTTCCAATTTTGTCAGCATAAAGACAATATAAAAACGTAAAGCTTAAAAAGTCAAGGATTTCCGTAATTGTTCATTACTTTATTTCGGGAAATAACCTCTTTATATCTTGCTCTGTTGCTTTGCAGATTCCTCTTTCGGTAATAAAGCCCGTAACAAGTCTTGCGGGAGTGACATCAAATGCAAAATTTGCAACAAGGCTGTCTGCCGGAGGAACCAGAACAGATTTTATCGAGCCCTGATCAAGACCCTGCACATACCTTATTTCATCAGGATCACGCTCTTCTATGGGTATTTCCTTTAAGCCGGCGCGTAGCTTCCAATCGAAAGTGCTTGATGGAAGGGCAACATAAAATGGTATATTATTATCCTTGGCGGCAAGGGCCTTAAGGTACGTTCCGATTTTGTTGGCAACGTCACCTGTGCAAGTAGTTCTGTCGGTACCGACGATTACCATGTCAACCATGCTGTGCTGCATGAGGTGCCCGCCTGCATTATCCGTTATGACAGTATGCTTGACGCCATATTTGCCCAGCTCCCACGCAGTTAATCTTGCCCCCTGGTTAAGCGGTCTTGTCTCATCCACCCATACATGTATATCCATATTTTTTTCAAATGCAGCATAGATCGGTGCTGTTGCAGTGCCATATTCAATACAGGCAAGCCATCCGGCATTACAGTGTGTAAGTATGTTGACTCTTTCGCCTCTTTTTGCCCGACTGATTTCCTCAATCAGACATAAACCATGCTCACCTATTTTCCTGCAATTTTCGACTTCAGCCTCAGCGATCTTTGCCGCCTCTTTTTGTGCCGCAATAATTTTATCCCGAGGATTTTTTATTTTCAACACCTCGGACAACACCTTGTCAACAGCCCAGGCAAGATTAACTGCTGTAGGCCTTGCTGACTTTAACCTGTCACACTCTCTTATCATGTAATCATCTTCAATTGATTTGCCGGATGAAGTTAATGCTGCAAGATAAACCCCGTATGCTGCTGTCACACCTATAAGAGGCGCTCCTCTCACATACATCTTTTTTATGGCATTTATAACATCATCCACTCTTTTCAGATCTGCGACAGCAAATTCATGCGGAAGAAGTCTTTGATCTATCACCTTTACAACTTTTGAATTCTTATCCAGCCATATCGGACGGATATCTTCGCCATCTATTTTCATATAATCAACATCTCCCGTGTCCATAAAATAGCGCCCGAACGAAAACTAGAAAATTTTTTCAAGTTCAAGGAAGGCGCAAATTTTAACCGCAGTAATACATGTAAGTATTTTGAGGATTAAAATTTAAGCTGGCCGCAGAAATTGGAAAAATTAGCAGTTTTCGTTCAGGCGCTAAAGTAGTTAATCCAGGACGACTTGCGGTTCAATGACCAATCCACCGGCAAAACAATATTATCCCTGAGCCTCTCTTCTTCACCAAACGATTTAAGGCGCTCATAAGCCCGGACATAAATGCACCTTCTGACAAAGGGATAAACCTCGCACCATCCATTGCGACTTCCTCCGCATGGACCATTCAGAAGATATTTCGCGCATTGCGATTGCGGACATAGAAAGGCTGTTTCGGACAGGGTGCAGTCTCCGCACATCCGGCATTCAAAACCGATAAATTTAATGAGATATTCAAACTGTGTAAATAGTTTTTCAAGAGATGTTCCGGATATTTTACGGAAAATGGTTCTCGCTGGACGATATAACCATCCCTTTTCGTCAAAAACCATTTTGTGAACCTGCCGGTTAAAACGATAGCCTGCCGATCTTTCAGGAATGCTTTTGTGTCGATCTGTCGGCACGTCCGTGTTCAGCCCTGTTTTATGATCCGGTTCATAGTAATAAAACCCGTTTTCCTGCGGAAAAGAAAACTCTCGCGCCAATTGCCGCCAGTCGGGATAGAACTTTTCTCCCTTTTCCAGTACAAACTCTATATCTTCGCAGGTAAGTCCGGAGCCTCCTATGTGTACACCGTCGAATCCAAGACCTCTGAGGATGGCCAGCAGCCCGGCAGCACGAATCAATCGATTCTTTTTTCCTTTGTCTGGAAGACGAGATTCTTCTTCGTACATCAACATAAGTTTATCGGTCACTACGCAGCCTGGAACCAATCCCTGATGCATAACTGAAACCACGGCCTTGCTCGGTATATACACATTTCCCAATATCGGGACATTCAGGCCATTTTGTCGCATATACCGAATCACCTCATCAAACTTGCGCGCATCAAATCCCACCTGAGTAATGACAAAATCAGCGCCGGCAACGACCTTTTTGTGCAGCTTAAAATATTGGGTCATCAATTCCGCTTCGAGTTTTTTAAAAGGAGAGATAACACATCCTTTAAAAAAAGGGATTGGAGAGAGTTTTACTCCTCCTCCAGGCGCATTTTTTTCTATCTCAAATCCTTTGGTTATCTCATCAACCATTTTTATAAGCTGCACCGTGTCCAGATCAAATACCGGTTTGGCAAATCCCTTAAACCCGTAACGAGGATAGTCTCCTCCCATGACAAGGAGATTGTGTATTCCCTCTCTACCATGCGCAAATAAACGACTTTCCAGTTGATTTCGATTCCTGTCTTTGCATGTCAGGTGTACCAGGGGATCAATGCCAAGTCTTATGATTTCTCTTCCCAATACATCCGGACTAAGAGCTGGATGCCCTCCGGCATTTTCCGTGATGCTCAATGCCTGTATTTGTTTCCTGAGAGCAGCTTTTTCAGCAAAAGCAAGGAGCTTATCTTGAGCTTTGCTTCCGGATCCTCTGCCGGGAACCAGTTCGCACGTTATGGTAAATTCTTTTTTGTTTAGAAGGGATATTTTGAACCTGTTTTTTTTATTGGGATGAATGTTCATATCAAAAGTTTCCTAAATGAATCATTACGCAATAATTTCAATAATTTTTCACTCGTTCCCAGGCTCTGTTTGGGAATGCATCTTTTGAGGCTTTGCCTCATAAAGTAGCTGTATTCAGGAATATGGACGAAATAACTTCCACAAGCAGGCACATAGATTTGGGTCAAATATGGCCTGAAACTGTGATGCATAGTTGCGGAAGTTATTTCGTCCATATTCCTTATATGAGGCAGAGCCTCAGCAAGACATTCCGTGGCAGAACCACGGAACGAGTGAAAAACTATAATATGATGCAATGCCCCAGACACATCTATTCTTGATCTACATGGCATGTTTATCTTTATAATGGATTGTATTCGATATGTCAATATATGAAAGACCGTCCCTTATGTTGCCCTGAAGGCAGCAGGATTAAACCACTCAGATTGAATATTATGAATCCAACCAAGAAAACGCTTGATATTCGCTCTTCATTTAAGATAGTCTCACAAAATATAAATAGTGGTAAACCACGGATTGAGATCATACCTGAAAGGCTTAGCATTAAACCCAGCAAGTCTGAGCAAATTCGGATAAAAATAGGGCGGTTGAAAAATGGTAATCTTTACGGAAACCTGATTTTCAGGGTCATTGGAATGGAGGCCAGCCTGCCGACTACTGTTCCTGTGGCAGTTGTTTTCAAATAAATAGTATTGGTGATTGGGATGCCTTTAGCTCAAAAAACGGAAAAAAAATTTACTTACACCGATTATGTTAAGTGGCCGGATGATGAACGGTGGGAATTAATTGACGGAGAGGCATATAGTATGACACCGGCTCCGTCCATTAAACATCAGAAGATAGTAAGTAATATAAATGTCATTCTATCTACACACCCTCAAAGAAAAGCAGAATGTTTT
>JAUWOS010000039.1 GCA_030611985.1 Desulfobacterales bacterium | reverse complement strand
CAATCAATACGGCATCACCAAGTGGGTTTTATATCTTTCCGCCATAGAAGAAGGAGACCGGCTTGATCTTGATAGAATTCAAAAAGAACTTGCCGAGCGTGAAGGAAAAGTTGTGCCAATGGAGACCATCAGGGATGTATTAATAAAGCTATCTAGAGGTGATCTTCTTCAGTACATGGAGCTTGGAGGCTGGTTCAAGAAAATAGATGATCCGATTCTGCTTGAATTTTTGAAAGTGTGGGGCAGAATTGAGGTAGAGGGAAAGAATCAAGCTGTTGTTAGATCGGAAACAGTCAAAAAATATCAGACGCTCAAACGGAAGTTTAGTGATCATCTTGGGTATCTGGCAGAGGTATATATGGTCCAGGCGCTGTGGAACGGTCAAAGAAAAAAGCTTTCAGGTAAACTGTTTCACGCAAAAGGAGATATTGAGCTTCCCTGGCAGTTTTTTTACATCTGGCATCGTGTAAGACTTGGAGCCGGCGTTGAAAAAGAGATAGATATCTATGCTGCTGCCGGAGCAGAAGTCTGGATCGGAGAGAGTAAGTGGTGGCAAGGCCGCAAGGTGGGATGTGTTGAGGTTGAGATATTCTTGCGCAAGAGAGAACTTGTGCAAGAAGCAGAAGGTGAAGACCTTCAAGTGTTAAGACTATGGTTCTTTGCGCATGATGGTTTTACCGAGGAAGCCGAGGCTTTGATGCGTAAAAAAGGCGTGCTTTGGTCGACCAGGCAGGATCTTGACAATTTACTCAAGTCTGTTGGGTTGAGGCAATTACCGGACATGGCAAAAGAGAAACAATAGAGATACAAATAAATGATTTTGTTGATTCTAAAGGGTGTATCCACGAGTTAGTGGAATCCTTAGGAATGTGGACAAAATAAGGCTTTACAATAAAGTAAAATTTTAGTTTTTCAGCAAACAGTATGGAGAGGTGTATCCATTACGCCTCAAAACTTTGGACTGTGGAGTTTTATAGCAGCGGCATCCTGTCTCTTAAATCAGCGGCAGGATTGCCGCTGCTACTTTGTGAGTCTTGAAATCTCATCTAACCGATAAGGTGCATATGCAGATGAAAAACGAGCTGTCCACCGCCTTTTTCTACATGGAATATGAGTTTATACCCGGATTTTGAAACAGACTCTTTCTCTGCCATATCTCTGCCGGTTATAATCATTTCAGATACAATTTTTCTGTCCTCTTCCGTTAAATCATTTATGCTTCTTATATGCTTTTTCGGCACAATCAAAAGATGAACGGGAGCTTGCGGATTGATATCTTTAAATACTACCAGACTATCGTTTTCATACAAAAAATCAGTCGGAATTTCTCCATTTACGATTTTACAAAAGATACAGTCTTTTTCCATGCCTGATTTACCTCCTTTTTTTTCAGAGATTTTTCAAGTTGCTTTAAAAAGTGGTTTCTTGGGATTTGCCTTGCTCCAAAACGGATCAAATGCTCTGTTGCAAACTGGCAGTCTATAATATCAAAGGACAATGCTTCAAGATGTTCTGCGAGAGCAACAAAAGCTACCTTTGAAGCATTGCTTATACGTGTAAACATCGATTCTCCAAAAAAACATTTTCCTAGAGAAACACCATATAATCCGCCTGCCGGCTTTCCTTCGTACCATACCTCTACGGAATGCGCAAAACCCGATTCGTGCAGTTTACAATAGGCATCAATCATATCTTTAACAATCCAGGTTCTTTCATTGTTCTGCAATCGAATTTGTGCGCACGAAGTTATCACCTGTTCAAAAGCCATGTCCATGGTTACATGAAACAGACCCTTTTTAATTATCTTTTTCAGGCTTTTTGAAACCCTGATCTCCTCTGGATATAGCACAAGGCGCGGATCAGGCGACCACCACATGACAGGATCTTCATCCGAAAACCATGGAAATATACCCATGCTGTAGGCAAGAAGAAGACGCTTTTCACTCAAATCACCACCCACAGCCAGCAAACCGTCTCTCCTTGCAAGATAAGGCTGGGGAAATATTATTTTATCAGATAAAAGAAAGACAGACATTATGATATGAAAAGTACCTTGACATAGTGGTAAAAACCAAATTTTTTACAAAAGTATCAGTTATAAGCAAAAATCAGCTTTTCTTTTTTTATATCAATAAAAACTTTGCCACCTTTTTCAAGCTGTCCAAACAGAATTTGATCAGATAGAATATCTTTGATTTCCGTTTGCAAAACTCTGGCAAGAGGCCTTGCGCCAAAGAGCGGATCATACCCCTTTTTTGCCAGCCATGTTCGTACTTCGGAAGAAATGGCAAGAAAAACTTTTTTTTCTGCAAGCTGCCGTTCAAGTTCCGTCACGAACTTGTTTACCACTTTTTTCATGATCTCTGAATTCAGGGAATTGAAGTTAATTATACTATCAAGACGGTTTCTGAATTCCGGGCTAAAAAATTTTTCAGCAGCCTTTTTCCCTTTGGCTTCAGTGTCATATTGTGCTTCGCCAAAACCGATTGTCTGACTGCTCATCTCTCTTGCCCCGACATTTGAAGTCATGATTATAATAACATTTCTAAAATCAGCTTTTTTTCCATTATTATCAGTCAGGGTTGCGTAATCCAAAACCTGTAGCAGAATATTAAACAAATCGGGATGAGCCTTCTCTATTTCGTCGAAAAGCAGAACGCTGTAAGGATGTTTTCGCACAGCATCCGTCAAAAGCCCACCTTGATCAAAACCGACATAACCCGGAGGCGCGCCTATCAGACGAGCTGCGGCGTGCTTTTCCATATATTCACTCATATCAAAGCGAAAGAATCGAACTCCGAGCATTATCGAAACCTGTCTGGCCGCCTCTGTTTTTCCAACACCGGTCGGACCTGTAAACATAAATGATCCTATTGGCTTACCAGGTATTCCGAGACCGGCGCGAGAACGCTTTATGGAAGCGACAAGAGATTTTAAGGCAACATCCTGCCCAAAAACAACCTGTTTTAACTTCTCTTCAAGTGTTTCCAGTTTTGCCCTGTCAGACGTTGATACACTTATAGCCGGTATGCCGGCCATCTTTGCCACGATCTTTTCAATGTCTCCGGCATGAATCTTCTTTCTATTTGAAAAACCGGAAAGCTTAATAAACGCTCCGGCCTCGTCAATCACATCTATAGCTTTGTCAGGTAGATAACGGTCATTGATATATTTGGCGGATAACCGAGCTGCGGCTTTGAGCGCCTGATCCGTATAAAGAATGTTGTGGTGCTTTTCATAAGCCGGTCTTAGCCCTTTTAATATCTTATACGTTTCCGAAACCCCTGGTTCTGCGATTTCGACCTTCTCAAAACGGCGCGAAAGAGCGCGATCTTTTTCAAAGTGATTTTTGTATTCCTCGTATGTGGTTGAACCGATACACCGCAACTCGCCGGTTGCAAGAGCCGGTTTCAAAATATTCGATGCATCCATGGAACCGCCGCTAATAGCCCCGGCCCCAACAATGGTATGTATCTCGTCAATAAACAAAATAGCACGGTCTATTTTTTTCAGAGCCGCAAGGACCCCCTTTAAACGCTGCTCAAAATCTCCGCGAAATTTTGTGCCGGCAAGCAACATGCCAAGATCAAGGGAAAATATACGGATATCTCTAAATATATCAGGAACAGACTCCTCAAATATTCTGACAGCCAGACCTTCAGCCATTGCGGTTTTTCCCACGCCGGGATCTCCCACAAAGACAGGATTATTCTTGCGCCTTCTGCAGAGTATGGCAATAGTGCGCTCTATTTCAAGATTACGACCGATAAGCGGATCTATTTTTCCCTGGGCAGCGCTTTTAACAAGATCAACAGTAAATATCTCAAGAGGATCGGCTTTATCCTTCTCGGCTTTATCCTTCGTGTTTTTCTGTTTCTTTTTATTGTCTGTCTTTGCGAATCCTCCATGCAATTGTCTGCAAGAAGTCCCGGAATCGCCATGAGAAATATAGCTTAAAACATCAAGACGCACAATCCCTTCAGCGCCAAGAAAATATGCGGCATAAGAATCTTTTTCCTGAAAGATGGAAGCCAGTATATCATTTATGGCAACCTCGGACTTTTCAGCGGAGCGTACATGATTAACCGCTCTTTGCACCACTCTTTGAACACCGATTGTTTGTTGAAGCACATATTCTTTCTCTTTGGAGACAGACTTTATCCGGGTTGCAAAAAAATTCTCAAGAGCATCTTCAAGATTCTCAATATTCCCTCCGCAACCTTCAATAATCTCTATGCCCTCAATATCGTGCAAAATAGCAAAAAGCACGTGTTCTATACAGACATATTCATGACGCCTGTTTTTAGCTTCTGTTACCGCAAAACCTAATGTTGTGCCTAATTCTTTGCTTATCATGATCTAATCCATTTCCATAGTGCATCTGAGCGGAAAGCCTTTTTCCCTGGCTAAAGTATGAACAGTATCCACTTTGGTTTCAGCCACTTCATATGTATAAACACCGCAGAGCCCAGCCCCTTCTTTGTGAACTTTAAGCATAATTCCGGTCGCTTCTTCCGCTGATTTATTAAAAACAGATATAAGAATTTCTACAACAAATTCCATTGTGGTATAGTCATCATTAAGAATCAAAACCTTATACATTGAAGGCTCTTTGACCTCTTCCCTGGTCATGGAAACCACACCAGCATCTGTCTCAGCTTCGCACCGGCTCATTAAACTCTCCTCCCCGGAAAATTCGTTTATTTAACAATTCGTTCAATTCCCTCAAACACAAACAAATTCATCCCATCTATCCAAATCATCCAACCATCCAACGTAAAGCTGAGTGGCTGGGCAACGATAACCGAAAAACTATGGTAAAGGTAAAAACTACCGGTCAAATACTGCCTTTCAAAAAGCGGCACGGCTTTGCCCAGTCCATCTCAACCGTATGGGTCAGCAGGTCTCTCACTCTTGCCTCTATTTCTGCTCCTCAGCCTCTTCGTGATTGTAATGGATAATATTTTCCGATTCATGATTCTCTGACTTCTTCATCCAATTTCGCACATCTAATGAGAAATGGCGTTTCATCCCCTCATAATGGTTTTCATTATTGGTTACCACAACCATCTTGTGCGTCAAGGCAGTCGCGCCAATCAGCACATCAAATTCTCCAGGGAAGATGCCTTTTGGCTTGAGAACTCCATATATTTCGACGGCTTTGTCCAAGATTGGTTGATCAAGATACAAAACATCGGTCAACATAAGATATTCTTCAAAGACCTGTAATCGCTTTGTCGCCCCAACGGCTTTATAACCGCGGAAACATTCATAATAAGTCAGACAACTGGTGGTAAAGCGGCGATGTTGCTGTAAATACTCGCGGCTGCGGTGATATGCAGGTTCCATCCGCTTGAGAATATAGCTGAAAATATCGGTATCAATCAAACACAAAGGTTCGTTCATGACTTTGCTCCCGTTGCGTGTAGATGTCTGAAATCGGCAAGTCGGCTTCATCTGTGATGGCAAGATATTTCTGGGTAATTTTGGTTAATTGTTGCACAGGATCGGGTGGAAACGTGTCCAAATCAATCAGAATGAGTCTGACTCGATGTTTGTGTAAGAGTTTCATTTGTTCAGGAAGTACAATAATCCCCTTGTCTTCAATGACTGATTCAAATTGATAGGTGTTCATTGTTTGGCCTCTTCATCTTCAGAAAAAATAGGTACCACATTACACTTAGGGAACTTGTCAAAATAATAATACCTATTATTACAAAAAAACTATAATAAAAACAGCTCATTCTACCTCATAGTGGGTAATTTATTTTCGACAAACTCCCTTACTCTCGTCTTTTGGCTACCAACTTAAAGCGGGACAATTTGCATGGTGAGTAATGTCCACCATCAATGGGCGATCGCTACAAACTGCATAGATTGGTGAGCACAGTCCACCCTACTGCAACTCCTTGAGATTACAAGGAGTCCTGCCTTACGTTGGTAGCCAAATCATCCAAATCATCCAAATTCCTAAATTCCTAAATTTGCTTCAATCCCTAAATTAATCGTCTATTTCCCACAACATTTTTTATATTTCTTTCCACTTCCGCAGGGACATAAGGCATTTCTGCCAACTTTGTTCATTACTCGTCTGACAGGTTTTTTCTTTTCAGCATCATCTCCACGAGACAATGTAAAGTTCTGCTCTTCCGCTCGCCTTAAACCATCTATCTTTTCAGATTTATCTATCTGGATTCTGAACATGATTCCAACAACTTCCTCCTTGATTCTGGAGATCATATCCTGAAACATTTCAAATCCTTCTTTTTTATAAACAATCAAAGGATTCACCTGAGCATAACCCCGCAGACCGATGCCCTCTTTTAAGTGATCCATGCTAAACAAATGATCTTTCCACAAATTGTCTGCTGTCTGCAGCATTATATACCGTTCCAGATTCCTGAAATCTTCCTCTCCTGTCGCTGCTTCCTTTTCGTCATAAACTCTGACGGCTGAATCAAAAATAAGCTGGACCAGTCCGTCCCTGTTCAAGCCATCTAACGTATCATCATCCACTTTGTTCAAATGGAAGTTAAATTGCTTAAATACCGCTTCATTAATCCCTTTCCAGTCCCATTCCTCAGGAAGAATCCTTTCGTCGGCAAATGACCCTGCTGCACCTTCCGCTCTTTCATAGATCATGTCCGTAATAGAATTTTTTAAATCTTTTCCATTAAGAGCTTCACGGCGCTGTCTGTATATGACTTCCCTCTGCTGGTTCATAACATCATCATACTCAATGAGCTGCTTTCGAATATCAAAGTTGTGCCCCTCTACCTTCTTCTGGGCATTTTCTATTGCCCTGCTTATCAAGTTATGCTCAATCGGCTCACCCTCTTCCATCCCCAGTTTTTCCATAACCCCGGTTATACGTTCTCCGCCGAATATCCTGAGAAGATCATCTTCCAGTGCAAGATAGAAACGGGATGATCCCGGATCCCCTTGTCTTCCGGACCGCCCTCTGAGTTGATTATCAATACGTCTGCTCTCATGTCTTTCAGTTCCGAGTATATGAAGCCCCCCAACCTCAGTTACGCCTTCGCCAAGCACTATGTCGGTTCCACGACCGGCCATGCTTGTTGAAATAGTAACAGCTCCCTTTTGTCCTGCCATAGAAATAATTTCGGCCTCTTTTTCATGATTTTTTGCGTTCAGCACAGTATGTTTAATGCCCTTTTTCTTTAATTTTTTTGAAAAGCTTTCTGAAACATCAATCGAAACCGTGCCGACCAGAACGGGCTGCCCCTTTTTATGAAGCTCTACTATTTCTTCCATGGCTGCTTCAAATTTCTCTTTCCTTGTTTTGTAGATAACATCCGGATAATTGACCCTGGTCATCGGCTTGTTTGTAGGAATAATCAGGACATCAAGATCATATATTTTTTTGAACTCAGCAGCCTCAGTATCTGCCGTACCTGTCATACCTGCAAGCTTGTTATACATTCTAAAGTAATTTTGAAAAGTAATCGTAGCAAGTGTTTGGTTTTCGTTTTCTATCCTGACATTTTCTTTTGCCTCAAGCGCCTGATGCAGCCCTTCGCTATACCGGCGTCCAGGCATCAAACGTCCTGTAAATTCATCAACTATAATAACCTCTCCATTCTTGACAATGTAATCAGCATCACGTTTGAATAGAGTATAAGCCTTTAAAGCCTGATTAACATGGTGCAAAAGTTCAATGCATTTTGGATCATACAAATTATCGACATTCAGTATTTTTTCCGCTGTCGCGATTCCCTCCTCGGTCATAACCGCTGTACGGGCCTTTTCATCTATTGTAAAATCTTTGTCGCGTTTAAGACGCGGAATTATGCCGTTGACCTGATAATAAAGATCAGTCGATTTTTCGGCAGGACCTGATATAATAAGCGGAGTTCTTGCTTCATCAATTAATATACTGTCAACCTCATCCACAATTGCAAAATTAAGGTCCCCCTGGACAATCGAGTTTCTGTCAAACTTCATATTGTCCCTTAAGTAGTCAAAGCCGAACTCATTGTTTGTTCCGTATGTAATATCAGCATTATATGCCTCTTTACGTTCGGCATCATCCAGACCATGCAATATAGTGCCGACTGAAAGACCAAGAAAGTTGTAAAGCTGACTCATCCATTTTGTGTCACGCCTTGCAAGATAATCGTTCACCGTAATAATATGCGCGCCTTTACCTGAAATGGCATTTAAGTACGCGGGAAGGGTTGCGGCCAGTGTCTTTCCTTCTCCTGTCTTCATTTCAGCAATCTTTCCGTGATGAAGAACAATGCCACCGATTAGCTGAACATCAAAATGTCGCATCTCAAGAGTACGTACTGAAGCTTCTCTAACCGCTGCAAATGCTTCGGGAAGAATATCATCGAGCGATTCACCCTTTTCAATCCGTCCCTTGAACAAAAAAGTCTGAGTTCTAAGCTGTTCATCGCTCATAGCCTGCATCGCAGGCTCCAATGCATTAATTTCTTCAACAACAGGATTAAGCTTTTTCAGTTCTCGTTCGTTTTTACTTCCAAATAATTTTGTTAAAAAATTTACTATCATCTACAAAATATTCCTTTTTTGGTTCTATTCTTCACCACGAAGTACACAAAATAAGATTTGCTAAAACATCAGAAATACACATAAAAACCAGGAAAATATGATAAAGAGAGAGGTGGAAAATTAGAATTGCTTGCTGATTGGACAAGAGGTTGGCCGCTCAATGTCTTTGCCATTAAAAACTTACGTGTTGGGAGGTAGCCTTAGGAACGTGGACGGTTACAAAATTCGTATTTTGATCATTGTTTCTGATTTAAGGCTTTGAATTTCGAATTTCTGATCGAAAACATGGATTTTTTTCGTTCCCAGGCTCTGCCTGGGAATGCATTATGCGAGGCTCTGCCTCTTGTTAAGTGTAAACAGGTAAATGAAAGATACCGAAATATTGTTTTTCAATTTTGCTTAGAGGTTTTCAATTCACTGAAATTGCTTTCTTTTTTAACTCTAAACCCTAAACCGTGCCTGAACAAGGTTTTAGTTCTGACGCTAATTAAGTATATATCTTTCAGGATTGACCGGAATCCCGTTAAGGTGAACCTCATAATGGACATGAGGCCCTGTACTTCGTCCTGTATTACCGACAAGAGCAATAGTATCCCCTCTTTTTACAACGTCTCCACGTTTTTTCAAAAACTTGTGAATATGCGCATAGCGGGTAACCATTCCATGACCATGATCAATTACAATCAGATTGCCCATCAAACCTTTTTTGCCGGTATATGTTACAACACCGTCAGCAGTTGCAATTATCGGTGTTCCCTTCCGTGTAGCAATATCCAGCCCCCTGTGTAATTCACGCAGACCGGTAAACGGAGATTTACGATGTCCGAATTTCGATGATATCCACCCATCTGTCGGGAGAATTGCAGGCGTAGAAGATAAAAGATTTCGCTGATCTTCTAAATGCTTAAAGAGATATTCAAACTCATTTTTCTGATTTGTCGACGCCAGTTCCAGTTGCTCTACCTGCTCATGCATTTCACGAATCAGACTATTGTGTTTTTTTGCAAGAGGAAGTTGTGCATTAATATCTTCCGGAATTGAACCGCCGATGCCAAAAAAACTTTCCTGATCAGAGATTTCTTCAATGTTGGCAATAATTCGTATCTTTTTTTCAAAGCCGGCTAAATCGACCAGCTTTGATTTTAACTTATTGATTTCACCTGCAAAATTTTGTATCTGCTTGCGCTGATTAACAATTTCATCCAATTGACTGGAAATTTTACTCTCAAATTCATGAGTATTAATATATGTATTTTTAAGATTGCAATAATCGTAAATAAAAAAAGCAAAAAATATCAGGCTAACAGTAAAAAAAACTCCTGAAAAGCATAAAGAACCTCTGGAGAGAGTTATTCGCTTTATTGCAGAACCCGTAGCATTTAAAACAAAAAATGTGATTTTATTTTGCATAATAATCAACGTTTTGGAATTCCTGCGACTTTGGTCAAACAGCTAATGGACTCGGAAAAAAAATAAATTGCTCAAGATAGCGCTCATATTCAGATAAGATTTATTCAATCCGATATCTAAAAACCGCAGAAATAGTCGTTCTATTTCGAGAACTTTTCGATTGAGGATTCAGATAAATATAGCCTGAAGAGGAGATGCTAAATTGGGTAATTTATTTTTTTCGAGTTCCTAAGGAACGTGGACGAAATAACTTACTCCATCCTTGTGAAATGAGTTACCTGTAAAGTTTGTTAAAAGCCTACAATTATCATAAAGCGAACAAAGCTGTCAAGATTCCAGGCTCATAATTTTTACCGGGTGGTTGATTGACTCAAGTTAATCACTCTTAACTCTTCAAATTAACAAAGTATTCGAACTGTTTTGAATAAAAAGTGAAGGAACAGAAATTTGCAATATATTCAATTTGATACCTGTTCTAAGGAACGTGGACGGACGCTGTTACATCATTGAACTTACGCAAACTACAAATTTGTCAAATTTGTTTTAAGAGTTCAAAATATTCATATCGACTCATTTTCTGCCTTCTCAATTTTTGGTTTTCAGAGGGAGCATTTGGGGGCTGTGAACGGTTGCCTTTTAAATTAGCGCTCTTCGGTGCGGGCTTTTAGCTTTTAACTGTGAAGCAAAATTCCCGAAGGAAGCGTCTCGCCGAAAATGGCGCTTTCTTCCTGTTTTGCCATAGGAATCACATCTTTTAAGAATTTTATATTGGGAATCAAGAACTCATATTGAGACATCCAATCAATAATGCTGTCAATTATGGGAGAATCAAGATTTCTCATGCGATCGCCTGTTTTACGCGCAAGTTGCGTAAGGGCATTCCCTGCAGGTTTAGGATTGTGCCAGGTTTGAGATAGAATGGTTTCGATCCAGGAAGAAACTTCATCAGGAGGTATTACTCTGTCGGCAGGACCATAAAGAAGTTCTCTGGCGCCGATGCGTGAAAGTGACCATAAGTGTTGAGGCTTGCATTTTTTTGGATCTATCTGAGAAAGAAGCAGACGCCCCAACTTAATCTTATCCTTGATTAGAAGTCTTTCCATATTTGCAACCGCCATCCAGATTTCAAGACGTTCCTGTAACGGTAGTCTGATCTTCGCTTTCTTTCTGGGCATGATAACAGGTGCAAGCTCTTGAATAAACTGCCTCTGTTGTCCGGCTTTAAGTCCTCCTGCAACTCTTCTCCACATGATCCACCATTCAGAACAAACCTGTACATTCTTTGCATGGGTCGGACCTTCTTTATAAATTTTCCATAAATTTTTTATCCGATGCTCATCAAAACCATCTCCAAATCCGGGTCTCATGCAAAATCCTGTAAGATTCAGCCATCTATTTTCATATTCAGGCGCAAGATTTCGAGCATTTACAAGTTTTAACAGATCATCTGCCATGCTCCGAATAAATCCAAGCGGCCATTTATCTCTGGAACTTTCAACACCGGCTTTTCTTAAAATACCTGAAATATCTTTGCTCAGGGTCTCAAGAGATCTCCTGTTGCTCACGTCCGAGAATACATTGCGAACCTTTGAGCTGACATTTTCCACAATTGATTCTTCAAAAACTTCTTCATCCGAAACATCAATTATTGCCGCTGCATCACGTAATTGAAACTGGAGCCGCCAGCGATGGTTACTCACAAGAGAACGACACCAGAGAGCAAGGGTGCCCATTTCAGTATAATCAGCCTCAATATGAACAGGAATTCTTGTTTTAATACCTTTTTTACCAAACTGGATAACCGTTTGTATCGGCGGAAGAGATGTCAATGAATCGTCTATCTCAACAAGATCGCCGCACCTGTCTCCTGAACGAAAACTGGAACTGTAAATATCAAAATTAACGGGCTGATTTGCCAGAACTTCAAACTTTTTATCTTTCAGTTCGATACTTGTTCCCTCTTCGAGACCACGCTCCACAATACATATGGCAGATTTTTTGTCTTTTTCTTTTGTTCCTGCAACACCAAGATAAAAGCAGCGAGCGCTTCCGCTTCCAACTCGCACTCCCTGCCCGATTTTAACAAGACCGTAATATGAAGCCCCAAGCGCTACAGCCAGATCAAGATCAGAATTTTCAAGCACTCCCGGAAGACTTTTGTCTTCCTCATTAAACCAGTGGCGCATGGCTGCCCTTATCCTTTTCTGAATAAGGGCAGGTTTCAATGAACCACCATTAAAAAGAATTAGATCCGGCGCATAATTATCTTTATTTAATATTTTTGCCACATCCTCTTTATGCTCTTCCAGAAACCAGCCAAGATGGCGGGTTATAGATGATTCCTGTTCATAGGTAAGCCCGAATTCGGTTATCTCTTTTTGGATGTCTTTTTTCTTTACAGCTTTTGAATCTGCAAGCGGAAAAAAACCTTCTAATACAATTTTTTCCACATCTTCACGCTCCAGAGAAGCTGAAAATGTTCCCGCTATAAGTCTGCTTCCTTCTCCGATCAAGGTTATCTTTTGTGACTCCGATTCTCCGTTTAATATGACCTCTTTTGCCTGCCTGCACTGATAGCAGAGTCTCTTCCATCTGTCTTTATTCAGGGAAAGTTTTTTCTTGCCAAAACGCAACTCTATGTGTCTTGCAAGGGCAAGGTCTATGTTATCTCCACCAAGAATAAGATGATCTCCAACAGCAATTCTTTCAAATCCGGGAGTTCCATCCACTTCCTTCAAGGTAATTAAAGTAAAATCGCAAGTTCCGCCACCAACATCACAAACAACAATGAGTTCGTTTGGTTTTACAAAATTTTTCCAGTTGTCTTCATGGCGCATCAACCAGCTATAGAATGCAGCTAAAGGTTCTTCCAGCAATGTAACATTGCTTGATAAACCGGCCATTGATGCTGCCTCTAATGTCAAATCACGGGCAACTTCATCAAACGATGCAGGAACAGTTATGATAATAATCTGGTTTTCAAGATAGAGTTCCTCATCATTGCCCTTTGTGCTGTTCCATGCTTTTTTGATATGTTTCAGATAAGATGCCGTAGCCTGAACAGGAGAAACCTTATATACGTCATCCCCTGATCCCCATGGAAGAATCCTGGCTTTTCTGTCCACGTTGCTGTGGCAGAGCCAGCTTTTTGCGGATGCTACAAGCCTGGCCGGCACCTTTATTCCATAATCCCTGGCAAACGCTCCGGCAAAATTATCATCATCAGTATCCCAGGGAAGCGAAACAGCTTCCTTTGAGATTTCGTATTTGCCCGGAATATAAAGAAAAGACGGCAAACCAGATAGTCCGGAAATTTCACCGGGTCCTGTAAGCTGCGGAATTTTAAATATTCTTATGATCGGCTTTTTTGCATGAGGCTGCTCAGAGTTGTCCGACTGAAGATCAACATATGATACAGCAGAATTGGTCGTACCAAGGTCGATACCTATTATATAAGCATGATCTGACAATATATGATTTCCTTGTTCGTTACCAGTTACTGGTTGATCCATCCCATCCATTCTAATCATCCAATCCCTAAATCCCTAAATTTGCTTTACCCCTAAATTCTTAAATCCCTAAATCCTAAACTATTTCTACTTCTGCAGGAGCAATGATTTTTGAATTTCGAGTATCGGAAAATGTGGGTATATCAAGTTTTTTTACCTGCCATCCCCTGTGACGCACTATACCTTGAAACGGTGGCTTACTTGTTACATTACCTGTCAATTTTATTTGATCCGGATTAAAATCCTGCCCAACTGTGATTTGCTCTCCTTCATTCTCGCGAACTACAGGTTTTAGCGACAGGTTTTTATTAATCACCTTCTTGCAGCTTTCATGAATACTGCGGACAGCAACGCCTATCTGGTCATCTTCATAAAGGCTTAGATCCTCAGAAAAGAAATCCACAAGACGCCCTTCACGTTGAAGCAGAGACAGTAAATGCAAAAAAATCCGCCTATTATAACGTTCCTTCTCTTTTTTATCAACATGAGTCTTGACACCGACATTCACCTGTTTCTTTTTGCTTGCAGGTATCTGTTTTTTTATCAGTTTCACAAAATAAATCCGTGAAAACAGCCAGAGCAAATATCCAAATAGAACAAAAATACCTGCTGAAATCGGTACAAAACAGAACTTAAACAGATCTTGAAATGCTGTAATCCAGCCGACTAATTCTCTTATTTCGAATAAAGTTGTTTTTTCAGATATGATGTTCAATCCAAGATAAAAAGCCAAATCAACTAGTATGCACAAAACAGTCATAATCACCATTATAATAATAAATGATTGGCGGGAATATGCCTTGATTATATCCATGATTATTATATGTTCCTTGTGTTGTGAGGTTTGTTGACTTCATAGACAATAAAAGTTTCCCAAACGGTTCATAACGCCATGATTTGGTCAAACGATTTGAGCAAGTTTTACATTCTAATTAGGAACGTGAGCGAATGTAACTTCCACAAATAGGCGCATAGATTTGGGTTGGATTTGTTCGATTTGAAGAAGGGTTTTTTAAGCGAATTTTGAGAAAAGCGGATCTGCGGGAAATGCAGGATGCACAATCTAATGGTGGTGCCGAAGGCCGGACTTGAACCGGCACGGGGTTAACCACTACCCCCTCAAGATAGCGTGTCTACCAATTCCACCACTTCGGCACATTGCAAGATTAAGAACGAAAAAATTACTTCGTCCCCGTTCCTTGATTTGTATGACTTTTTTCTGCCTGATCCTGTGCTGCAGGCTGTTGTGCGGCCTCTGGCTCGGAAGGCGGGTTTTTTGTGGGTGCATCCGTTGCTGCTTTCTGCTCTATAGGAACTTTTGTCTCAGGCATAATGGAATCTCCCATGCTGCGACTGGACCTGTAAGCAAGGCACAGAGATGTCAGCATAAACATTACTGCTGCAATTGCTGTTGCTTTGCTCAAGAAAGTTGATGCACCTGTACTGCCAAAAAGCGCCTGGCTGGAGCCACCTCCAAAAGCAGCGCCCATATCGGTTCCCTTGCCTGTCTGCAACAGAACAATCATAATAAGAGCTACACAGACCACAACATGTACTACTATTAAGAATATTGACATAATATTTTTAAGTTACAAAAGTTTAAGGTGAGCTATATATTTAAAAATAGGTATCCTTCATTTTTTACTTTACGCTTGACTGAAAAATGGCAACGACATCCTGTCGTTTTTAGGTATCCTATTTAAATTCCGTGGTAGATTAATTTGCTCAAAAAATATCTTATTGATATTATAGTATTTTCTTTTTCTTAAAATTCAAATTTTTCAGTTTTACCCGTAGGGGCAATCCCTTGTGGTTGCCCATTTTCGTTATTAATCAAATTTTCTTTTTCGATATCATTGTTATTTTGGGCGACCACAAGGGTCGCCCCTACAAGGATTTGCAATCTGTTTTACCACGGAATTTAAATAGGATACATTTTCTGATCCATTTTTTTCTTAAATTTCTGATCCATTTTTTCCTTCTTATTGTAAAGGGTTTCCAGTTCATAAAAGCAGTGATCAATGACGGACTGGGAATGGTGAATAGACCGTGAAATTTCCGCTATCTTTTTGCCGTCTCCGTCTCTGGAAGCTTCAAGTATAGCTGTATTAAGATCGTCGAGCTTTTTTTCGTTTAATTCAATATCACCTTCCGCCTGGGCAATATTCTGCTCAATGGGTTTTATGGCTTTTGATCGTTCGGTAATAATTTCAGATCGCTGGCGCCGTAATTCTTTTTTTGGGATTCTTATGGGACGCTCCTTGAAATATTGATTTCTTAAACGTCCCTGTGCTCGTTCAAGATTTAATCGACATATCAATTTATCAAGGAGCGTCCCAAAACTTCTAATGAGTTCCGAAACATCCTTGATTTCACGTTTCCGTAATAAGCAACTGAGCTATTGCATCAACCTGGATAGAGTTAGCTATTAAAAGTTCTTTAAATGAAACAATTTCTTTTGGATCAAGTTTTTCAGCCATAAAGATTATTCCTTTTATAGTATCCTATTCAAATTTCGGGGTAAATTAATTTGCTCAAAAAGTATGTTATTA
>JAUWOS010000156.1 GCA_030611985.1 Desulfobacterales bacterium | reverse complement strand
GTGGATGATTTGCCGCTTCCAGTGGGTCCGCAAATCAGTATCATCCCTGCGGAACTTTTCAGCAAGTTTTTTAATGGCTTCAAAACATGAGTAGAATGGTTCAAATCATCAAGGCCGAGACCAGCCTTACGGGAATCAAGGATTCGGATAGATATATTTTCACCCACAATAGCGCAACAGGTAGCAACCCTAAAGTCAAGATTAAATTTTTTTTCCCTGCTTTTGTCATAATAGTTTATGCGGAAGACGCCATCCTGAGGAAGACGTCTTTCAGCAATATCAAGATTTGACATGACTTTTATGCGGGAAATAATGGCGCTCGTTTTTTCTTCGAGTTTTGCGTTCAGCCACCCTATGTTTGCCGGTCGCAAAATACCATCCACTCGATACCGAAGATTTGTCCCCCTTCGATCCTGCTCAATGTGAATGTCGCTTGCACCGTTTACTATTCCGTATTTTATAATAAAATTCACTATCTCTTCAGCTTCAACGTCATTGGTTCCATAATAAGATTTCTTCCTATATTCTTCTTCGATATGTTCATTAAAATCAAGTTCTATGAAATCAACACCCTCTTTCTTGGAGATTGCTTCATCCTTGATCATGGTCTTGTTGTTACTCAAGCGTTTACTGTAAAGAATCTCAAAAAGCTCTTTGAACTTCTCTTGCGTTATCACTATGCAGGATATGTCAAGACCGTTGTACATATGTTGCAACTCATACACAATATAAAGATTTTCTTTCCTGGAAATAGCTACGTTTAGATTCTTTCCATTTAATGATATTGGCAGAATCAGATTCTTTTCAGCATACTTTTGTGCAATAATGCGGATCAGCGACTTTTTTTCCTCTTTGGTGTAAACAAAGCCGTCAAGTTCTTTAAAGGATATGTTATAATATTTAGCGAGAGCTGTATTGAGCTGTTTCTGAGTAATAAATTTCCTTTGTAGAAGTATTTCCTCCATAGAATCTGATCCATAGCTCAATTCCTGACGGGCTACGGTGAGCTGTTTCTCTGATATAAGACCGAGCTTGAAAAGAAGTTCTCCAAAATCCGACTGTTTATTATATTTCCTCAGCACGTAGTTCAAATTCATTGGATTTATGAGGTTTAACTCACATAAAATTTCACCAAGCGCGCGTGAGGATTTTTGTATCTTCAAAGCCTCCTTGAGATCTTTCTCGCTTAGTAGTTTTAATTTGACCGCCAGTTCCCCGATTCCCAGTGTATTTATTTGTTCCTTAATAAGCTCCGTCAAATCTTTATGAGTTATTAAACCTTTATCGACGAGTACTTTTCCGATTAGTTGATCCGATCTTTTATTCTTTAAACAGATTTTTAGTTGATCTGCATCAATCAATCCCTTTTCAAGAGCCAAAATGCCCAGGTTTTTTTTCAGTTCAGGATGGTTGAGAAGACGTCCCAGGTCAGATTTTGATAGTGCGCCGATTTTGACAAGAATTCGCCCCAGTGGAAGTCTTCGCGTATCCGCTTCTTCTTTTTGAATAAGGAGCGCTTCCTGAAGATCCTCTTTTTTAAGAAGACCTTCCTTTACCAGCAGTTCGCCAATCCTTAATGGAGTTTTGGCGCTTATGGCCTCTTGTGACACAGAAGACTTATTATTATTCTTGTTCATAATATGAAAATTCCCTCAACTTTTGTGATTTGAGATTAGGCAAATCTGACTCAAATCTATGCGTCTACTTGCGGAAGTTAATTCGTCCACGTTCCTACATAATGGCTAAAAGCCAACCGCACAGATCAAGAAATTAGCAATCTATGTGATTATATTAAATATCTACCGATCATTGTCAAGATTTTTACCGAAAAGGAATGTGTCTTAAAAACGATGATGATCTTGATTTAAACCTGAATCCGGTTTATAGAACAAGTTACCGTTCAAGAATTCAGGAAGTTAATTCGTCCACGTTCCTTACATGAAAGATGCCGAATTATGAAATACATACTTTTTTCCATCGTTCTGTCGATTTTTTTGTTATTTTATCCCGAAATCGGTCTTGCAGACAAAAATGAGATATATATCATCAAAATATCGGGTTCCATAAATCCCGGTGTGGCTGATTTTTTGAAACGCGGAATTAAAAAGGCATCAGACGATGATGCTTCCTGCATTATCATTGAGCTTGATACACCCGGAGGTCTTTCCGAATCGATGCGTGACATTGTAATGGCTATATTTGGAAGCAAAGTACCTGTTGTGGTCTATGTAGCTCCAAGCGGGGCAAGGGCTGCTTCAGCAGGAGTTATGATCACTATTGCCGCAGATATTGCTGCTATGGCTCCGGGAACTAATATTGGAGCTGCACATCCTGTAGGGCTGGGTGGCAAAGAAATAAGCGGACCCATGGCGGAAAAGATAGTTAATGATATGGTTGCTCATGCAAAGAGTATTGCGGAAAAACGAGGAAGAAACGTAACATGGGTTGAAAAAGCTGTTCGTGAAAGCGTGTCTGTAACTGAAAAAGAAGCTCTGAAAGAAAATATTATAGATATCGTGGCAAAAGATACGGATGACCTGATAAGACAGATTAACGGCCGCAAGATAGAAGACAAATGGATTTTAGAACTTGATGATTCCAAAAAGAAAATATTAAAAGAAGGCATACGGACAAAAATCTTAAAAACCATAGGCAATCCTAATATTGCATATATCCTTATGATGATAGGCTTTGCAGGTCTTTATTTTGAACTGTCTAACCCTGGCGCTATTTTTCCCGGAGTCGTGGGAGGAATTTCGTTAATTTTAGCATTTTTTGCCCTTCAAACGCTTCCTGTTAACTACGCGGGAATTCTTCTTATCGTCTTTGCCATCGTCCTTTTTATTATGGAAATAAAGATTACAAGTTACGGGCTTCTTAGTATTGCCGGAATTGTTTCACTTTTCTTAGGTTCTCTTATGTTGTTTGAAGACAGCAGCCCTGAACTGAAACTCTCACTTCATGTGCTTTTGCCTACAATTGCTGTTGTGTCAGGCTTTTTTGTTATTCTGTCAGGACTGGTTTTTAAATCGCATCTGTTAAAACCAAAAACAGGGGCAAAGGGTCTTATCGGAGAGATCGGAGTAGTAAAAAAAGCAATTAAGCCCGAAGGCAAGGTATTTGTCCACGGCGAATTGTGGAATGCGACCTCAAAGGATCCATTGAAAGAAGGTATTAAAGCACGGGTGATAAAGGTTAACAACCTTGTTCTTGATGTCGAACCTGTGGCTATGAACAAGAAAGGAAATAAAGGAAATCATCAGCTTTTAATTTCATATATGATTTTTTTCTTGACACAAACTAATTTTTTATTTTATTAAGCTTTTTTTGATAGTTTCAATAGGAGTAAGAATTGTGAAAAAATATACACTTAGTGCAAAACAATCTGACAATGCAGACAAATGGTATATTGTTGACGCAGAAGGAGCGATTCTTGGAAGACTTGCATCTTTGATAGCTTCACGTCTTAGAGGTAAACATAGTCCGATGTTTACCCCTCATGTTGATATGGGCGACAGCGTTGTGGTTATAAACGCAAACAAGATCGTTCTTACAGGTAGAAAATGGGAAAAAAAGTGCTATTACAGGCATAGCGGTTACGTAGGGAGTCTCAAAACTACTACCGCAAAAAAACTTCTGGAGAAAAAACCTGAGAATCTAATCCGTTTTGCCGTAAAAGGCATGCTGCCTAAAAACAGGCTTGGAGCAAAACTTTTCAAAAAATTAAAGGTTTATGCTGGAAACAAGCATCCTCACAATGCTCAGATGCCCGAGGTTATAGAATCACCGGAGAATTAAATGAATAAAGAAAACATTTATTACGCAACAGGAAAACGAAAAAATGCAATCGCCAGAACCTGGTTAAAGCCTGGGAGTGGTGAAATTATCGTCAATAACCGGCCAGTGGACGATTATTTCAAACTTCAAGCAATGAAAACGAATATGACACAGCCACTTGTTCTCACAAATACCCTTGAATCTTTTAATATAACAGTTCGTGTCATGGGTGGAGGCATTTCAGGACAGGCCGGTGCAATCAGGCATGGCATCACTAAGGCGCTTCTTATAGCTAATCCTGATCTAAGGCAGCTTCTGAAGAAAGCCGGTTTTGTTACGCGCGACTCAAGAGTCAAAGAAAGAAAGAAGTACGGACAAAAGGGTGCAAGAGCTCGTTTTCAGTTTTCAAAACGTTAGAATATATGTATAAAACGGCATCCTTCATTTATCAGTTTATACTTAACAAGAGGCAGAGCCTCGCATAATGCATTTCCAGGCAGAGCTTGGGAATGAAAAGCAGTAAACTACTTTTCGATGTTTTTGAAGGATGCTCATAAAACTGGTTCAGGGTTCAGGTTGTAAGATAACCTGCAATCTTTGAACTCTGTGAATTTCTGAATCTTTGAACGCTTACTACATTTTGTTTATGTGAAGATATGTATCTCCTGTCTCTCCCCGCATTTCTTTTCTTTTTAGTTCTCGGTAAAGCCTTCCAGACCATATAATCCTCAAAGCAATTTGGAGTTGACTCAGGATTCACCTAAAAATTAAATTAGCGCACCTTCGGTGCGGGCTTTTAAAGTGCCTGAAACCTAAGGAACGGCAGAGACACCGTTCCCTACACTCATTTATCCTATCCTATCATATTGAATTCATTAAGCATAAAATGGAAATTCCTATACTATTGAATTATGAATCTGCTGAATTATTTCATAAGGCGGTTTTTACTTGTGATTCCAACATTTATCGGAATCACAATGCTATGTTTTGGGCTTATTCAGTTTGTGCCTGGTGGACCCGTAGAACAAATTATCATGCAGATGAAAGGAATAGGCGCTGCTGAATCAAGCAAAAGCGCTGGTGCCGGCGCTTCTATTTCCGAGCAGCAGAGAAAAGCAATAGAAGCTCATTTCGGCTTTGATAAACCGATTGCAAAGCGATACTGGAAATGGCTTGTGGCGGACAGGCTCGGTATGAAAATGGAGTCCTATAAATTTCCCGACAAGACCGCATGGCAAGTTATCAGACAGCGCTTTAAAATATCTCTTATCTTCGGAATAACAGGCTTTATTCTCTCCTATCTTGTTTGTATCCCGCTTGGCATATTAAAAGCTCTACGACATAACAAAATGTTTGATTTTGTATCAAGCATAGTTGTCTTTGCAGGATATGCTCTACCAACTTTTGCGCTTGGAATGGTTTTGAAAATGCTTTTTTGCGGAACAGTGGAAGGTTTGTGGGACTTTTTTCCTGTATCCGGATTTCATTCAGACAATTTTGCCGACATGACATTCTGGAAACAGACAAAAGATATATTCGTGCATATGTTTTTCCCCGTGCTTTGTTATGTGATTGGAAATTTTGCAGTTTTAACCCTTCTTATGAAAAATTCTCTTCTTGAGCAAATAAGCAAAGACTATATTAGAACCGTTCTTGCAAAGGGAGGAAGTTTTACCAGAGCCATTTGGGGACATGCTCTGCGCAATTCTTTGATACCGATTGCAACAGGATTCGGCTCCATCTTGACCGTTATGTTTGCAGGTTCTGTGATTATTGAGCAGGTTTTTGAAATACCGGGGATGGGTCGATTAAGCCTTGAAGCGATTACGGGTCGAGACTATCCTGTTTTCATGGGCATCCTTTCGCTTACTTCCATACTTGGTCTTGCCGGAAATATTCTTTCAGACTTTATGTATGTCCTTATAGATCCCAGAATAGATTTTCAGAAAAACTGAGCAACTTTTCAAAATCAGAAACGGGGACGAAATAACTTGCTGAG
>JAUWOS010000118.1 GCA_030611985.1 Desulfobacterales bacterium | reverse complement strand
GACGCTTTCTGATACTATAAAAATAGTTGATTGAATTACTATGGTTTAACTTTATTTTAAGAAAGGAGATTTTTAAATGGCTTTTGTTCCTACTGTAGATTCAAACAAATGTGAGGGATGCGGAGAATGTGTAGATGTCTGCCCTAGCGAAGTATTTGAAATGCAAGATGACAAATCAGTTCCCGTAAATGCCGATGAATGCCTTGGTTGTGAAAGCTGCATTGAAGTTTGCGAAGCAGGTGCTATTACAGTTGAGGAGGTATAATTACCTGGCAATCTAAAGAAGGTCTTTGAAAAACGTCCCATTTTGCAAAGTGTGACGTTTTTCAAAGATATCATAAAATTCCGATTCAAACTCGCAGTAAATCCTTGTCGACCGGTTTGTCTCATGGCATAAACACAACCATGATCCCAAAACTTGGGAACGGAGACAAAACAACTTCCCCAACCATGCATCGCAGCTTCAGACCGCTTTTGCCAAATCTCAAATTCCAGAAGTATCAAAACCCGCAACCCGTATCCACATACCTGCTTGTGGAAGTTATTTCGTCCCTATTCCCAACATACATCTTGCGTATCCAAATAAACTGTGATAAATTTCACCGTTATGAAACAATATATGATTGATGAGTTAAGATTGGTAGACTATGAAAAGATCAAGATCTATCTGAACGATAACTTTGAATCCGCCCCCATGGATGGGATTTATTGGATACCGCTTGGCAGGGACATTCTTACAAAGATTCAAGCAGAGCATACTAAATGCCAGCCGTTCTATTTTGCTATTAATATAGAGCCGGATTTTATAGCCTGCGAGCTTCTGGTACGCAGTAAAAACAGGATGAGATGCGATTGCATAGCTTATGCAACCGAAAAACAGCGTAATCAGATTATTCGGATCATTGATTCTATTTTCGATAAACTTGAGATTAAAATTTAGGTATTAAGATTTAAGTATTAAGATGTAAGTATTAAGATTTAAGTATTAGGTATTATGCTGATAGAAGCTATAATGCATAACATGTTGAAATTATTGATCAGCATTGTTTTGTAGAGACTACCGGATGATTGGCCAAAAATTTTATTTTTGTCCGTTTTACACCTTTTTGCGGCTATGTCAAAATTAGAAAAATCTCATTTTGATACTTTGTACGAAACTATCAAACACAATAAAATCACTAAAACAAACATAATAAAACCAGGTTTCTGCCACCAGTTTCTGCACGAAAAAAAGCAATGCATACTCTACTTATTATCATATGGACTGGATTTATCTCAATCGTTTGCAGTACTGCAATCATACTTGCATCTCTTATGAATAAAAGTGATGATGTTTTGCATAAGATTGTAAAAGTCTGGGCAAAATCCATACTTGCCGTAAGCTGCATCAAGATTACAGTTAAAGGGCTTTCAAGGATAGATCCTGCCGGTCACTACATTTACATGTCTAATCATCAGAGCAACTTTGATATTCCTGCTCTTATATCCTGCCTTCCCGTTCATTTCAGATGGATTGCAAAAGCGGAACTTTTCAAAATACCGATGTTTGGTTGTGCTATGAAAAAGGCCGGTCACATAAGTATAGATCGATCTAATCGGAAATCTGCCTTTAAAAGCCTCAAAAACGCTGCAAGCATTATAAAAAACGGTGTGTCTGTTCTAATTTTTCCGGAAGGCACCCGTAGTCTTGACGGTAGTATCGGACAGTTTAAAAATGGCGGATTTGTTTTAGCTGTTGATTCAGGCGTTCCCGTTGTTCCCGTTATAATTCATGGAACATGGCCTGTCATGCCCAAAGACCGGATTTTGATTAAACCCGGAAATGTTACTCTTGAAATACAGCGACCTGTTAAAACCTCGGATTATACCAGAAAAACCAAAGATGATCTTATGAAAAGAATAAGACAAACCATTTATAAATCTTTTGAAAAGAAGAAATCTTTTGAAAAGAAGAAAGAGAGTTAAACTATTATGCTAAAAATTATTCCTCTGGGCGGGCTGGGAGAGATAGGCCTTAATATGATGCTTTTTGAGTATGACGACTCAATTTTTATTGTAGATGCAGGTGTTATGTTTCCTGAAGACTATATGCTTGGTGTTGATTACGTGATCCCCAATATGGATTACTTGATACAAAACAAGTCAAAAGTTTCAGGGATTGTTTTAACCCACGCGCACGAAGATCATATTGGAGCTTTGCCTTATCTGCTCAAAGCGATAAATATACCGGTTTTCGGCACATCATTTACTCTGGGAATTGTGCGGCACAAACTTGAAGAGCATGGTCTCCTTTCATCTGCTTTATTGCATGAAATTGCTCCGGCAGAAAAAATTAAATTAGGACCTTTCGAACTTGAGTTTATACGCGTCAATCACAGCGTTATAGATGGAGTAGGCATTGCGATAAGAAGCCCTGCCGGACTCATTGTTCACACAGGCGATTTTAAAATTAACCTTAACCCGACTGACGGCATGGCGACCGATTTAAACAAGTTTGCCAGGTGTGGAGATGAAGGGGTTCTGGCGCTTTTGTCAGACTCAACAAATGTAGAAAAAGAAGGATACACTATTTCCGACCAGGAAGTCGGCGAAACACTGCTGAAGATCGTAACAAAAAGTAAAGGTCGTATAATTGTAGCGCTTTTTGCCTCCAGCATTGCTCGTATACAACAGGTAATTGATATTGCAAAAACAGCCGGCAGAAAAGTTGTTATAAACGGAAGAAGTGTCGAGACAAGCGTCAATATTGCAAAAGAGCTTGGATATATACATATCAATAACAAAATGCAAATAGATGTCGGGCAGGTTAAAAACTTTCCTGATGACGAAATATTAATGATTACGACCGGCAGCCAGGGAGAGCCCATGTCTGTCCTTGCCCGCATGTCCCGAGGTATGCACAAACAGATCAAAATCAAGGATGGCGATAGAGTTATCCTTTCTTCAAAATTCATTCCAGGAAACGAAAAGGCTATTGCAAATATTATCAATAACCTTTACAGGCGTGGAGCAGATGTTATTTATGAAAAGATATCAGCTATTCATGTATCAGGCCATGCTTTCCAGGAAGAATTAAAGTTGATGATCAACTTGACAAAACCCAAATATTTTATTCCGATTCACGGAGAATATCGACATCTGGTTCTTCATACACGTCTTGCCGAACAGGTAGGGATTTTAAAGGAAAATATTCTACTTGCCGAAGATGGATGTATAATTGAATTTGATGAACTTGGGGGGAGAATTAAAGGAAGTGTCGCAACAAGCAGGGTGCTTATAGATGGCAAAGGCATTGGAGATGTTGGTAAGAATGTGCTGAAGGAAAGACGTATAATGTCGGAAGAGGGCATTGTTGCGGTTAGCATGGCTTTTGACGAAGAGACCGGTATTATTGTGTACGGGCCTGAAATTACTTCTCGTGGATTTGTGTTTGAGGCAGAGACAGGACATCTTCTGGAAGACGCAAAGTGCGTTGTTCTAGAAATCGTAGACGACGTGACCTCCGATGATCCGGATCGGATTGACAAGATCAGATCAAAAACGCAAACTGCTCTGAAAAAATATTTCTACTTTACCATAAAACGTCGTCCGACCATACTTCCATTTATTGTAGAAGTGTAGTGAAAAGATTCAATCTGTGCGGTTAGGAACGTGGACGAAATAACTTCCTCAACGGCTACCAACGTAAGACGGGACAGCTACTTTGGTGGATTCGTCGCTTACGCTCCTTAATCCACCCTACAATTCAGGCTGCCAACGTAAGTTTGTAGGGTGGATTAAGCGAAGCGAATCCACCAAAAACTGCAAATTCAATCAGGAAAGTGTCCCGCCTTACGTTGGTAGCCGCTAACCGCTAATGGCTAAAAGTTAGTAGCCGTTGTGAGCAAAGTTCAGAGTTTACGAATCAACGGTTGAGATTTTTGGTAAACTTCTATATTTTCGGTAAATTTTTGAAAAATTAATAGAAAAGAGACTTATGCGCAAGGAAATTATTGGAATTTTTCTATTTTTTCTCGTTATTTTTACATTAGTCAGTCTTCTGTCATACAGCCCCGCAGATCCTTCAATTCACAATGCAAAAGCAGCAAATCATATTCATAATCTATTTGGTATTATTGGAGCCCATACTTCGGGTATTTTTATAGGATTGTTCGGATTAGGCGCTTTCTGGATCCCGATTTTGTTCCTTTTGTCGAGCATTCATTTTTTTGGCAGTCGCCCGGACAAGGCAACTGTTTTGACAATTTCAGGTGGAATTCTCCTCGTTGTAACCACAGGAAGCCTTCTTTCATTCCAGCAAAACCATTTTCTTGTATTTGGAAAAAGTTTTTCATCAGGAGGTATAATTGGAATTCCTTTAAAATCATTTCTCGTAGCGTATTTGAATGTTACAGGCGCAGCAGTTATGCTGATCCTTGCATGGATCATCAGTTTTATTCTTGCCACGGGTTTTTCTCTGATAATTTTTGCGAAGCGTTGTTGGAATGCTGCTGTTTTTTGCACAGACCGAATAACAACATTGTTTGTTATATGGAAAGAACGAAGGGAAAAAGCAAAAAGGCATTTGAAAATAAAAAAGGACACGTCTACCAGGAAAGACCGGGAAATAAAAATCAAAGCTTCAGCATCAAAGTCGATTAAGGGTGTTCCGGTTCCAAAACAGGAGGTATTAGAATTTATGCGCGCTGAAGCAGGATTTCAGCTTCCTTCTGTAAATTTATTGGACGAGTCCCAAAACAAGGCTACTTCTGCTGATGGTAAAAATTTGCTGATGCAGTCAAAACTGCTTGAAAAGAAACTCGAAGACTTTGGTGTAAAGGGAAAAGTTGTTACTGTATTGCCCGGTCCTGTTATTACAACCTTTGAATATGAACCTGCTCCCGGTGTGAAAATTAACAAAATAGTCAACCTTACGGACGACCTTGCTCTTGCTCTTCGCGCAATAAGTATCAGAATTGTAGCGCCGATTCCGGGAAAGGCTGTGATTGGAATTGAAATTCCGAATGCCGCAAGACAGATTGTAAAATTTTATGATATTGTTGCATCAAGAGTTTTTGAAAAATCAAAATCAGAGATTACCATCTGTCTTGGTAAGAATATCGTAGGAAGTCCGGTGGTTGCAGAGCTGGACAAAATGCCGCATCTATTAATTGCCGGCGCTACGGGAACAGGCAAGAGCGTGGCGCTAAATGCCATGATTTGCAGTCTTTTGTACAAATCGACTCCTGATGAAATAAAGCTTATTATGGTAGACCCAAAAAGAATAGAGCTTTCAAGTTACGATGGAATTCCACATCTTATTACTCCTGTAGTAACAGATGTAAAAAAAGCAACCAATGCTCTTTTCTGGGCTGTGCATGAAATGGAGAGAAGATATAAACTGCTTTCAGAAAAAAAGGCAAGAAATATAAAGCAGTACAATCGGAAGGTAGATGAAGAAAGAAAAGACGAAAAAGAAAAGAATGCAAAAGAAAAGAATGCAAAAGAAAAGGTCTATGAAAAACTGCCACTTATTGTTGTCATTATTGATGAGCTTGCGGATCTTATGATGGTTGCTTCACGTGATGTAGAGCTTGCATTAACACGCCTTGCTCAAATGGCAAGAGCTTCCGGTATTCATTTGATACTTGCCACACAGAGACCTTCGGTAGATGTGCTGACCGGGATTATCAAGGCTAATTTTCCTACACGTCTTACCTTTCAGGTCTCTTCCAAAACAGATTCAAGGACTATAATCGATGCAAATGGCGCTGAGAATCTCCTTGGAGATGGAGATATGCTTTTTATGCCTCCCGGCACTGCCAGGCTTCAGCGTATCCATGGGGCATATATATCAGAATCGGAAATTGCAAAAATCACAGAATTTTTGAAAGATCAGAAAAAACCGGAATACAACAAGGCTGTAATTGAAGTATCCGCAGAAAAAAAGATTGCATCTGAGAAGCAGGAGTATGACGAAAGATATGATGATGCCATAGCGCTTGTTACAAAGACAAGACAGGCATCAATATCTATGATTCAACGTCATTTGCGCGTAGGATACAATAGAGCTGCCCGCATGATTGAGGTAATGGAAAAAGAAGGAGTTGTCGGTCCGTCGGATGGTGTTAAAGTAAGAGAGGTTCTTGTCAGGGGATATGACGATTGAAGGATTTTCCGAAAAGTGAAGAATGGTGCAATGCTTTATCGAAACCTGAAAATTCGCTAGGAACGTAGACGAATTAACTTTTCACAATTCCTTAAGGAACGTAGACGAATTAACTTCCGCAAGTAGGCGCATAGATTTGGGTCAAAGGCGGCCTGAAGCTGTGATGCATAGTTGGGGAAGTTATTTCGTCCACGTTCCTAATCTTTATTACGCATAGCTCTTTTTTTAGTTACCCCGATAGTCAAATTAAGTTTATTCCTATTCAAAGGATAGAAATAATGAGATTCAGAAAATATTTCGACATTGAAAATAGTTATCGCAAAAAGTTTATTGATATTCTTGCTGTGGAAAAATTAGACGAAGGTGAATTTGTTGTTCAGGAAAAGGCGCATGGCGCCAATCTTTCTTTCTGGTATGACGGAAATGAACTGCAATCTGCCAAGAGGAGCGGCTTTATAAAAGATAACTTTTATGACTATCTACCGGTTGAAGGCAAAAACAGAGAAAAAGTTAAAAAGCTCTATGCTATTTTAAAGAAAGAAGGCTGTGATTTTAGCGAGTTGGCTGTATATGGTGAATTAATTGGCGGAACATATCCTCATGAGGATGTGGAAAAAGACACTTCTGCCACAAGAATTCAGAAAGGCATTTTCTACACGCCGCACAACGAGTTTTATGCCATTGATGTTGCGATAGACGGCCAATTGATTGATGTTAATAAGTTCAACCGGATCATGGAGAAGGCCGGTTTTCTGTATGCAAAAACTATTTTCAGGGGTACGTTTGAAGAATGCTTGAAATATTCAAACAACTTTCCTTCTCGGATTTCTGTATGGCTGGGTCTTCCCGAACTCGAAGACAACATCTGCGAAGGTGTTGTAATAAAACCGGTAATCCCCAAATTTCTTAGTGATAGCACAAGGGTAATTCTTAAAAACAAGAATGCGAAATGGGCGGAAAAAGCAAAGGCAAGAGACAGGCCAAAAAAGCCTCAGATGACATTGTCTGAAAAAGGCAAGGAATTATTTAACGAAATGGAGAGTCTTGTCACAGAAAACCGGCTTCGCAATATATTGTCAAAAACAGGGCCGATTGGCCAAAAGGAATTCGGCAAACTCATACAGCTTTTTTCAAAAGATGTACTTGAGGACTTTTTCAAAGACTGCCTTGAAGAATACAATGAACTTGAAAAAAAAGAACAGAAGCATTTGACACGTAAACTGAGTCAGCAATGTGCGGAGCTGATACGTCTTAATTTCATGAACATCATTGATGGAGAATTCTAGGAACAACTTATGCGCCCATTTTCCAGAACATACAGAGGAATCCGGTTGTCTATTTTTTTAAAAGCATCAATCGTTGCCAGCAATTCAGAGCATAAGCAATTAACCTCTGATATCAGATAGTTGTGCGACCGGGCAAGGTCGCATATTTTAGCGGGTGCAAATCCCGCCCCTGAAGGCTGGCCAGCCACCGGGTAGCGAGTCCTTGGATCGACTGGAGTAATCCACGAGATTAAGCGTAGGACAGCGAGACGGCAGGCCGTAAGCCATAAGGTTGAAGGGATTGAGCCTCGAAAGGATTAGTTGAGAGGGACA
>JAUWOS010000032.1 GCA_030611985.1 Desulfobacterales bacterium | reverse complement strand
CCCGAAGGGACGGCAGAAAGATTGAGGACGTAACATCTGTTTTAATAGTATAGGAATTTCCATTTTATGCTTAATGAATTCAATATGATAGGATAAATGAGTGTAGGGAACGGCGTCTCTGGCCGTTCCCTATTGCCAGTGAACGGCACGGAGGCCGTTCACTACGGTGTTTACTGTTGCGTTATTAACAAGTTGCACCAGAGTTAGGTTCAGGCACTTTAAAAGCCTGCACCGAAGGTGCGCTAATTTAAGTTGGATATGTTTATTTTAATGCATGGCAGGCGGGTACCAAATCCCAAAAGTATCAAAATAGCTCGCTATTCCTTCAACTTTTGTGATCTGAGTGGGTTTTGAACTTTATCGGATTGTTTTGGATTATCATTTGGTGGAGGCGGCGGGAGTCGAACCCGCGTCCGGCAATATTCCACACAGACATCTACATACTTAGCCTGAATTTTATCTTTCGCTTGTTCGAGTCTCTTTCAGGCAAGATGCTTGAACAGGCTATCCTGTTAAAATTTCACCAATCTTGAAACAGGCAATCAAGACCGGTTATCCTGCTAGTCGACGCCCTTGCCGGATTCGCAGGAATAATCCGGTAGAACGTTAGCCTAAGCGGCTAAAGCGTAATTATAATCGTCTGCGATTATTTTAATTCCCTGCCTTTTTACGAGTCTGCAGGAACTCGGTATGCAGTCGGAGCTTCTTTATCCCCGTCGAAGCCGTTTCGCCCCCTGTAAATTTGAAAAGAATAATATCTAATACAAATATAACTCAATATGAGCTATTTGTCAAGCCTTGCGAGTTCCCTTTTCCAGTCACGCCTTTTAATGGTTTCCCGTTTATCGTACTGACGCTTGCCTTTGGCGATGCACAAGGTCATTTTGGCTTTTCCGTTTTCAAAATAAACCTTTAGGGGTATTAACGAAAATCCCATTTCATTTACCTTGCTATACATCTTTTTAATTTCTTTTTTGTGCAAAAGCAGTTTTCTGGGTCTTAAAGGATCATGATTTCCATAGTAGGCAAACGGATACGTTCCTATGTGCATCTGGTAAACAAATACTTCGCCATTCTTGATTCTGGCATAGGAATCTTTCAGATGCGCGCGTCCGGTTCTGAGCGATTTAACTTCTGTTCCGACAAGGACTATTCCTGCTTCATATGTATCTTCTATGAAATAGTTATACCTGGCTTTCCTGTTCTCAGTTACAATTTTTATATGTTTCCCGTTCATTCGTTATACACTTTTTCCGAAAGAATACTGCCGTAGGTATCCTGTATCAGTTTCATTACGTCCATGGCTCTGTTCTGTTTGAGAACATCCTTTATAAAGAGCCGGGTGTCTTTAACCTTGAGAGATCTTATCATACTTTTTACACTTGGTATTGATTGAGGATTCATGCTCAATTCATCCATTTCCAAACCCAAAAGTATAGGTATATGAATGAGATCGCCAGCCATCTCACCGCACATAAATGCCTTTATGCCTTTGTCCCTCGCTACGTCAGTAACATGTTTAACCATACGGATTATAGCGGGATGAAGCGGATGATAAAGATACGCAACCTCTTTGTTGCCTCTGTCGATTGCCAGTGAATACTGGATAAGATCGTTTGTTCCTATACTGAAAAAATCAACTGACTCAGCCAGGATATCTGCTATAATTACAGCCGAAGGAACTTCTATCATGATTCCGATTTCAATATCTCTGTTGAAGACCGCTCCTTCTTTATCCAGAGAATCCGCGGCTTCGTTTAAAATTTTTTTTGTCTCAAGAACTTCATCATAACTTGATATCATGGGAAACAGAATCCTGACATTACCGAATGCGGCAGCTCTTAATATGGCACGAAGCTGGATCTTGAAAATATCAGGATTTTTCAAACAGTACCTTATGGCACGAAGTCCGAGAACAGGGTTGATTTCATCAGAATCCAAAGCATTGGCAACAGTTTTGTTTCCGTTTATGTCAAGAGTACGAATAGTTACGGGCTTTGGAGCCATTACTTCGACTACATCTTTGTATTTATCAAAAAGTTCATGCTCACTGGGAAAACCGGGACAGCTTAAATATTGAAACTCTGTTCTGTAAAGGCCTATACCGTCTCCGCCATGGTCGATAACTGATACTACCTCTTCGGGAAGTTCGATATTACCCATAACCTCCATATGAAAACCATCAGGTGTTTCGGCCTGAAGGTGGCTTTCTCGTGTAATAACAGCTGTATATTCTTCATATCTGGCCTTACGACGATGAAACTTGACAAGAGTCTGTTCGGTTGGATGAATAATTACTACACCGGATGTGCCATCTACAATAATCAGATCATCGTTTTTAATGATGCCGGTTGCGTCATCAAGTCCCAGAACAGCCGGAATTTCAAGGGTTCGTGCAATTATGCTTGTATGGGATGACTTGCCACCACGATCGGTTACAAATCCTTTTATCTTTTCCAATTGTATCTGACTTGTTTCTGCGGGAGAAAGATCATGAGCAACAAGTATGACCCGTTTGTCTATTTCAGCAATATTTACTATTTCTGTTCCGACCAGATTCCTTATTATGCGGTCGGATACATGTACGATGTCGGCAGAGCGTTCCCTTAAATAAGGATCCGTCATATTCCGAAACATTGATTTTACAACAGACACCACTTTCTTAAGCGCCCACTCTGCGTTTATTCGTTCCTTTTTAATTGTGTCGATTGTTTTGCCGTACAGCATTTTGTCATTGAGCAACACCATGTGGGTCTCAAAAATATAAGCATGTCGGCGTAACTCTTCAGTGGCATTTTCTATTATTTTGCCAAGATCATTCTTTGTATTCTTTACAGCAGTCTTGAAACGATTTATTTCATCTTGTATATCCGTCTCAGCGATAGAATACTTTTCTACAACATTTACGCCTTCTTTATCGACCAGGTAAGCCTTTCCTATGCAAATACCAGGAGATGCACTTATCCCATTTAGTATTATTTCGCAGACATTCGTATTTGTCATATCAGATTATTCCCCAAATCCTCTCTCAATTAATTTCACGATGGCATTTAAGATATCACTGTCTGATCGGTTATCAATTTTTAATGTTATTTTTGAACCCTTTGTACAAGCAAAAGTGAGAATATCAATAATACTGGAAGCATCCGCCTTTTGCCCATCTTTTATAATCCACACTTTCGACTCAGCATTTTGAGCTATTTTTGCTATGCCGGCAGCAGGTCTTGCATGGAGACCCAGCTCGTTTATGATAACAACATCTCTGGATTGGTTATTCATTCATAAACATCCACACAAACAATGCAAAGTGGTTCATTTCCGGAATTTTCCAGTTTTACAATACTTTTTTCAGAACATTTATTCTGGCTTTTATGAGAAATTACTGTTGATTCGCTTTTGCTAAGGATCTTTGTTTTATTATCCATTACAACCCTCGCTGCGCCTTTAAGCACAATCAAGTGTTTTGTAGCTGCAGTATCAATCTCAATCTGAAATGTTGAGCCTGGATATATGATAAGCCTTGCTGTTTTAAAATTCTCTTTCTGTTCCAGCAGAGTAAAACTTCCCCATGAATAATGCATTGTTTTGTGTTGATGATATTCCTTTCGTCCCTTTTCCTTGAGCTTCGCCACAATGCATTTGACGTCCCTGCTGTTATCTATATCCGAAACAAATACAGAGTCAGGTGTATCAACAATCACAATATCATTGATACAATTTGTTGCAATCAAGCGTTCGCGGCCCATTATGAAACAGTTTTTTGTATCCTTTGCAACAACGTCTCCATCAATAACATTGCAGTTTTTATCTTTTGGAAGAAAATCATAAAGAGATTTCCACGATCCGATATCGCTCCATCCAAAATCTGAAGGCAAAACAACGACCTTGTCTGTTTTTTCCATAATAGCATAATCAATGGAAAGATCCGGAAGTTGATCATACTCTGTTTTTGTTATGGAATCATTTTTTGAAACAATTTCATCCATTCTTTTAAAGAGTTCGGGCTGGTATGCTTTGAATTCTTCAATCATGACAGATGCTTTAAAAGTAAACATTCCGCTGTTCCAAAAAAAGTTACCAGCATTAACATACCTCTCTGCAGTTTCTTTATCAGGCTTTTCAACAAATCTTTTTACGGCTAACGCTCCATTGGATACTTCTTTAGCGCCTTCAATATATCCGTATCCTGTTTCAGGATAATTGGGTTTAATGCCAAAAGTTACTATATATCCCTTGTCGGCAAGTTTTATAGCTGTTTTTAATTTCTCATGAAAAGACTCAATGTCCTTGATGACATGATCTGCAGGAAAGATGCACAAGATAGCATCTTTTTCTATTTTCAAAATATTTAATATTGCAAGAAGAACGGCAGGTGCGGTATTCCGGCCGCTTGGTTCACAAATTATCTTCCCTTCCGGTTGTATGCCTATTGCCGACATGTGTCTTGCGGTTTCATGAAAATATTTTTTTCCGCAAACAATTCTAATTTTTTCTATGTCGAGGATAGAAGTAAATCTTTTGATGGTGCTTTGAACAAGGGAATCTTTACCAATAAACTTTACCAGTTGCTTGGGATATAATTCTCTTGATACAGGCCACAGACGTGTTCCGGTTCCACCTGCCAGCAAGACAGGATATACATTACTTTTCCAGTCAAACATGTTTAAAATTACCTTGTTTTGTGTAAATAGCGCCTGAACGAAAACCCCGAAATAACGTCAACTTATGTAAAATGCGTTGCGTTGCGTTGCGGGCAGGTCGGGCAAAGGCGCCTGAAGCTGTGCATAGTTGTGGAAGTTAATTTATCCACATTCCCGATGATATATATTGATGTTTGATCAATCTGTATTTCTTGAGGTTGCTTGCGAAGGTTGCTTGCGATTGAATAGCGGATTATCAGGTATACACCTTCCTGAGGGCAACCTGAATATATCCGGCCCGAAGAGCAGTTGCGGCAAAAATCTTCTGCATACCATATCACGTAATTGGCCATCAGTCTGAATCCAATTCCATGCCTAACAAAGCTTTTTTGTAACCGTTCACGGAAAAACTGGTAGCATAACCTGATAACATAACCTGATAACATAATAAGGGTTCAGTAAAAAATAAAATGTCATTTTGTTATTGTTGTCGGAAGTGGGACTTTAGTCCCGCATACCCACGGTAACTCACAGATAGAGGAACTAAAGCCCCACTTCCGTTTCACATTATATAAGGTGTAAAAAGTACAATCTATTTTTTACCGAACCCTAAGGAACGTGGACGAAATAACTTCATCAAGTAGGCGCATAGATTTTGGTTGGATTTATTTGTTTTTTTCCCATGCCTTTTTAAATTTTTCTACTCTGGTCGTAAACTTGTCTTTAATATCTTCAGGAACTACTTTGACCATTTTTTCAGCGACCAGCGTTACATGTGCGGCAAGCAGGGAACTTTTAATAAGCGTACTCTTCGGAAGGAAGGCAGTTAAAATAATTAACAAAACAGAGACAATCAGTATTCCTTTGATGCCGCCAAATCCAGCCCCGCAAATACGATCGACCCAACCCAAAAATGCTATATTAAGTATATACTTGATCACTACGCCAAGGATACTGATAGTAATAAAGACTCCGCAGAAAATGATCAGAAAGCTCAATATTTTAAGGTAAGAAGGATTTGATATCCAACCTGATAGAAAACCTGAAACTTCCATATAATAAGTATAAGCGGCATAGTAGCCTCCCAATACACCTATTATTGAAGACAATTCCTTGACAAGCCCCCTGAAGAAACCCCTTATCAAGCAAAAACTTAAAATAATTATAATTACAATATCGAACGGATTCACAGAAACTTCCTCAGAAACGTGAACAAAATAACTTCCTCAATCACAACGCTTTTTTGATTTTTAAAATCGGAGCAAACTATAAAAACTAAAGTCATGAATCGGCTTTAATTCCTAATGCTTTTTCCTTCTCGGCTACAGCCAATCTGGTTTTAATAGCGGTGTCCGGAATAAGACTCATTGAGTCTATGCCGCACTCCACAAGAAAAGTAGCAAATTCTGGAAAATCACTGGGAGCCTGACCGCAGATACCGATTTTTTTGCCGCGGCGTTTTGCTGTGTCGATTACCATGCGGATCATTGTTTTTACTGCATCATTTCGTTCATCAAAAATGTGAGCTACCAGATCTGAGTCGCGGTCAAGCCCCAGGGTTAACTGGGTCAGATCATTGGAACCTATGGAGAATCCATCAAATACATCACAGAAAGCATCGGCTGATATGACATTGCTGGGAATTTCGCACATTACATAGACTTCCAGATCGTTTTCACCCTGTACCAGTCCAAATTCCTTCATAACCTCAATTACCTTGCGACCTTCTTCCGGAGTCCGGCAGAACGGAACCATCAATTTAATATTGGTAAGACCCATATCGTTTCTGGCTTTGAGCAAAGATAGGCATTCAAGTTCAAAGGCCGGTTTGTATTTTTTATCATAGTAACGCGAAGCGCCACGCCAGCCGATCATTGGATTGCTCTCCTTAGGCTCATAAAGAGTACCGCCGACCAGATTGGCATATTCATTACTTTTGAAATCCGACAATCGGACAATTACATCCTTTGGATAGAAACCGGCGCCGATACGACCAACCCCTTCAGCCAGTTTATCAATAAAAAACTGTTTCTTGTCATCAGGATAAGCTGTTGTGAGCTCCTCAATATTTTTTACAATTTGAGCTACTTCAGCGTCACCTGCTTCGGCTCTGACCTTAAGATCATCAAAATAATATAAAGCCAATGGGTGAATTCCAATATGCGAGTTGATAATAAACTCTTCTCTGGCCAGTCCTACACCATCATTGGGTATTTGACTTTCAGAGAATGCTTTTTCGGGGGTACCAACATTCATCATAATCTTTGTCTTGGTAGCAGGCAATGTTTCAATATCAAGCCGATCAATATCGAACTTTAAAAATCCTTCATATATGTTGGCTGTTTCACCTTCTGCACAAGAAACAGTTACCTTGGCACCAGTTTTGATAACCTCTGAACCGTTTCCCGTGCCAATCACACACGGAATTCCAAGCTCACGGGAAATAATCGCTGCATGACATGTACGGCCGCCACGGTTGGTGACAATGGCGCCGGCAATTTTCATTATAGGTTCCCAGTCAGGATCCGTCATATCGGTGACCAGAACTTCTCCTTTCTTGAACTCATGAATATGAGCTGTATTCTCAATGACATGAGCAACACCCTGACCAATCTTAGAGCCGACGGCCTGACCGGTCACAACGACATTCCCTTTTTCCTTGAGAACGTAGGTTTCTATAATTTTCTTTGAGATCTTTTGTGAATGCACAGTCTCCGGTCTTGCCTGGACGATATAGAGTGTGCCTGTGCCAACATCGACGCCGTCACCGTCCTTGGCCCATTCAATGTCCATGGGCTTTTGATAATGATCCTCAATTATGCACGTCCATCTGGCAAGTTGGATGATTTCATCGTCATTAAGTACATACCGTCCACGTTCTTCAGGAGAAGTATCAATATTTTTGACGGGTTCTTCTGCCTTCGGATCTGAATTATAAATCATCTTGAGAGCCTTGCTGCCTACCCGTTTGCCTACAATAGGACACTTGCTTGTTTTTAAGGTAGGTTTAAAAACATAATATTCATCAGGATTAACTGTGCCCTGTACTACAGTTTCACCAAGACCCCAGGCTCCTGTAATAAAAACAGCATCGCTAAAGCCGCTCTCTGTATCTATGGAAAAAATGACACCGGAACAAGCCGAATCACTGCGAACCATCTTCTGAACAGCAATGGAAAGATAGACGTCAAGCTGGTTAAACCCCTTGTCGTAGCGATAAGAAATGGCACGGTTGGTGAACAGGCTGGCAAAACATTTTCGACAACTGTCAATAAGAGCATCCGGGCCCTGGATATTCAGATAAGTCTCCTGCTGTCCGGCAAAAGAAGCATCCGGAAGATCCTCGGCAGTAGCAGACGAACGAACTGCTACACCTACATTTTCACCATATTCTTCTTCCATTTTTTTATATGATTCAATGATGGCATTCCGGAGATCGTCCGGAAATTTAGCAGTACGGATTATATCCCTGACCTTCTTGCCCCGTTCAGCAAGATTTTTCATATCGTGTGTGTCCAGATCCTTCAGAGCATCTTTTATCTTGTCTTCGACACCGGCAGTTTTGAGCAAATGTCGATAGGCATAAGCAGTAATGGCAAAACCATGAGGAACTGCCACGCCTTTTGATGTGAGCTTCTGATACATTTCACCAAGCGAGGCATTTTTTCCTCCAACCAGAGGAACATCTTCGATATAAATATCATCAAACCAAAGAATAAATGCCTTATCGTGTTTTTCTGCCATCCTTTTTCACCCCCGTTTATCTTAAGTTTCGGTTAGTTGATTTTGCACAAACACAAAAAAGATAATGTCGACCGAACTCTAAATCCATAATCCGTGTTTATATTCAATTTTGTACTTGAATGTCAACCAAAACCTACCACTCTGAATTCAAAGTTTTCAAAAGTTTATTGGCGTCCTTCATTCTTACTTTACACTTGATTGAAAAGTAGCAGCGGCATCCTGCCGCTGATTTAAGAGGCTGGAAGCCTCTTCTGCAATAATTATAAAAAACGGGGCATCCTTACATAGTGTCTGAATGAAAACCCCGTTCAGACACTATTTTGAATTTTTGGTTTTGAATTTTGAATTAAAAAAGAAAGCAATCTCAGCGAGTTGTAAATCTCTAAGCAAAATTTAAAAATCATATTTCGGGATTTTCGTTTCTGTAAATGTTGAAAAAGTGTAAACTACAAAATGAAGGATGCTATGATGGATTACAATTTCTATCTCCAATATTAAAGTGTCAACTACTTTTGCCCTAAAATGAAGGATGCCAGTTTATTCATAATAGTTTTTGTTGATTTTCCAGGTGAATTTATTAGTATTACAAAACGATACAATTTGCCTTTTTCATTTTCAATATAGCCTGCCATTGTACTTATACCGTCAAGAGTTCCTGTTTTATAAAACTTTCTATCCATGCGACGCATTAGAATGTGATAAGGTTCAAATTTTTCAATGATTTTAAGCATCTCTTTTGCCGAAATCCTGTTTTTTCTAGATATTCCAGAACCTTCAACAAAACAGATATCATCTATTTCAAGCACGTTCTTTGCGTAATTCAATACCGCAAGAACACCTTTATCCAGAGTTCCGGGCGGACCGTAAACATTCGCCCCCGCGGCAATAAGTATCTGATTTGCAATAAAGTTGTTTGAATGCTCAAGAAGTTTTTTTATCAACTGCTCCAATGAATATTTTGAAATATATCTGTATATAAGTTTGTCATTTTCTTTTCGGACTTTTCCGGATGCTACTTTTCCACTTGATTTTATTCCTTCCTTATTAAGGAAGTGTTGAAAAAGATACCCAGCATAAAGAGTACTTTCATTTTTTTTATGTGAAAGTACAATTCTTCCTTTGTCGAGCGAAGACTCTCTTATTTTTTTTAATGCAAACGGCAGGAGCGGTGTCTGCGGTTCAGCGCTTACGCATGACCCATTTATGCTCTGAAAAAAAACAGTGTTGAAGTTGACGCACAGAGCTCCATTCGGCGCATCATATGGCTCCGACGAAGACGTATTTCCTGGAATTATTATCGGAGTTTTAAAATACGAATCATCTAAAATGATATCATTTATACTCTGAATCTTTTTGGCAAGAGTTGATGAAATTTCAGCCAGAACTTCTGAAATAAGAAAAGGATCACCATATCCCTTTATTTTTAAATTTAAATCTTTATCCAGGTAGAATTCAGTTGTAAATCTGTAATCTGGGCGCAGATAATAGATGGCTGCAAGAGACGTTAATATTTTCAAAGTAGAGGCAGGAATCAGCTTCTTGTCGGCATTTTTGGAAAAGAGAATTTTGCCTTGCCAGTCTGCAACAAGCAAAGCGTCCCTGCTTCCTGTAAGATTCTCAAGCTCGCTGCAAGTGGATTTCCATTTTTCTGCTTCTTTAAAGCCTTTTGAGAACGGAAAAATTATTTCGTCCCCGTTACTTGAATAATGCAGGTTTTCAGCATAAATATTCTCTGATTGTCCTATACAAAAAGACCAGAAAAAGAACAGTAAAAGCAATATTGCAGATTTGTCATTTATCATTTGCAATTATTCCTATCAGCTTTCCATTGGGTAAGGAACGTGGACGAATTAACTTCCCCAGGCAGGCGCATAGATTTGGGTCGAATTTGCCCAATCTCAAATCCGGCCTCAGATCACAAAAGTTGATGTAATAGCAAGCTATTTTGATATTTTTGTGATTTGAGCCCGGATTTGAGCCCGGATTTGAGATTGGGACAAAGGCGGCTAAGAAGCTGTGATGCATAGTTTAAGGAAGTTATTTCGTCCACGCTCCTAAGTTATTTTGTCCTTAGTTTCTATAATTTCTTGACACCGTAAAACTACATTCGTATAATTTTAAGCTATCTGTTATTTTATTTTTTATACGCAATGTCAATGCAGGAATGTGGACGAATTAACTTCCCCAGGCAGGCGCATAGATTTGGGTCTGATTTGAGATCAGGTTTGAGCTTGGGCAAAGGCGACTAAGAAGCTGTGATGCATAGTTTAAGGAAGTTATTTCGTTCACGTTCCTTATCATTTCTGCCGGCAGGCATGACCAATGACCGGTAACTCTGGAGTTGTTTTATGATTTCCGAAAAAATAAATTTAATTCATATGATAAGCAATGCAAGTCTTATGGTTCAGCTTGTACTTCTTCTTCTGCTTGTTTTTTCCATAACATCATGGGCAATCGTTCTAATCAAATATCGCTATATCAGAAATGCGTACAAAGAATCGGCTCTTTTTACAGATTTTTTCTGGAAAAGCCGGAATCTTTCCGATGCTTTTACAAAAGCAAAACAGCTTCATAACAGTCCTGTTGCCAGGGTTTTTCGCATAGGGTATGCAGAACTTAAAAAGTTGAGCCAATCCGGTGTTTCAATAACATCACAATCATCTTCCAAAGAAGAAACTCTCTCCTTGAGCGCCAGATTTGCCGGAGCGGATAATGTTAACAGAGCTTTACGCCGAGCCATTAATACGGAGACAGCCAGGATGATTAGAATGGTCCCTTTTCTTGCTACAACCGGAAGTACAGCGCCTTTTATCGGTCTGTTCGGGACAGTCTGGGGTATCATGAATTCTTTTCACGGTATCGGTCTTAGAGGTTCGGCAAGCCTTGCCGTTGTTGCCCCGGGTATTTCCGAGGCGCTTGTCGCGACTGCAGCCGGGCTAGCTGTCGCAATACCATCTGTTATTGCTTTTAATTATTTTATGCATAAAATAAGAATTATTGAAACTGAATTACAGAGTTTTTCTGCAGATTTTCTGAATATAATTGAGCGGGATATATTGGGGAGCAAAAAATGACATTCGGAAGTAATGATGATCGCTTTATGTCCGATATAAATGTAACGCCGTTTGTTGATGTAATGCTCGTTCTTTTGATAATTTTTATGGTAACTGCACCCATGATGATGGAAGGCGTAAAAGTTTCTCTGCCGGAAGCAACTTCAAAGCCCTTGGTTTCAGAGAAAGAACACCTTTTGATTACTATCGACAACAAAAATCAGATATATATAAATGACTACAAAGTAACACTGGATTTTATGCGGGAAAAATTGATAAAAATTATTGATGGCCGTATAGATAATGAGGTTTATATCCGAGCAGACAAAGAAATATCTTACGGACTTGTAGTCCGTGTAATGTCTGAGATAAAAGCGGCAGGCGTTGAAAAAATAGGCATGGTGACAGAACCTGTTGAAAATAATTTCCCCAAGCTTAAGGCTGATGGCAAATGAATAAATGGAATTCTCGCTCTGATTTGCCTGGCGGGATGGAAAAAAATCCTGGCGTATTATTTTCAGCTTGTGCTGTTTCTATAATATGTCACCTGATTTTTTTTGTTATTCTGATCATTGCACCGGACTATCATACACCAGAAAGAAAGTTTTATCCATCTGTTATAAATGTAAGCATGGTTACATTGCCTGCACAGGGGTCGATATCGGAGTCAAAGGAACAAATTGCTTTGGAACCCGAAAAGAAGACAACAAAGCGAACAAAAGCGCCAATTTCCAGAACAAAAACTAAAGCAAGCATTAAAGTGGACCAAAAGCCCTCGAAAACAGTTTCTTTAATTGCAAAAAAGAAAAAACTTAAAAAATCGCTTAAGAAAAAGACTTTTAAGTCTTCCAGGGTGGTTAAAAGCGCTATAGCACGAATCGAAAAGAAGGTTGAAGAGTCAAAACCGGATCCGATCGCAGAAGCAATTAGCCACCTAAAGAATAAAGTCGGCAAAATCGAAACAAAAAGCGCTGCCGATCAAAGTTCAGGAGTGCAGAGCGCAGGTGGAAAGAAAACCGATTACGCCCTGAAACAGATTGATATATATCAACTTGAAATAGCCTATCACATCAAAAAAAACTGGGTTTTTTCCGATCAGTTGGCCGGCAAGCGCACTGATCCGGAGGCCAGACTGGTAATCAAAATAATGGCAAACGGAGATATAACAGATATCTGGTTTGAAAAAAGATCCGGCAATAGTTATTTAGATGAATCTGCCTATAGAGCTATTAAAAAATCAAGTCCGCTCCCTCCTCTTCCAAAAGGAAATAATTCTTATAATGTTGGTTTACGTTTTACGCCTGAAGGTCCAAAGTAGTAACAATGCCCACCCTGCCCTGTTCGAGTCCTGATAGTATAAAAAATGATCTATTTGGATGATTGGAAACTATGTTAACAAATGTCGGTTGCCCACAGAAAGTTCATTAAAAACAACTATATAAGAATTACGCCTCCTCAATTGTCGCATTATATGCCTGTCGTTCTCCTTGATTTTTAACCAAAATAGTTAAAAATCAGTGGCTTTTGCTTCCTAAATGTCGTATCATATGTTTTAAATTAGACAAATTCGACCCAAATCTGTGCGCCTGCTTTGGGAAGTTAATTCGTCCACATTCCTTAACACTAACTAACATTACCGGAGATTAAATGTGAATGAAAATAAAAAAATAGCCGCTGCAATATCGGCCGTAACAAGATATATACAGCAAGAGGAAGAAATAATATATACACAGCCATTTCCGGCAGCCGCGCCCGTCCCTTCAGTCAAACTCAAGCTCTGGGGACTGAGCGGCAGACAGGCGCAGATGCAGATTCGAAACCTTATGCAGATGAAAGGCTTTCATGGAACAGGGAGAACCATAAGATGAACAACCATGATCAACTTAAAATAACCACCATGGATTACAGCAAAGACAGGCGTTCAGCGGAAAATCCCGTTAAGATAATGGACTTGACCTTTCGTGATGGCCAGCAGTCTTTGTTTGCTACAAGAGGGCGGACAGAAGATATGATTCCTGTTGCGGAAATGATGGATGAAGTCGGCTTCTGGGCTATGGAAACATGGGGCGGCGCTACCTTCGATACCATGCACCGTTTTTTGAATGAAGATCCATGGGAAAGAATCAGGACTTTAAAAAAATATATCAAAAAGACACCATTTTCCATGCTCCTCAGAGGGCAGAACCTGGTTGGGTACAGAAATTATGCAGATGATGTTGCCCGTGCTTTTGTAGATAGAGCTGCTGCAAACGGCATTGATATATTCAGAGTATTTGACGCATTAAATGACTTTCGCAACTTTGAAACAGTTGTGTCTGTTATCAAGAAATGCAAAAAACATTTTCAGGGAAGTGTCTGTTATTCAATGACTGAGCAGCGGATGGGCGGAGATATATACAACCTTGAATATTATACAGACAAGGCAAAAGAGCTGGAAAATATGGGAGCGGACTCTATCTGCATCAAGGACATGGCGGGCATGCTTGCCCCATATGATGCTTATGCTCTTGTCAAGGCATTAAAGGAGGCGGTCTCCGTGCCTGTTCATCTTCACAGTCACTTTACCTCGGGTATGGCCTCTATGAGCCATTTGAAAGCAATTGAGGCCGGCGTTGATATTATCGGAACCTGCATGTCTCCTTATGCATACCGCACCTCGCATCCTGCAATTGAACCCCTTGTCATAACGCTTCTCGGAACGAACAGGGATACCGGTTTTGATATTAAACTTCTGACCGAAATCAATGAAATCCTTGAAAAAGATATTCTTCCCAAGTACAAACATCTGCTCAATGATAGAAGAATTTCGATAACCAGCGCCAATGTTCTTCTCCATCAGACTCCGGGAGGTATGATTTCCAATCTGGTCAACCAGTTGCAGGAAATGGATGCTCTTGACAAGATAGATCAGATATATGCCGAACTTCCAAGGGTAAGGAAAGACCTCGGACAGGTTCCTCTTGTTACGCCCACTAGTCAGATAATAGGCACCCAGACCGTAAACAATGTTCTTTTTGATGACGAAAATGAGCGGTACAAGATGATTACAGGCCAGGTAAAAGACCTTTGTTATGGTTTGTACGGCAAGACACCTGCTCCTATTAATCCTGATTTGAGAAAAAAAGCTCTAAAAGGATATTCGAGAGGAGAAGAACCGATTACCTGCAGACCCGCAGAAGTGCTAGAGCCTGAACTTGATAAGGCAAGAGAAGATGTTAAGGGCCTTGCGGTTGATCTGGATGACGAGCTGATCTATGCACTTTATCCTGTTACGGGGAAGAGATTTTTGAAGTGGAAATACGGCAAGGAGCAGCCGCCTGAAAAAGTAAAACCAAAGACCATTGAAGAAGCCGGGGCAGAACAAAAACTTATTGAAAAGGCCAGGGCCGGCAAGCTTGTTGAAAAGATAGAAAAAAAGGCTCCTTCAAAAGGTGATAATTTACGCATATTTAATGTGTTCGTGGATGATGAATACTTTGAGGTTGGAGTAGAAGAGCAGGGGGGAGCGTCTCTTGTAAACTATGTGCGGCAGGCGCCGGCTCAAATGTCAGGTCCGGCTCCAACTCTACCTCCTGCAGCTCCTGCATTACCTCCAGCGCCTGAACCTGCAGCTCCTTCTGTTTCTGCGCCGGTTAAAGAGCCTGCGCCTCTGGAAGATTCTGAAGCCGGTGTTGAAGGCACTTTGCTTGAAACGCCGATGCCGGGTACAATTGTAAGCTATGAAAAACAGACAGGAGATGCTGTAACCAAAGGAGAAACCGTAGTGATTCTTGAAGCCATGAAGATGGAAAATGCTATTCCGGCTCCGGTAAGCGGCACAATTAAGACGATTAATTATAAAAGTGGTGATTCAGTATCAACAAAGGATGTCCTTTGTGTTATAGGGTAGTAAACCATGTCTGAATGAAAACTTTGTTCAAGCACGGTTTTGAATTTTTTGGTTTTGAATTTTGAATTAAAAAATAAAGCAATCTCAGCGAGTTGGAAACATTTTAGGAACGAGGTTTAAATAACTTTCTCGTTATTTAAACCTCGTTCCTAAACAAAATTGAAAAAAACCATATTTCGGGTTTTTGCTCATTTCAAGCACTTTAAAAAGGAGGTAGACCATGAAAGTGAGAAAAGCTGTTTTTGCTGGAAGCTGGTATCCTGCCGGCGTTGCAGAATGTGAAAAAGAAATCAGAAATTTTCTTGAAGAGCCGGTTAAAGCTGTTTCGGACAGAAAATTAACGGGAGGAATTGTACCACATGCGGGCTGGTACTTTTCAGGGAGTATCGCATGTAATGTAATTCATTCTCTTATAGAAAAAACATTGCCCGATGTTTTTGTAGTTTTTGGAATGCATCTTCATTCCGAATCTCCCAGTTATATTATGAAAGAAGGAGCATGGGAAACTCCATTTGGTGAAATTCAAATCGAAGAAAAGCTTTCAGGTGAGCTTGCTGAAAGATTTAGCTTTAATATTGAAACACCCGAAGATTTTATCCAGGATAATACAATAGAGCTTCAATTGCCTTTTATAAAATACTTTTTTGAGGATGTGAAAATTGTCCCGATAGGTATTCCACCGACAGAGAACTCTATTGAAATAGGAAAAGCTGTCGCAGAAATTTCGACCAGACTTGGCCTGCGGGTAAAAGTTATCGGCTCTACAGACCTTACACATTATGGCTTAAACTATGGTTTTACGCCTAAAGGAACAGGACCGGCGGCTCTTGACTGGGTACGCAATGAAAACGACCGCAGGGTTATTGACGTTATGCTTGCAATGGATCCTTCAAAGCTCATCATCGAAGCTCAAACACACCATAATGCCTGCTGTCCAGGCGCTGCCGCTGCCGCTATTGCCACAGCAAAAGAGCTTGGAGCCGATCATGCGGAATCCATAGCCTATGCTACCAGTTATGATAAAAGTCCCGGCGACAGTTTTGTTGGATATGCCGGCGTGGTTTTCTAATTAATTTCCAAGTTTTTATTTCGTCCACATTCCTCAAGAAAGGTATTTACAAGTATGACTGCAAAGACTTCTCCTTCATCCGACTTTATCCGTAATATTATTGATGGCGACCTGAAGGCAGGTAAAAATGACGGCCGAGTTGTTACAAGATTTCCACCGGAACCAAACGGATATCTGCATATCGGTCATGCCAAGTCCATCTATATTAATTTTGGTATTGCCGAGCAATATAATGGTGTTTGCCACCTGCGGTTTGATGATACCAATCCAGGCAAGGAAGAAGCTGAATATGTGGAATCAATTAAATCGGACGTTCAATGGCTTGGATTCGACTATGGCGACAGGCTGTTTTATACATCCGATTATTTTGATCTTTTATACCAGCATGCCGTAGAATTAATCAAAGCCGGAAAGGCATATGTATGCAGCTTGAGCGCAAAGGAGATAAGAGAATATCGCGGCACTCTGCAAGAACCAGGCAGAAATAGTCCTTATCGCAATCGCTCTGTTGATGAAAACCTTGACTTGTTCGAGCGCATGCGATCGGGAGAATTCGAGGATGGTTCACATGTGCTTCGAGCAAAGATAGATATGACGTCCGGAAACTTAAACATGAGGGATCCGGTCATCTACCGCATTTTAAGAGCAGAACATCACAGAACGGGCAACAGATGGTGTATCTATCCGATGTATGACTTTGCCCATTGCCTTTCGGATTCGATTGAGGAAATAACACATTCTATCTGCACGCTGGAATTCGAAGATCATCGCCCTTTGTACGACTGGCTTCTCGATGAATTAAACGTTGATTGTCATCCGCAGCAAATTGAGTTTGCCCGCCTCAATCTTGGTTACACTGTGATGAGCAAACGAAAACTTGCAAAACTGGTAGAACTCGGCCTTGTTAATGGATGGAATGATCCACGAATGCCTACACTTAGCGGTATGCAAAAACGTGGCTATACGCCGGAGTCAATACAAAACTTTTGTGAACGCATAGGAGTTGCAAAAAGGGACAGCACGGTTGATATGGCGCTGCTTGAATATTGTGTTCGAGAAGATTTGAATAAGCGGACACCGCGTGTTATGGGTATACTTCGTCCGCTTCGGATAATTATTGACAACTATCCTGAAGAGCTGGTGGAAGAGCTGGATGCAATAAATAATCCGGAAGATCCTGACATGGGGTCGCGAAAGGTTCCTTTTTCACGTGAGCTGTATATTGAACGTGATGATTTTCAGGAAGATCCACCAAAAAAGTTTTTCCGTCTGGCTCCCGGCCGTGAAGTACGACTGAGATATGCTTATTATATCAAGTGCGTACAAGTAGTTAAGGATAAACAAACCGATGAGGTGGTTGAGGTACACT
>JAUWOS010000101.1 GCA_030611985.1 Desulfobacterales bacterium | reverse complement strand
TGTGTACGCTTCGTGTGGGTCGTTCGACGGTATGTCTATCCTTCCCAATCACGCAACACTCGATACGGGCGGTTGGCTAAACCTTACCCGACAGGGACTTTCACCCTGCAAGAAGCACCAAGCTTCGCTTGGCGCACCAACATGTAAGCTTTTACAGGTGCTGTAGATGTGCGTTTTCTTAGGTAATCAACTATAGTTTTGCTATGTTGGTTGCCTAAGAAAACGTGCATATGCAGTGCCTGTGAACGCTTACTGAAAAAGTTATTTCGTTCCCGTTCCTAAGGTGCAGGCAACACGAGTGCGATAATCTCGCAAGGATTTGTGGTTATATTTAACAGGCACATCGCGCCGATTGGCCAGGGTCAGAAGCAGGCTGAAATGTTCTTTCGCATACTCTTGTTCATCTGCAAAAAAAAGAGTTTCGGGAGCGGCATTTATCAATGCCCGACATACCTCATTGCCGTGAATTCTTAAATCAGTGGATTTATAAAATTTTTCAATGCTTGTAGCTCCGGGTGTAGTCGGTTGTTTCGGGCTTAACTTGCGCCAGGCGTCAACGATATCTTTGCGCGTATATTTTTCTGGAAACTTGTAAGCGGCAAAAAAATTCTGGTTATTCACAAAAAAAGTTCTGGAAAATCCGAGAGTTGCCACTCCGGTAAAACAGGCTGAGGGACAAAAAATATCTTCCTGTACTCCTGAAAAATCTGCCCATCCCCATGGATCTATAAGCACAGCAAGCGGGCCCGCATTCAACTTTGCTATTTCTCTTGACACACCGCCCCTGCCGGTCCAGCCATCAACAAAAATAATTGTCCTCTCGGGAAAATTTGATTGTAATCGACCAAGAGCTATCCGATCAATTCCAAGTCCCACAAAAAGTGAAATGGCTGCGGTTATTGAGCCGGGAAGCATTTGGCAAAGCCAATCAGCAATGGGAACTCCTGCCCTGAGAATAGCGACAAAGATAAGTTTTTCCGGATCCGGTTGCCAATCAGCAATGGCTGCGGCCAATTTCCGAGCTGTTTCACGAACCGCATCATTCTCTAATCCAGACATAACTTCATGCCAGAAAGATTCATCCAGATTTGGTTCCGGCGAAGGTATGGACCAAAAGGTGTTGTCACCGGTATAAGCCTGCTCTAACTGCCGAAAACGATGTAACTCATTAAAAGGATCTACTTCGTTAAGGAAATCGACGTAAACATGTTGACCCCAAAGACTTTTGCTATTATCCGGAGCTAAGGTTTGTTGTTTTTTAAATTCCTGTTCCATATCGACGACATCCCTCAAAATCAAAACTTTGCACTGTCAGACCAAGTTGTCTTAGTTGTCTTTTGACTTCAAACTCGATTATCCTGTCAACCGGATCATTGATTATATAGATAGGTTCCTGTAACGCTTCGTAATTATATAGATAATATTCTTGATTAAATTCCATCTTGCTCGTAATAATGTCATGATCAATCAACCAGGGACTCAAGGTAATGTGCTGAAAAGTCATGCCTGCATTTGCCATAACAAAATAAAATGCTAAATCAACAGCCTCCCCAATTACAAGGAAATTGCCATTACGGTATTTTTCAGGAATACGCCATGACTGTGAATCCATGCCGGTTCCAGACTGACTCACAAGGGCTGGTCTATAGTCCGGAAAACACCATTCGCTGTTACAGATACTGGAGGCAAGTGTTTTATCCGAAAAATCAATTATCTCTTTTGACTCATTTAAAAAAAGCGACCCATTCAGATCTTCCGTTGTCCGATTTTCCGTTGTCCGATTTTCCGTTGTCCGATCTTCCGTTGTCCGATCTTCCGTTGTTCGGTTATTGTCAGGCAAAGAAAGGCTATGACAGGAACAGTCGATCCCCTTGTTTTGAGCAAAAAAAGAGAATTCAGCGATTTGCTTTTTGTTACGAAAATCGGCAAAGGCAAATATTCTGAACTTTTTTACTTCAAGATAGCAACGTAACTGAATAATTAGATTAAGGATAGTGTTTCCTGTGGTAATTTCATCTTCCACAATCCAAATCTCCGTTGGCTTGCATTGCGATATCGGCAACCTGTGATTGGGACCGTGAGAGTGATTCTCCTTAAATGAAATTCCAGAAGAAGGACGCCTGGTTGAACATATCCAGTTGCTCTGTATCCCGCGTTTGATGGCTTCCATGCGCATAAGGAAAGACGGTATAATCCCTGACTCGGTGAGTCCGACAATCAAAACATCATCAGAAATGGTCCGACGTTGTTCCGATTCACTCAACAAGTCTGATAAATAGCCGCTGCAGCGATGAAAGTCCGACGACCTGACCGGATGCAACTTGCCCAGGCAGGATAAGGTGAAAGCTTCTTTCCTGTATGGGTTATTATCTCGTTTAAGATAAAAAAAATCAGTTTGGTTCAAAATAATACCGTTTATGATTGAAGATTGAAAAAATGAAGATTGTTGGTAACCGTTCACGGCAAAACCGGTGGCACAACAAGGCTACTTCCCAACATGTAAGCTTTTACAGGTGCTGTAGATGTGCGTTTTCTTAGGTAATAAACTATGGTTTTGCTATGTTGGTTACCTTCACGCGCTCAACATATTCACCAGTCCTGGTATCAATCCGTATAAGTTCACCTTCTTCAACAAAAGGAGGAACCTGTACAACGTAATCTGTTTCAAGCGTTGCCGGCTTTGTGCTGCCGGCGGCCGTATCACCCTTTACCCATGGATCAGCTTTTACAATCTTTAAATTAACAAAATGCGGAAACGAGATGCCTATGGGTTTCTGTTTGAAAAAAAGAATATTGCAAGCAGTATTTTCCTTTAAAAATTTCTTTGACTCACTAACCTGATCTTCAGGAAGAAATTCCTGCTCATATGTAGTTGTATTCATAAAACAATAATTATTGCCGTCTGAATACAGATATTCCATTTCATGTTCTTCCAAATCTGCCTCTTTGAATTTATCACCGGATCTAAATGTTCGATCAAATTGAGAGCCTGTCAACATGTTTTTCAGCTTGCATTTATAATATGACTTGCCTTTTCCAGGCTTGGTAAAAGCAAACTGTATAATCACATAAGGGTCTCCGTCAATCTCGATTTTAAGACCTTTTCTCAAGTCACCACTTTCATACATATATTTAAATTCCTCAGTAAATATTCGGTTAATCACCCCGCCGAAACTCGAAACCCGTCTCAGCTCCTTAAGGAACGTGTTCGACCCAAATCTGTGCGCCTACTTAGGGAAGTTAATTCGTCCACGTTCCTTATTTTTCAATAACCCGCTCAGCTCTCTGCACCTCTTCAACAAAGCGCTTTACCTTCTCAAGATCCTTTTTAAACCTTATTGAATTGCCGTGCGCATCCACAGCATTGGTGGCCGTGCAACTGTCAACACCGGCAGGCCGAACTTGCATAATGCCGGCAAATACATTATCAGGTGAAATGCCACCGGCCAATATCACAGGGATATTGCTTGTTTCAACCAACTTTTCAGCTACATTCCAATCGCATGTCCGACCGGTTATGCCGACAAAACCTCTGACCGGCTGATAATCAAAAGAAGATCCGGGTTCTTTTACAAGCAGGGTATCTGTCAAAAAATAATCACTTGACGGCTCGAACATCCTGGCCAATTCAAGGGTTATCTCAATATCTGCCAAACCTGGAGGCGGTATCGGAATAGACCGCATAATCCTGATTTCCGGAAACCTTGCTTTGATATTTTCCTGCAAAAGCGCTAACTTTTTACTATTTTCGGAAATACTGTTATTATCTATCAACTCTTCACAGAAATGAACAATATCCGGACGATAATAATCCAGAGCACAAAAAACCGAATTCAGGTCGCTAAAGAGCAGAATCAAACTGCTTCCGGCTCCACAGGCATGAACCCGTTCAATTGTATCTTTAATCAGGGGAATTTTCCAGTTTTCCTCAGAAAGCGCCACGCTTCCGATGTTATCCACTCCTGCTTCAATCAGCGCTTCCGCTTCAGACGGATCCTGAACTTCATAAATCTGAATAATTATCTTTTTCATACAAAACCCATCAAATTTAAGTTGACATTCAACACTTCGTTTAACATATTCATCTTAATTTTGCAAATCGTTAGAAATATGGAAGTTAGCGCCCTTTGGGCGGGTTGTTAGCTCTTAGCTCTTAGCTGATAGCTGTTAACTTCTTGATAAAATTGATCAAAAAATGGAAACTCCTATACTATTGAATTAATCGCAGAAGGTGTATAGGATTTAAGATTTAAGGCTTACATGTTGGGAAGTAGCCTTTGTTGTGCCACAGGTTCTCCCGTGACCGGTTACAAAAACTTTGGTTTATCAATTAGCACGCCGAAGGCGTTCCATCAATCTTAAATCTTAAACAGTCACTTTTAATTCTAAGCTATTAATATTATAGTATAACAATTCATTTGAGAAACTTTTATTGTAAACAATAAGGATACTTGATGATTTTAATTATAGATTTTGGTTCGCAATACAACCAGTTGATAGCGCGTAGCGTGCGGGAATGCCGTGTATACTGCCGGATAGATCCGCCTGATGTTGATCTTGATTACATAACATCCCTTAAACCGGAAGGAATAATACTGTCGGGCGGACCTTCAAGTATTTATGAAAACTTAAGCCCAAAAATTGATAAAGGAATTTTTAACCTGAATATCCCCATCCTTGGAATTTGTTATGGTATGCAGTTTATGATAGACGCTCTTGGCGGTACAGTCAAAAGCGCTACGAAACGTGAATACGGATTTGCAGAGCTTTTAATAAAAAATAATGAGGATTTATTCAAAAATATTGATAAAAAAACAAAATGCTGGATGAGTCATGGAGATTCCATAGAAAAATTGCCCAAAGGCTTTAAAATAACAGCTTCTACTGAAAGCACAAAGGTGGCCGCAACTGCTCATAAAAGAAAAAAATTTTACGGCCTTCAGTTTCATCCGGAAGTACAGCACACGCCGCAGGGCAAGAGAATGCTTCGCAACTTTCTTTTTGATATTTGCAAATGCAAACACTCATGGACAATGAAATCTTTTTCCGAGAATTCTATTAATGAGATCAAGGAAACAGTTAAAGACAAAAAAGTTATTCTTGGTTTAAGCGGCGGAGTAGATTCCTCTGTTACAGCTTTGCTTATCCACAAAGCTATAGGAAAAAATCTTATATGCATCTTTGTAGATAATGGTCTTCTTAGAAAAAATGAAGCGAAAAAGTTGAAAAAGACTTTAAAAGAGCATCTTGAATTGAATATACGGTTTGTAAACGCCAAATCTGAATTTCTAAAAGCGCTTGTCGGTGTAACCGATCCTGAAAAAAAGAGAAAAATCATCGGCAGAATCTTTATTAAAATCTTTGAGGCTGAAGCCAAAAAGATAAAGGGCGCTGATTATTTAGCCCAGGGAACACTCTATCCTGATGTTATTGAGTCAATATCCGCCTTTGGAGGCCCTACGGCAGTCATTAAGTCGCATCACAATGTAGGCGCTCTTCCGAAAAAAATGAAATTAAAACTTGTGGAACCTTTAAAATACCTTTTCAAGGATGAAGTGCGCCTGCTGGGCAAAGCAATAGGCCTTCCGGAAGAATTAATATGGCGACAGCCATTTCCGGGACCGGGTCTTGCCATCAGAATCATCGGTGAAATAACCACAAAGCGCCTCTCTGTATTGAGAGAGGTTGATGATATTCTGATTGATGAAATAAAGAAAGGTGGTTATTACAGAAAATTATGGCAGTCATTTGCAGTGTTACTTCCTCTAAAAAGCGTAGGTGTAATGGGAGACAGGCGAACCTATGAAAACATTGCGGCCATTAGAGCGGTTACAAGTAAAGATGCAATGACAGCCGACTGGGCCAGATTGCCTCACAAGCTTTTAGGAAATATTTCAAACAGGATAATCAACGAAGTCAGCGGAGTAAACAGGGTAGTTTACGACATCAGCTCGAAACCGCCAAGCACAATTGAATGGGAATAAACAATGGGAATAAACAATATGGTAGATAAAAAGCCTTCTAAATTCAATATTAATATAAATGAAGAAAGTCCTGATTCCCAGTTTCAGGAAGAAATACAGGATCTGCGGATAAAGAAATTAAGCAGTAAAATAACACTGACCTTAATTCTCATTCCCTGCCTGACAGGTATTATACTTTTTGCTGCTTTTCTGGATATAAAAAAGAGGTTCAGCGTAATACACGACACTGAAGCTACGAAGGTTCAGGGTCTTTCAAAGGATCTGGAATCAAGATTTTCCTCCCTGTCCATACAATATGCAAAGTTTGAAGACTCGTTTGCCAAAAAGATTTCATCTATTGAAAAAACAGCCTCTTCCCTGAAAGTAGATCTGAAAGAAGCAAAAAAAGAAATAAAAAAAGAAATAAAAAAAATCAACTCATCAAAAACAGATAAAAAAGAACTCACAAAAACAATAGATAGAATCGACAAAACGTTAGCTCGTATTCGTAAGGATACGGAAGACAACGCATCGGAAATCAAGGTCATTGATGAGAAGTTTGATAATAAGCTGGCAAAGCTTGTCGAAGCTGTTGACAAGGCAAAGATCGAATTAAATAAATTACGAACCGATATTTCCGACCTGTCATCTACTAAAATAGACAAAAAAGCGCTGGATCTTGCACTTGAAAATAAGGAAAAGATTTATCTGCAAAACTTAAGTCGAACAACAAAGAATTTTAACAATAAAATAGAATCCATAGAAAAGAAAATAAAAACAACTATCCTTCCCGATCCGTCGGTATCAAAACAGGTTCCTGTAAAAAAGCCGGCAAGTAAGGTTGTTGTTCCGGAACCTGGGGATATTATTGAACAGGATATTAAGGAATGAGGAGAATCTGCCTGCCACCCATCACCCATCACCTCCCCAAAATCCCGTTATAATCAGGAAATAAAGATCAAAACCAAAAGGAATCTGTAAAAAAAGGAATCTGTAAAATTGGATACAACAGAAATGGTAAACAATATGTGTCATCTTGAGTTGACCGTTGTGGACATTAAGGCTTTGTGTAAAAGCCGTGGTTTTACTTCAAGAGAGGCCAACTCCCGAAACCTTCTCGAAGGTTTTTTCTTGTCTGAAACAGGGGTAGCCAACGCTCTTGGCGGCATGACAAGAGATGAGGTTATTTTGCTTCATCTGATGAAATTGACCCCTGAAACCGTGGATGCGTCATTTTTTGATCGTATTTACGGCACTAAAAGCAGTCGTAGTAAATGGCGTTTTGGAACCTTTAATCAAAGATATAAGGATACCTTCAAGCAGGTAAAAACATCTCTTATTCGCCGAGGAGTAATTCTTTTTTCCGAAAAGCATGAAACCTGGGAAAAGAACACAAAACTGGAAAGATTGCGATTCAGATTTCCAAAAGAATTTCATCCATTTCTTCCTCTTCCATTTGGTCCGGCCAGAAGTATTCCAGGCTCCGGTAATTTCAATCAGACCGTTGTCAGAGATAAATTGATGGAAATACTGAGCTGCCATACATCTGTATCCGAAGCAAATGGAGCAAAGCACAACCTGAGCATTAAAGATGGGGAATTATGCATGGGCGGCAAGGAGTTCCGGACAAAATACCTCGTGGAATGGCAAAGAGCTGTCTGGGCTTTGACCTTAAAAGAAGAGGAAAGCCATAAAAAAACCAGGCAAGGTTCTATATCTACAACCAAAGCCGCAGCCTATGCCTTTTCACTGCTTATGCCGGGAGAATGGATACTGGCCGATGAACTCTCATCACTTTTGAAGATTTTTTGCTATGGCATAGACCCGCCCGATCCAGAAAAGGTTTGCCGTGCCGGATGGAAACAAGGGTGTCTGGCCAGACAAACGCTTGCCGGAAAAACATATTACGCTCTGCCGGAAGATCGTGCTGAAAATAATATTGATGCTGGAACCCAAATAGATCCCGGTCGATTTTTGAAAAAAACCAATAACGGAGCTGTAATAGTGGATATTTCAACCATTCCTTATGAAAGTCTGGAATTTCTGGCCCGAATATCGAATTTTCGCGTAGCCGGCTCACAATTGACAGCATTTCCCAACTTTGTCAAAACAGGCAGGATTATTATGAATATCGGACAGGTTCCGCTGACATTGTGGCTCAAGAAAAACGCACCTGTATTTGCTGGTGTTATTTCCACAATAGAACAGCAGTGGGGAAAACAGGTTGTGCATCAAAACCTTTTGGTGGCCAGGATAAGAGATCTTAGCCTTAAAGTAGCAATTCAGAAGGCATTTGCAGATTCCGGCAAGGTTGTTTTTTTGCCGAATAATTTTATTGCTTTTCCATACGATCTGACAAGAAAAATAAAAGCGCTGGTAAACAAATCCGGATATGTTGTCAAAACTATAGAGGCAAAATGATGTTAATGGACTGAAAATATTTGCAAACCACTGTGACCTGCTAAGGGACCTGCATGTTTTTATGGATTATGTCGGGAACCGATTAAATTTCGTGGTGGATTAATTTGCTCAAAAAATATCTTATTGATATTACAATATTTTTCTTAAAATTCAAATTTTTCAGTTTTACCCGTAGTGGCAATCCCTTGTGGTTGCCCATTTTCGTTATTAATCAAATTTTTTTTCGATATCATTTCAACCTTCATCCCAGCGAGGAGCTTGATTTTTAAAAAGGATATGATGAAATATTGCAGCCCACCAGGGCATCCATTCTTCTTTTCGGAGCCCCTGCAGCAATTCATCAGATGTTTCCCAGACCTACCCTTGATGTTCAATGGATTCCATCAGATCTTGGTGAACCACTACCAGAAATTCGCTGGTTGGACCGTAAGGTTTTTGAGGATAATCTCATCATCACGTGGCGTGGGCTTATTACCAGCTA
>JAUWOS010000096.1 GCA_030611985.1 Desulfobacterales bacterium | reverse complement strand
TGGTCCTGAGTAAACCAGTGCCCCTGGTCAGCAATTTCGTAAAGTTCCATTTTTGTGAAATGCAATAGTTTGTTTATGTCGACATGTTTATATTTTTCTTTAAGAAGCTCGACATAAGAAACCAGTAACCTGCTGTTATATAATCGCGGATTTTCTTCTCCGGATACATCTTCTGTGAATAAAGAAAAAAGAGTCATAATAAAACCATGTTAAACAGCTCTGAGTAAACGTTTAAGATATTTGAAATATTGATTCAGTATATTCCATGCTATCCACAGATTATATATCTTCTGAGATTGCGTACACTCTGGAGTAAGCATCATAATTCAAAGTTGATATTTCCTTATATCAAAGGTTCTCTTAAAACAATTCGACAGACAACAACTTATGTGTAAAGAAGGTGTGGGTATGGAAATAACCCCTATTATTAAATTTATATGCTGTCCCGCTTTAAGTTGGTAGCTCTACTGACCTTTTTTAACTGTCCATTTGGGAATAAATTCCAAATGCTTATTAACATAGTCCCTGCTCTTTGCCTCAAACTTTTCGATTTTTGCAGTAAGCACAAATTCTTCACCTAAATATGTCACCATATTTTTTATAAGCGCTAAAGGACTCTTCTTCAACATTAAAAAAAGCAGAGCAAAATAGTACGGACGACTATTTAGAAAATTGAATAAGCGAAGAATGGAACAATAATAACGGATTTTGTCTTCGGAAAGATGGCTAAGATAAGGATTGCCTCCAAGGCACGACCGGTCGTTCTTGAATTCGTTATAACTAAATAAAAAACTTCCATAACAATCTGGATGAATAGAATATTTTGTGATGTGTAGATTCTCACTCTCCTTTTCAAATAAGTCTGTACCTGGCATATAAGAAAGGGGGTGAATAACACATATATTGGTGCTTTTTTGCGGTAATTTGTCTTGAGCTGTTTTAGTTATGAATTGATTGAGCTGTTCGTTTTTTAGACCTGTGGCACATTCAATTGCAAAACGCATGGTGCATTCAAGTTCCTCTTCGGTTTCATGCGAAAATCCTGCTATAAAACTTCCAATCAGCTGTATTCCATTTGCGTTAAAACTCTGCAGCTTTTCAAAAGCGACTAGGGGGTTGATAACTTTCCGTATAATTTTCTGCGTACTGCGGTTGGGTGTTTCAAATCCAGTGAATATCAGTCTGCAACCAGCTTTTGAAAGCAATCCAGCCATATTATCTGACAGCCGATCAAGTCGGGAATAACACCCCCAAGAGATATTAACTCTTTCCTTTATCAAGGTTTCGGAAAAGATTCTAAGAAAACTCTCTTCAAGGTTGTCTTGGGTGAAGAAACTGAAATTACCACCTTTTTCTGCGAGAAACTTCATTTCTTTTATTATTTCTGATACGGGACGATAGCGAACATTGCCTTCCCATATTTTTGCGGGAGCACAAAATAAACAATGATTAGGACATCCTCGACCCGATTCTATGAGAACGAAACCAGGATGAATATACGGATTCGTTTTGTTGTGAATGATGTAATCTTTAATGCGCACCAACGAATAATTCGGGGAAGGTATTGGTTCATCTTTGCTCAGATAACACCTCGGATTTTCGAATACTTGTCCATCTTTTCGATACACGATAGATGGAACGTTGGAAAAATTTTTGTGGTTGAGTGCAGCAGGAATGAGGTGTTTGAGAACAGGTTCTCCTTCTCCTTTAACAATGATGTCAATGTTCGCACATCGCTTCATGGCTTCGTTAGCTTTAAGAGTTGGAGCAATACCACCAACTACGATGACACATGATGGTCGCTCGTTTTTAATTCTCTCCGACAATTTTAAAACTATTATGTGATTGAGACCATGAACGGTAAAAAGTAAAATATCAGGCTTTTTTTTAAGAATAAAATCGCCTGATTGTTGATAAAAACTTTTATTATCGAAAAAAAAACCTTGCTTGAGCATGAAGTCTATATCGACAACTTCATAGGAAAAGTCAAAACCCTTCTCTCGGATTTTTTTCAAGCAAGTTCCCAATACAAGTAAGGGCAAGGGGATAAAAGCTGTTTTATTTAAATCAATAGAAACAGGCGGATTGATAAGTAATATCTTTTTCATTTATCACTAATCCATTTCGGTATGAGGTTTATTAAGTTATAAAACCTCCGCCTCCGGCGGAGGACCCAAAGAGGTTTGACCGTTCCGGCGTGTATATCGTACCTTGTTCTCTGGAAAGCCCTGAGAGAAAAAGAGAACACGATATGCATGACTGGCAAAATCAATCACATGTAAAATGGGACTGCAAGTTCCATGTTGTATTTATCTCGAAGTACCGGCAGAAAGTATTTTATGGCAAAATGCGTCGAAAAATAGACCGGATACTTCGGCAATTGTGTCAACAAAAAAGGCGTGGAATTGCTCGAAGGCCATGCGATGCCTGACCACATTCATTTGTGTTTGAGCGTTCCTCCCAAATATAGTATTGCGCACACGATAGGATTTCTGAAAGGGAAAAGTGCGATCAAAATCCATCGTGAGCTGTTGAATAAGAAACGGATGACTGGTCTGCATTTCTGGGCCAGAGGCTATTGCGTCAGTACTGTGGGGTATGACGAGGACGCCGTCCGGCAATATATTCGAGAACAAGAGCAGCGCGACAAGAATCAATTAGAGTTTTATCGTGAGAATTAACCCTTATGGGCCCCATCGGGACTTTCCAATGTTTTTGCCCCCCTCCGTGGGCTTCCTAAAGCCTCCTGCTCGGCAGGAGGTTGATTACTTTCAGTAAATTTCTTTAACTCTACACCTTTGTACTTCAAAAAGACTCCTCCTTTCATTACGGTATGCACCTTTGTCAATACTAAAGGATCCATAAGAGGGTTGCCATTGACCGCAATTAAGTCTGCAAGCTTTCCAGGTTGAATAACTCCGCGATCGTCAAGACCATTAATCTTCGCATTAACAGAGGTTAGATATTTCAGTATATCAAAGAAGGGAATTCCAAATTCAACATAGTGCATAACTTCTGAGCATATCCTGCCAAAAAAACCTGTATTGGTTCCGCCGATATCAGTGCCAAAACCGATTATTCCAGCGTCATGTGCTTTTTGGGTATTACGTCTTACAAAATCAAAATGTTCACGAAAATAAACATAATCATGTTCCATAATCACCTGTCCACTATATGGTTCAAGATCAATCCCGTTTTGTATCATTGCTCTGCTCTGCCTGTTTGCTTCAGGCATCATATATGCTTTTGGATCCTTATCTAACCAGGAGACAAACTTTGGCATATGAAAGGAGTCCCCAAATACCATTACTGTAGGAATCATATAAAATCCATAATCATACATCTTCTGTGTAATTGTGTTTTTTAGATCTAAGTCAAAAGTCATATGCTGTATCCTGATTTTTGCACCAACTTCAATTGCAAGATCTACACATTTCTCTGTACCAACACCATACGGCGAATGTATGTCTGTGACTAATTTTATTTCTTTTCCAATCTCAAAGATTGTTCTCATCCAATCATCATCAAAGATTGGAAAGTCATCTTGAGTTGCATGCTTTTTATTGGAAAATGGATAGGGTTGATATGTTGTTTTAAGATGAGTACCACCGTCATCTTTTACTTTGTAACAGGCTTTCTTTAAAGCTTTAAGGGTCATTGGTCTGGTTGCAACTTGTCCCTCAAGAAGCCATGCCATAAAAGGATTAAAAACCTTTATTTGAGAAGGGTATCCAAGCTTTTTTCCTTTTCTTGGCGAAATTAATGTATAGCAATTTATGAACCTTGGGCCAAAGATATAATTCTTGTCGGCAAGTTCTGTAAATTCCTTTATGATCCCTTGCGGACCGCCCATATCACAGATAGTTGTAACGCCACTGTATACTGTACGCATATTGTTGAGTGCAACCTGCATTGGCATCTGGCGGAAAGCAGATATGTTGGGTTTATATGTAAACGGGGAGCATCCATGCACATGATTATCAATTAATCCAGGCATCATTGTACAGTCTTTCATATCTACAATAAAGAAGTTATCCGGTACAGTAATCTGCTTCCTATGACCGATATCAAATATCTTATCCCCCTCAACAAGTACAGTCATATTCTCTTTTAATTCTGGATGGATCCCGTCAAAGACATTGCAGTTTGTGAATGCAATTCTTTTTCCTGCATTATTTATTTCATCAACTAATGGGTCTGCATTTAATAAAGGAATAACATAATCTTTCATGCTGATGTCTTTTACTGTTGCCCTTAGGTTTGCATTGATGGTATTAAGAATTTTATTAAAATTCATTTTACTATTCTTTTATTACGTAGCTTGGGTTTAATACCCCGCTCCTTGGGGCGCTTCAAAAAAAAATTACCTTTTGATACCACGTCCGCTTGCGGCGGGGTAGTTCATTTTTCTTTAAGAAGTTTGATATAAGAATCCAGTATCCTGCTGTTATATAATCGCGGATTTTCTTCTTCGGATACATCTTCTGTGAATAAAGAAAAAAGGGTCATGGCAAAACCTTCAACATATTTAGGAACGTGTAAGTTAATTCGTCCACGTTCCTAAACAGTTCTGAGTAAACGCTTGAGATACTTGAAATATTGATCAGTAACTCCATGCTTGCTATCCACAGATTATATATCTTATTATATGCTATGGAGTGATTTTATGCGCAATTGACAGGATAGAAGAATTACGGGAATTTTTTCTTACATATATTATACTAATAAAGATAGCATTGAATAAAGAATATCGCAAGAAAAACCATCAGCAATTCTAAGGAACGGGGACGAAATAACTTCCCCAACTATGCATCACAGCTTCAGGCCGCCTTTGCCCCAAGCTCAAATCCGATCTCAAATCCCAAAAGCATCAAAATAGCTCGCTATTCCTTCAGCTTTTGTGATTCAAGATCGAACAAATCCGACCCAAATCTGTGCGCCTACTTGGGGAAGTTATTTCGTCCACGTTCCTAATTATGGCTTTTAACTGTTAAATGTCAATCACTTTGTCCGGTTCACGACAAACATCGTACAGCTCACCTGCCGCAGACGCTATCCGAAAAACTATCAAAAAAGCAATGAACTGTCGTAAAACAATAATTACTCTAAAGCGGCACGGTTTCTGCGGTCAAGTGAAGCAGATGGTTTGCTGTTAATCTTATGTTACTTCGACAAGAAGTGTTTTACATATTTTACCTAAGGAACGTGGATGAATTAACGTTCCTGATAGCAGAGAAGCTATAGGAAATATTAAATTAGCGCACCTTCGGTGCGGGCTTTTAAAGTGCCTGTGAAACCTAACCCTGGTGCAACTTGTTAATAACGCAACAGTAAACACCGTAGTGAACGGCAGAGACGCCGTTCTCTACACTGATTTATCCTATCATATTAAATTCATGAAGCATAAAATGGAAATTCCTATACTATTGAATTATAGGTCGCATAACTATCTGATTTTATTAGGGTCAATTTTTCTTAATAGCGTGCTTTTTTATCAAAAACACCTCAATCTAAATTATTGGTTTGCACCTGAATTGCTGGATGTTGATTACCGGTCTTGCTATTTGTGCCATATTATGACATGAATTCGTGCCTGAAGAATAAAATGGCAATGTTCTCTATTTGTTTCGGAGGTACATATAAAATAATGGATAAAAAATACGATCCTGAAATCGTTGAGTCAAAATGGCAATCTTTTTGGGATAAAAAAGAACTGCTTAAGACTAAAGAAGCTCCCGGCAAAAAAAAATATTATCTTCTTGAAATGTTCCCCTATCCGTCTGGGAAGATACATATGGGACATGTAAGAAATTATACAATAGGCGATGTGGTTGCAAGATATAAAAGAATGTGTGGATTCAATGTCATGCATCCAATGGGATGGGACGCATTCGGTATGCCGGCGGAAAATGCCGCAATTGCAAACAAAACTCATCCAGCTAAATGGACATATGCAAATATTGATGCCATGCGTTCTCAGTTAAAACGTATAGGCTTTAGTTATGACTGGAGCAGGGAAATTGCTACCTGCAATCCTGAATATTATCGGTGGGAACAGTGGCTCTTTTTAAAAATGCATGAAAAGGGCATGGTTTACAGAAAGGAATCTTTTGTGAACTGGTGTGATACATGCCAGACCGTTCTTGCAAACGAACAGGTGGAAGCAGGATTATGCTGGAGATGCAGCAAGCAGGTTCGCCATAAAAAGCTCTCGCAGTGGTTTTTCCGTATAACTGATTATGCCGAAGATCTCCTTGCTTATTGTGACAAGCTTCCAGGCTGGCCAGACAAGGTTATCACCATGCAAAAGCACTGGATAGGAAAGAGCTTGGGCGCAAAAATCAAATTTCCAATCGAAAAACATGGTTGTCAAACAGATGATTATATATCTGTTTTTACAACCAGACAGGATACGATTTTTGGAGCAACTTTCATGTGCCTTGCCCCGGAACATCCGCTCGTACTTGAATTTTCAAAAGGAAGTCAGTATGAGGCAGATGTTTGCGAATTTGTAGAGCGCATATCTATGCAGGAAAGATCGAGCAGAACCATAGAAAATTATGAGAAAGAAGGTGTTTTTACAGGCACTTATTGCATTAATCCCGTAAGCGGAAGACGTATGCCGATCTATACGGCCAATTTTGCGCTCATGGAATATGGTACTGGAGCTGTTATGTCCGTGCCGGCTCACGATCAGCGTGATTTCGATTTCGCCAAAAAGTATGGGCTGGACATAGTTGTTGTAATAAAGCCTCATAATGATCCTGATACTGCTTCCATGACCGAAGCATATACCGGCGAAGGAATTATGATTAATTCCGGTCAATTTAATGGTATGAATAACAAGAAGGCGCTTGATGAAATAGCTTCTTATCTCGAAGAAAAAGGTATCGGAAAAAAAACCGTAAACTTCAGATTAAGGGATTGGGGTATTTCCCGGCAGCGTTACTGGGGTACACCTATTCCCATGATTCACTGTAAAAAGTGCGGCATAGTTCCTGCAGCCGAGAAGGATCTTCCCATTATACTTCCGGAAGATGCTGATCTTCTTGAAGGAGGAAGGTCTCCGCTTGCGACACTTGATTATTTTGCAAAGACAAAATGCCCAAAATGCAGCAGTTTTGATGCCAGAAGAGAAACAGACACAATGGACACGTTTGTGGAATCTTCCTGGTATTTTGAGCGGTATTGCAGCCCTGATTGCGATACAGGCATGTTTGACAAAGAGGCGGCAGATTACTGGATGCCTGTTGATCAATACATCGGCGGTGTTGAGCATGCTATCTTGCACCTTCTTTATTCCAGATATTTTACACGTGTACTGAAAGACCTTGGACTTGTTAAATGCAAGGAACCTTTTAAAAGGCTGCTGACACAGGGGATGGTTTGCAAGGAGACTATTTCATGCCCGGAACATGGCTTTCTTTTTCCGGAAGAAGCAGAAGGGGACAATGCGGATCTTTTTTGCAAAAAATGCGGTAAAAATGTTGTCGTGGGTCGCGTTGAAAAAATGTCCAAGTCGAAAAAGAATGTAATAGATCCGAATGTTCTGCTTGAAAGATACGGCGCTGATACCACAAGACTCTTCTGCCTCTTTGCCGCCCCGCCTGAAAGGGATCTGGAATGGAGCGATCAGGGAGTTGAGGGCGGTTATCGCTTTTTGAATCGCGTATGGCGGCTTGCCTTGAACTGGATGGATTCGATCAAGAACACGGATTCATTTAATGGCGGCACGGATGAGCTTGACGGCAACATCCGGAAGCTATACAAAAAAACACATCATACAATAAAAAAGGTTACAAATGATATAGAAGAAAGGTTTCATTTTAATACAGCTATAAGCGCCGTCATGGAGCTTGTTAATGTCATGCATGCTATTGATCCAAAAGAGAAATCTGCTTATAAAGCAGGCGTGATGAGATTTTCCATGGAATCCGTCATACTTCTTTTATCTCCGGTTGTTCCTCATTTTTCCGAAGAACTATGGCAGGCTTTGGGGCAGACTCTGGGATATGAGTCCGGTATTCTTCAGGCATCATGGCCGTCATACAGGGAAGATGCTCTTTTGAAAGATGATCTTTTGATTGTCGTGCAAATAAACGGCAAGCTTAGAAGCAGATTTAATATAAATATTGATGCAAATGATATTACTATAAAAGAAATGGCGCTTTCAGACGAATATGTTAAAAAATTTATAAATGGCAAACCGATTAAAAAAGTTATCGTTGTTAAAAAGAAGCTGGTAAATATTGTGATATAGTGTTTTGAATTTAGGAATTTAGGAATTTAGGAATTTAGGAATTAAAAATCAATGTTTTTAAAAAGAAAAAATATATGGACTGTATTGCTTTTATGGATATGTTTTTCAGCCTGCGGCTATTCTTTTAGAGGGGGTGGAAATTTTCCAGCCGGCATAAAGAGCATCTGCATAACTGTTCCTGGAAATCGTACATCTGAAACAGGCATGGAAAATATTGTTGCAAATGCCCTTGATTATGAAATTTTCAGAACAGGAAAAGTTATTTCAACCGACAAAAGAAAAGCCGATGCTATCCTTTCCGGAGTTATTGACTCCATGAACATTGAGACAATTTCTCACAGAGGAGCGCATACCTCTCTTGAAAGGCGGGTCAGAGTCTCAATTAGTTTGAAATTGACAGATCGGACAGGCAAAGCAATATGGTCTGCAAAAGGTCTTTCTTCAAGTCAGGCATATGATGTGAAACAAAGCGACAAATCAGCAACCGAACAAAACAGACGGCGTGCGATTTCAGCTCTTGCAAAGAAGATTGCAGAAAAAGTTTATAATAGATTAACGGAGAGCTTCTAACCCTCCTTCCTTCATCAATTTTTTTCAGAGATTCGGAAAAAACAAAAAAATAATTTTCTTTCATCAGTTCTTCTGCTTTACTTGTAAAACCATCGTGAGCAAAAAATCAAAGCCTTAAAATCTAAAGCCCTTTGTCTGTTTTTTCTTTTACGACCTTGCATTAGACCATGCCGAATTTTCCGCTGGCAGTGAGGTAGACTCCATCGTTTCCACGCATGAGCATGGAAACGAGGAAAACAAAGGATAGTAACCAATGAAAAAATATCCCATTGGAATCCAGAGTTTTGAAAAAATAAGATCTAGTAATTTCTATTACGTGGATAAAACCGAGTTTGTTTATAATCTGGTTAAAGAAGAATCCGGTTATTATTTTCTCTCCCGTCCCAGAAGATTCGGGAAAAGCCTTTTTCTGGACACATTGCATCAGGCATTTGCAGGCAGGAAAGAATATTTTAAAGGTCTGTTTCTTGAAAAC
>JAUWOS010000067.1 GCA_030611985.1 Desulfobacterales bacterium | reverse complement strand
ATTTTCGTCCTGATAATTATCCTGTCCGAAAAAAAGCCTGTTTACTACACGCTTGAATATCTCCGTCTTTCCCATGCGCCTTTGCCCCAAAAGGACAGTGGACATAGTTCTGAGAGTTGTAGCGTTGATAGCTGCATTATAAAGATATTCTAAATATTCCTCTCTGTTTGTGTATACCTCTTCAGAAACAAGCGGCCGGATAGCCCATCTGCAATTGCCTTTGTTTGTTTTTATTCCCATACCTTATACGCTATTATTTCATCCACAGATTACACAGATTTCCGCAGATTATTAAAGGTTAAAAATATTTAGCTCATTCAAGCCTCAAGTCTCAATCCCTTATTCATCAGGTCTCAGTTTCAGAGGGCAGCCTTTTTCCAGCCAATAAATACAGATAGTTAGAATAGCCTTTTCTGTAACCTCTCTTTTTCGTTTCTTTTTTCATCTCTTCACCACCTTCTTTCTCACTCTAAACAACAATTTTTATCATTAATAACAAATAATTATAAATTTCCTGTAACCACCCCCTCTTTTTGGCCTTTTTTTAATTTCGTACAACTATCTAAATTATATACACATCTTTATTGTTAGACCCTTTTCCCTTCCCCATGACCCTGATTTCCCTTTCACAGTTCGCGCAAAGGCAATAAATGCGTACGATGTCTCACACCATTCCTCACCATATAACAGAAATATATTTTGATTTTGATATTATTGGATCGTTTGTAAGAAGTTGCAACTCCATTGAATATGCTGTGCCGGCAATTATTCTGTCGTGCAATTCCGGGATATCGTCAATTTGAAAACTTTTCTCAATAATCAGGTCGGTTATTGGCTCAACTTTGATCAGTTTATGAACCGAACAATACGATTTCACCTCAGTCAAGCTTGTTTCAATTCGACTTCGTTCAGACAGATAGCCAATTTCAGCCAATACCATTGCGGGAATAAAAATGTCGACATTGTCATTTTCTGCTTCTTCGAAAACAGCCTTTACTTCCCGTGGCAGTTTTCGTTGTTCAAGCCTTAATACCAAAGCCATTGTATCTGCAACATAGCTATTGTTCATAAGGATATAGTTCCCTATAGTTCTTAAATTCGGCTTCTAAATGTGTAAGAGACGCTTTGTCTAATTCACTCAGTTCCCTTTTCACATTGTTAACTAACTCCATTCTGCCCTCCTCCATACGTCTTGATTTTATAAATTGCACAAAATCTAATATTTCTCTTAAAGCAAAAATGGATAGTTCCTTTGATTCTTCCAAAATCATCTTTTCTATTTCTAATTTATTCATTTGTCGATCAAACATTGATGATAGCATATAATTCTCCTTCAATTATGCCGAAACCCATAGGGAACTGGGACGAAATAACTTCATCAAGCAGGCTCACAGATTTTGGTCGGATTTGTTTGATCTCAAATCCCTGGTTCAGATCAATCTATAGGCTTTGGTGAGCTAATTTTCCAGTTCCAACAAAAAATATAGCGAACGAGCCAGTTTTCGCATAGCACCAGGGCAGGCACAAAAGTTGCGTACCATCCGCCAGTATCCACAAAAATACTTTGCATTATTTTACACCATACAGATATTCATCATGACGTCGGGCTACATCTGCATTCTCTCCCTCTGCCATGCCTACAATATCCTACAAAGAATCGTTCTTCCCGGAAATCTGGATTTGCAAAGGAATGCCTTCTTCCTCAGCAAGTTGCGCCAAAAGGAATTGCATCAACTTAAACTTATATGCATGGGGAGGAAGGGACTCAATGATTGGAATTACTTCAGTGATCGTCATATTATACCTCATTAACATATCCTGAATCCGTGCCACAAATTCAGGCATGTTGCATACATTTTTTTTAATATCACTGTTACTCAAATAACAATAGCACAGACTTCTCTATTTCCTAAAAGATTCTATCCTTCCCATTTTCCTCCCCTGCATCCCTTTGTTTCTGCACTGCAGGCGTCTCAATCCCTTATTCATCAGGTCTCAGTTTCAGAGAAGATATAGACTATCCGGAAGAAGTTAGAAAGAAGCAGTCTCAATCCCTTATTCATCAGGTCTCAGTTTCAGAGGGCAGCCTTTTTCCAGCCAATAAATACGGATACTTAGCATAGCCTTTTCTGTAACCTCTCTTTTTTGTCTCTTTTTTCATCTCTTCACCACCTTATTTCCCGCCCTGAACAACAATTTTTATCAACAATAACAAATAATTACAAATTTCTTGTAACCACCCCCTCTTTTTAGCCCTTTTTTAATTTCGTACAACTATCTAAATTATATACACATCTTCGTTTTTAGATACTTTTCCCTTGCCGATTATCCTGATTTCCCTTTCACAGTTCGCGCATAGGGAATAGATGCGTACGCTGTCCTCTTTTTCAACAACAATTTTATCTATTCTGTCTGCCATTTTGTCAAGAAGGTTTTTGTTCAGGATGCACTCAAAAACGCTATATTGAACCCTGTCTCCAAAATCCTTGATGGTTTTGGCAAGTTTGGTTCTTCGTTTATCATCAGGTATATCGTAGGAGACCAGATAAAACACTCGGGTTATATCTCCAGAACAAATGGAATATATGGGCTGTCATTTTGAATGGTTGACGCCAAATTTTCTGCCTGTATGCGAAAACACTTTCTAAAAGTGGTATTTTCTTTTGTTTTCGGATGGATAAATTTATGGTTGAGCATGGTTTCGTATTCTGTAAAATAACGCTTTAATGCTTCACGTTTCAGATGTCATAATAGTCTTTTATCTTATAAACAGCCTGCCTTACAGACCGTCCTTTTCTGTACGCAAAGCTGCACTCTTCAAATTCTTTTTCCAACACAGGTTCAATAAGCTGTAAAACAGCGGTCTCGACAACTCGGTCTCTGACAACAGGTATGCACAATGTCCTTGGCTCTCCATTTTTCTTTTCAACCAAAATCTTCATAAGAGGAAGAGGAAAGTAGATTTGTCTTTCCGCTTCATCCTGTAATTTTGCAAGATTCAGATCAAGGTTTTCTTCAAAACGCTCAATGGTCACGCCGTCCACACCCGCACAGCCGTGGTTTTCCTTGACGTGCTGGAAGGCGGAAGAAAGTGAAGAATGATTGATGCTAAATTCTTTCATTATCAATAAGGATTGTGGTCAAATATTACTACATCGCCGGTCACAGGTGATCGGTATGTCAGTATTTTTGCCTTGCCGTGAAGAGCGTGAGCAACTGATAGATAGAGCCAGACAGGGGCTTTGCCGGTGAGGATTATTTCGTTTCCTTCGCCAGCTTGCTTTAAGGCTTTTACGATGTATGTTGGCAGGGCTGACAGTTTAGCTGATTTTTCATAAAACGTTTCGAGGTCAACTACAATCACGTCCCAAAGCCTCCTGTGTACCGGGGCGCAAGTATGACGTCATAGCTGAGAGCACGATTTTCATCTTCAGTTTGTATGTACTGAGCCTTTATTTTTTGGTTAAAGGTTACTGATGCCCCTACAATGCTCGTTGGTTTTTTGCCCCCGGTAATATCAATCATGATATCTTTTTCAGCATTTTTATACTTGCTAATAAGAAACAAAAGGGCCTCGGTAAGTTCATCAAAGCTTTCGAAATCTAATCCTTCATAATCGATGAAATCCTCAGATTTGAAATCATTTACATGATCTACGAATGCTGTGTCTAAATGCCTTGGCTTGCCTTCTTTCTGTAGTAACAGATAAAATTTGACATCATTTAACTCGTTGTATTTTCGGCAAATATTAAGAAATAAGTGCACTTGCTTGCGGGACTCTTTGGAACAGATGAGTGTAGTTGTCTCCAGCATCCCCAAATGATGGTTAATGGCTCGTAAGGGCATTTCCCACTTCCACCATATCTTGTTATCATTGCTATTCTTAGCTATTCTTATGATTTCAAGATCTTCAGCAATATTTCTAAAGAAAAGTTTTAGTTTGTCAGGAATGCCGTTTGTTCTCTCTATTTTTGGAGAAACAGTGGAAAGAAACAAGAAAAGATGTTTTTTCTTTTCAGCATCTTTATTTGAGAGATATTTTGTGCGAGGTGGGAAAAAGCCTTTCTGGCTGGAAAGTACCTTCACCATAAACATAAAAAAGGCGAGATATAAAAAGACATCCCAAAATGCGATATTGCCATCTTTCCTACCTGTGAATAGTTCAAAGGTCTCCCAAAGAATATTAGATGTCAGATTTGCACTGAGCACAGTAATAGCCGCAACGAGCCACGGCAAAAATTCCCTAAGTTCCGAACATATCTGTTTTATTTTCTTACGCATCATATTGTCTTTCTGTTATCCGTAAACAGTTACACGGTGCGCCGCGAAGCATTTGTTCCCAATAAAAACAAACCACTTCTCGACCTTCTACCACTTTTTTACTTTGGCAACCCTGTCTTGGCTTTACTATTTTTTTGCATTACCCTCTCCAAACATGAATTCCGGCCATCTTGCGGGATCATTGATATTAAGATTCTTCAAAAATTTCCTTGATTTTTTGAACCTTTATTCGTTGTTTTTTCGAGCAATTCTTCTTTTTCCACTTCCCACACGCTTCCCAATATTTCTTCAAAGCCATAGCAATTGCTCTTTTGTTTTCCTCAGAAAACTCATCAATTTTGTTGTATATTTCAACTACTCGGTTCTCTAAAATTAATGGGTCGCTAAGCTCTGCCAAAACTCTTTGCTCTGGCGTCATGGCTTTAAGCTCCGCTGCTCTTTGTTCTTTTGCTTTTCTTATTTCTTCCTCTTGCTGCTTTTCCCTTAACTGCCTGTCTCGCTTCTGCTCTTTTTGCAAAAGCAATTCTTCCTGTTTTCTTTTTTTATCGATCAATGCCTGATTTAGGTTGTTTTGGAAAGTAGCTTCATCTTCTTTTAGCTGTTTTTCCATCTCAGGGGTTAATGGATTCAAGACCGCCCATCCAAATGGCGAAATAAATTTATTGTGATTAGGCTTGCGAACTTCAGAGGCAAGCCATAGTGTAGTTGCATGGTCTTTAAAGATTTGGTCGCGATTTCCTAACATTATCTTGATGTTTCGGTATTTTTCTATGGTAACTGATTCAGCTCCGCTGTGGCGTCCTACACGAATCAGCATAATATTATCTATTTCAGGCGTTTCAGGAACAGTGACTCCAATATTTTTTAATTCGCTATCTTCCCGTGTTTTCTCTTTTCCATAAAAAAGATGAGAGCTGTCCAAAAGATTCTTTAGCTCAATAGCAAAACTAACAGCATCCTTTGTCTGCGGGGTATCCACAATGATCTCGCCGACAAATAATGAGCCTGGTAGAATGGTTTCCAAAATCTGAGCAAGACCTCTTGCCTCTTTATCAGTCGTTTTCTTTTTTTTGTTTACCACATAATGAATCTTTGTTTCTATATCTCCTGCAGGCATAAAATCAGAAACCTTTACCAATCTGAAAGGATCTTTATAAATCTTTTCCTTGTTGGAAACACTGTCTAAACGCAGAAGCTTTTCTTCTAATTTCTTATGCTCTCTTATTGAGGAATAGTCCTTGCTCTTATCTGCAAGACTATTCAGATAAGCTGTGCGAAGCGCCCCTTTTACAGCGGAACCCGGGATATAGGGTCTTTGATCAAAAGCGCAAAATGCGGTTCGTTCAATATTGAATCTATTGAGTTCATTTTTGATTTTTCCGGGGGACAGCTTCAGTACCTGATTATAATGATCCATAAAACCATTGCAAATATTTACAGATCGTCCCCGTGCAGGACGATTTTGCAAAAACTTATAGATTTCAAGAATAGATTCAATAGTTCCTTTTTTGCAGATGGCTGAAAATTTTTCTTTGTCGACCTGGCTTAGTTTTGCAATAAATAACAGTGGATCAAAAATTATCAGGCAATTATTCTCTCCATCCACCAAAAATCCTGTAGGTTCATAGACTTCATCACAGCCGATATGAATAGGGGAGAAGTTTTGCAAATAGCATTTTATTCTTTTGTCTTCCATATCAATGCTCCAGTTTTAGCGGCAAATAAGGCGCATATCCCTGAACAACGCTGGATGGTTCCGCCTTTGATACACCGGTAACAGCCCTGCCAATATAGGGTTTATCAAAAACACCTTTGTCGTTAGGAATGAAGACCGCTCCTTCATCAGCCATTACGACCGGATTTTTAAAAGGATTTCCGGCATTTGCCAGACGGTCTCCATGCTTTCCAAAGCGGATAAACGGGGTAAAATACGTTTTTTTAAATCTGTTTTTTTCAGGCACACAGGGAGCGAGCAAATAACATGCATTGGCATCTTTGGGGACTGCAACATTAATTTCGTTTGATTCGCATAGTTCAAATCGTCCCAGGCCAATGGAGGCATCTCTTCCAAAGCCAAATCTGCCGATATTTTCAAGCCCTTTTCTGATCTGATCAATATCAGTTATGTTTTCATCAATTAAAACAAAAAGTACAAGTTTTGCCCCAGGATAATAATAGATGTTTTCTTTGACATAAGGTGCAAAATTATCGTCGCCAGTAGTTTGGGTCAGTCTGTTAATGGTATTATGAGGTTGTGAAAAATGACTGATAAAACTTTCGTATTCGGCAATTTCCATTATTTTTCGTGTTTTCTTTGTTGTAGTGGCAGTTACTTCATTTAACAATTTCTCGTCATTTAAAAAGCAGGCATCCGCGAGGTCTATTTCCAGATTTTCGCCCAATAACATCCATTTTTGCATTTTGTTCTCTTTCATTTTTTTGTAATGTTCTTCTCCTCTGTTTTTATCAGAAGGAAACAACCATGAAAGCGGAATATCTGGACGTTTTAATATATAATGGACGTTCTCTTTCCCAAGTTTGGGAAAGACCGACGAAAAAACAGCAAATGGGCGTTCGTCATAAACAGACAAAACATGTTCAAGACCGCCGTCAACCAGGGAAGGATCATAGGCAACCTGCCAGCAAAAATGTCCAAACAGAGTATCGCCTTTTAATGTTGTTCCAAACCCTGACAGGGGACAAATGGTAATTTCATAGAATTTCAAGGCATCCTCCTTTTACTGTGGAGTTTCCTGATCAAATTTCTTTTGAATCTCAATGTCATCAAACTTAAATTCAATCTTTCCGTATCCACGGCTCCCGCTTCCTCCCAGTGCATCCATTTGCAAGAGCCTTAAGCCATCTATCAAAAAATCTTCCAGCCCTTTATCCTCTTCCATTATTTTGAGCGCAACGCAAAAATCAAATTCAACCCCTGAAGGTACACGTTCGATAAACCGAGGACTTTCTGCCGTTCCCTTGATACGGTTGATAGAATTTTCCGATTTTACTTCAATCAACGACCATTGATTCTCAGTTGCCTTTTTTTTCCAGTCTTCATTTAAAAAAGCATCGGCAAAGGAAACTCTTGTTGGTCCGAGTTCTGCCAAGTCTTTATCATCAGCGGCACCGCTTGAACCGAATAGTTTCAGGATTTGTTTGCCCTCCTCCTTCTTTTTTTCGTCATTGCATTCTTTGAGATCAGAAGGAGACAAAGGTTTGCCACCGCTTTTTTTCATCAGCCCGCTTCTCATCTCTATGAGAGAGCGCACCTTGCCTTTTAAGGAAGATCCAGGAATAAAGGGCTCTAATGTATGAGGATGCTTGATTACAGGATTATCCGTCCCTCCGATCTTCATTTCCATATCACCAGCGCCGATATGAAGTCCGCTTTTCAAAGTAATTTTTCCTGTGATTTCCTTTATGTTTAAAAGTTTCATCTCATTCCTCCATTTTCAGCTCTTTGGCCCATATAGCCGATAAAAGTCCATGAATGCCTCAAAAAAATTACAAAAAACGTTCAGGTCTTCCGGCCTTTCAATCTGATTGATAGACTCTTTGATAAAATTCATAAAATTTTCCGAAATCAGATCTCGTCCATGGGCATAAGCAGTTTTTGCGGCTAGCATATGAACCATAGGCATAATGTTATTCCACTCTTCAGGACGGTCTTTAGTCAAGTTGCTGAGCCGAACCACCTCATCATAAAATTTTCTGATCTGACTCCTCTTGTTGAATTTTTTGGCAAACTTTCTATCTTTTTCAATAATTATTGCCAGGGCTTCTGCCTTTTTAGAAAACAATTCCGGGTCAAGAAGCTGCTTTTCTCTATCTTTCCACAAAATAATTTTTTCCATCCTAAACACCTCCTATCTGTGATTATATAAAACATTCCAGAGTGGTATCTTCAGTCTGCCTTCATATTCTTCCAGCCATTTGACCATGTAAGTTGTCAATTCGTCCACAATCTCTTTGCGTCTTTCCTTTTCCTCTATTTTTTTGCCTATATTTCTCTCAGCGAAATAACAAAATAACGCTCTCCATTTCAGGCAGTTCATATCATCTTTAAAGACATGCTTCTTTTTTAACACCTGTTTTTCCATTGCTGCCATGCTGATAAACTCGTTTAGGCGGTGAAGCATGGATTTGGTGAGCCATTCATTCTGAAGCCATGTTTCAAATTTTTCCCGAATATTTTCAAGCTCTTTTGCTTCATCCCATGTTGCTGTTTGAGAAAACATAGTAAGTCGATTTCGTCCCTTTGATTTTGATTTTTCAAGCGCGGTTTCTGCTGAATTAGCAATATTGTTCAAGGGCGTGTGAGCTTTGTAAAGGCTGATACCTGCTGAAAAATGGATTTCCGGATTTCTGCATACATAATTGCTAAAAGTCTTGTTCAGGATAAGCGACAATTCATAAATCCTGTTCCATGGTCCAATCAAAAACAGGTCATCTCCACCTGCAAAGACTGTGTAAATGTTTTTAAAGTTCTTATCAGTCATTAATAGATGAGGCAGATAAAGAGCAAAATAATAATTGAGCTGGCGGCTTAAAGCAGCCAATCTGGAAATGGTGTATCTTTGTTTTTCAAGTCCGCACCCCATGAGCATACCAAGAGAATCCACATCAGCTTTTAACGCTCCTAAAGCTTCAACTCCTGAAAGCTTTCCATCCTCATTGTTATCAAGGGCATTGACCGCAATATGATTAAAGGTCTTGGGGTCTCCAGGACGTATCTCCTCAATCATTTCTTCTTGCTTTGCTTTTGATTTGGCAGCCAACAGGATTTTATAATTTTCTCTATCCTCTTTGTCATAAACCGGCACATAGCTGTTAATGATTTTTTTGCTGACATCTTGCGGCGGTGCGTCATCCTGATACAATGAGATATCCCAGTATTTGAATATCTGCTTGCTGTCTAACGGGTCTTTGGCGTCAGAAGATAAAAACAATAGCTGATATTGTCCAAAGATTGATTCCATAAGCTGGTTTTTGTTACCGCTTATTTTTGCATCTTTCGAAGCAATAATAATTCTATCTTTCTTTACCAATTGTGTTCCGATGAAAACATGATCCCTGCATAACCGGCAAACCGGTCCGGTTTGATCTGTTGGCAATGCATAATCTGTTTCAGGTACAGAAGGACGTTTTCCGCAAAGAGGACACATGGGATGGTCCAGTTGATTGTTAAATTGATCTAAATAGTTTGCAACAGCGCCGCCGTGCTGGTCTAAATCAATTTTTGAAAATTTATTCTCCTCCATACGACTGCCCATTTCTTCCCACAAATCCATGAATTTTTCAGTGGAAAAATCTTTATATCCAGCAGCTACATGAGAAAAACCGATAGAAACTTCACCAAACGAAATATTCATCAACCATTTGTTAATGTCTTGTTTTGTTTTTTCAATGGCTGACAGCGCCTTATCTGTATTTTGCGCAAGAATTGTAAACTTACCGGCCGCATTCAAAATAACGGAAACAGATGGAAGTCCGATTCTTTTGCAAAGTAAATCAGCAGCCAGTTCTGAAAGAAGTGATATATAAAATGATCTTCCTCGCAAAAGTTTGGAACGGTATTTTCGCGTATCCCCATAATCAGCAAAAATAAAATCCTGAATTCCATAAAAATTTCCGCTGATCATGAGAAATTTTTGATTATCTCCACTTTTTATTGACTCTACATCAAGACTCTCCGTCTCTCTGTGATAGAGATAAATAGCTGTTGCAAAAGCAGAGGTCAGCCGGCAATGATCATACAATGATACATCAGGCACAACACTTCCCGCCCTTGCCGCAGGTATTGCAGAAGTAAAGACCATCGTCAGGCTTTCAAAATGATCAAACCAGAGGGCTAAATTTTTATTTTTATGACGAAGCATTTTTAAATCGTGTGTAAATCCGTCAAAAAGCTTTTTGTATTCTTTTATTGCATCATCTTTTTGGATTTTGCTTTTTTCTTCAGGAAAAATACTGACAGGGGATAATGGCTTTAGAGGATATACATAAGAAAAAAACTCAAGATCGTCCATTCTCGGCTTTCGCAATTGTTCAAACAAGGGCAGCAACCTGGTTTTTTTATAACTTTGAATCGCGATTTTTTCACCTTTACTTTTATTAAATTCATCGCAATCTATGCCGCTTGTCAGCCAGTCAGCAACAGAAATGATCTGCTGCATCGGTGTTTGCGGGTTATGATGACCCGCCGCAAGATTTATAAATTCATCGCCTTCGCCCCAGCTCCCGCTATTGAATTTATACGGTAAATCCTTTTTCAAATGTTCAATAAAAGACGCTGTGTAAACAGCATGATGTTGGCTGTATCGACCGTTTCTAAATGGAAGATAGTTACTGTTATCGTTAATGTATTGTTCGGTAACCCCCAGAGCTTCTTTGTCGGCAAACTTTCCAATATCGTGGATAAATGCGGCTATGGCGATCTTTAAGGTTGTGTCATCCATGCTAAGCTCCATTTTGGTTTTAAAATTTTATCTAATTTTTTGACCCCCCGTTCAACCCCTATTTCTTTCATACAGCGATTTCCCTTCCCGATCTCAATCCACGGTCAACATTCGCAGTCCGGTTGAAACCTCAAAACTAAGTTCCCCACTTTTTTTCCTTTTCCACAAACTGATACAGCCAGGCATTGTCGCTGTCCTATCGTATGGCTTTTGGCTTGCATAACATGTGAAATTCAAGGTCCTTAGTAAGACGATTTTTATATATCAGGTAACTGCCTCAATCCAACGGACTTGAGCAGACCGTCAAGATCATCTCTTGTGGACCAGAGCATGCCCTTTTCTTTCATCAGTTCTTCTGCGTCTTTAGTAAAACCATCATGGGAAAAAAACCAAAGCCTTAAAATCTGAAGACCTTTGCCTGCTTCTTTTTTTACAGCTTTGCCTTTTTTAATGAGAGATTCGATTTCAGGCCGTCCTGCTTTTCTTCCTATCCACCACTTGCTTTCACATATCCAGCGTTCTTTTCCTGCTCCACCTTCTACATCTATTTCTACGCCCTTGCCCATTCCAATTCTGGTTCGCAGTTTTACATAACTGAAATGCCATGGAATGGTTATATCTTTTTTGCTATGAAAAAATCGGCCCGGCAGGGTCTTTCTCTGACCGCTCCAAAGAACTTGAGCCATATAGACCTCTGCAAGATAACCCTTGTGATCTCGAATACGGCGATCCATAGTTTGATAATCGGTTCTCAAATCATTCTGCACCATGGCGCGATCATGACCCTCAACCTCAATCCTGCCCCATACCTTCAAGAACTCAAGCAATATCGGATCATCTATCTTTCTGAACCAGCCTCCGAGTTCCATGTACTGAAGAAGATCGCCCCTGGAGAGTTTTATCAGCACATCCCGGATGGTCTCCATGGGCACAAGCTTTCCTTCACGGTCGGCAAGTTCTTTCTGTATCCTGTCAAGATCAAGTCTGTCTCCTTCTTCCAAGGCAGAAAGATAGAGTATCCATTTGGTAATTTTGTGTTCATTGATCCTTTCTATCCATTTTGTTACCTGATCGTTTAA
>JAUWOS010000183.1 GCA_030611985.1 Desulfobacterales bacterium | reverse complement strand
TCAAAGACGAGAAAAACGTCCCTGCCGGCAGCGGCCTGAGCAGACCCTCGTTTCTGAATCTTATACGATGACAAATGAAGACCTATGCGGCCGTCCCCAATTTTAAAAGACGTTACAGGCTCATCGTAATGAAAGGAAGATACGTAGCACTGCTCATCCTCTTGAACTTCATCTGTTGGAATTAACCATGCCAGCGGAATCAGAAGTCGTTCATTTTTGCAATACTGCAAGCTATAGTTGTCATGATTTCGAAAAAGCTTAAAGTCAATAAGGTTAACTGTTAATAAATCATTGCCTGAGCGTGCAACGCCGGGTGACACACCTACATTCAATATGAGCAAAAGCATCATCAACCAAGCAGACTTTTTCAACATATTCCTCTTCTTTTCCCTCGCCTTTCTTTTTTCCTCATCCTGCGCCATTTTATTTTTTTTCCAGCTCTTTTTTTATGTGCTCTCTTTCCGCTGCCTGTCTTTCTTCCGCCAGTTTTTGTTTTTTACACTTTTCTTCAATTTCTTCATTTGAGGCTTCGATCCATTCAGTCCTGTTTTTTAATAAACAATCATTAACTTTAATATAGATGTCGCCACTATTGTCAATTTGAAAAATTTTGTCAATTTGATAATGTTTAGCTGTGGCTATAAACCTGCCTTTTTTACCATTAACTATGGAAACCTTTACTGTATCCGAGTTTAATCCCAAATCTAATTGCTCTTGTTTTGATGCTGGAAGAGAACAATCATTCTTTGGATTAGTTTCCCAGTACTTTTCACAGGCGGTTAATACACTGCGCAAATCATTCTCAACTATATTACATTTCGCTCTGAGACGCATGGACATAGTGGTATTATAACCCGACCATCCGACAACAATAAAGAATGGAATTATAATTAACAGACAGCCCACATTTGCCTTTCGTGAAAACGTTCCGGGCTTTCCGAGAAGACCCCCTTTTTTATAATCGTGCTTATCAGCTTTACTTTCTTGAGACTTATCTGCGTTATTCATTTTTCCCTTTCCTGTCATTTCTTTTTCTTTCTTTTTTTCGGCCTTGGCTTTATTTCCTTGCCGGCGTCCCTTTTCCTTTTCTTTTCCAATGCCTTCCTTCTCTCCTCCTCCCGGATTCTTTTTGTTTTCGCAGGTTCAACTCGGTATCTCTCGTAGGCTTCACGGCCCAAATAGAAATTGATGGTTCCATCCTTACCGGTTCCTATACTGTAAAGGTCAAGCCCGCCAAGCACCGTTTTTATCTTGAGTGGTTTTCCGTCATATGGATCTATGGGAACAGTTTCTAAAAATGCTGGTACCAAATCATCGACTGTTTCAGGATACAATCCCTTTGCCTCCCGATATGCAGAGGCCGCAACTGCAACATCCATGAGCCCGTTATACACATCATGAATGATAAATCGTTTGATGATTGTCAGTACCCAGAATTGATCATCAACGGCGAAGGATTGATTTTTAAAGGCAATATTTAAAAGGCTTTTTCTTTTTCCTTCAAGTTCTGATTTCAAGATGCTGAAATCATGCCAGTGTTCGTATTTTGATTCAGCGATTTTATTGATTTTCTCCCATTTATCTCTCACATTATTCAGATAGCTTCGCCCAATGTACACCCGCCAAAGGGATCGAGGCAACGGATGAAGAATATAAGGTAGAACTATTGAAGGCCCGGCTCCCAAGCTCTTAAACATCTCATCATAACTTCGGATAATTTTTTCTATGGCTTCGCTTTCCTGCATCATCAGGAAGGCAAGATGGAGTTCATTGGCGGCTTCATTGACCATCCATCCCTTGCAGGACTGCAGAACAGATGGTGTGTTCTTGATTGGAAATCTAAACAACCCATTTACAGAAGGAGTGTGAGCTAAAAAATATTCCATATTATCAAATTCTTGATTAGTAACAATATGTGAATATAACCATAAAATTACATACGGTGCACTCTGCAGATGTTTGACCATGGACCTGATGACGGTTCGTTCTCTTAATGCACCATCCGGATTACCTGAAAGGACTTCTGCCCTTGCCTGCAACCCAAGCAAACCGGCAATTTGGCGATAATCGGGAAAGTTTGGAAATTGAAAAAGCCAAAGCAGAGACATGTCAACAGGGGAGCCCCAATAATGGAACGGCTTGTTTGAGGCGTGGTGAAGTGTGTCGATAAGTTGCTTATTACGACTTAAAAATTCCTTGATTTCAGGCGCTGATGGATGCCGGTCAGGTTTATTGTAATCACGAATTCTATCCTTTTCTTTTGCATCAAGGGCTTTGGAGACTTGCTCATAAAGGGGATACGCATTCAGGTGGGATGGCGGCTCTGAAGGCCATATGTCTTGTAGCCTTGTTTTTAGATCAGAATTTACTTTCGAAAATTCAATCTGTCGGTTTCGGTCTATTAGATAATAAGTCGTCACTGTAAGTATAATGCCCAAAAACATGGAAGAAATCAGGGTTCTTCTTTTCCAGTCCTGCGCCGGAGTGGTGCCCGTTTTTACTGAAAGGCCCCGGTGCCAGATCACCAATGCTGCGATCAAATATATCAGGCTAAAGGAAGTGGTATATGGGAACAGCCAGGACGGGATGATCAGATTGTTGTAATACATCAGTCCGGTAAATAGAGAAACAATTCCGAATATAAATGTCAGCACGCCAATGACCGCTAAAATCCACAAATGCCGCCAGAGTCTCTTTTTAAACGAGGAAAACAGCGTCACTACAAAAGCCGTAAAAAACAGTGACGTCAACATAGCCAATATCCAGAGCATCCCATATTCCATCTTGCGTCTCCCTTACCTTTATTTTAAAACAAACTTCTGGATTTACATTAAAATGCACCCTTTTTCCTGATTAAAAAAAATACATATTCACATCACGACCAGGCCCGCCAGGGAGCCTGGGCATATTCACCATACGCTATAATGTCGAAAAGCACGTGCGCGGCAACCGGAGGCAACATACTTGCTACCCCGAGTGCCAGGCCGACTCCAAAAGCACAGGCGGCAAGGAAAAGTATGTTGATTTGTCATGCTTCCTTCATGCGCTCGTCCAACAGGTCGTAAATAAGGTTATTAATCCACCTTGATCGTGAAAGAGAGAACGATGCTCTGTCTAAAAATACGACACCGGTATAATCCTCAAGGTTGCAAGTAATCCTCAAGCCTTGAAATAGCCATAAAAATTTCCATCCCAGGTTGACTTTTTGGTAAGATCGAACTTCTGAATAAGGTATGGATAGGGTTACTCTGTCACCTTTAAACACCAACCTCTTTTGATCACCCTCCAGGAATCCTATATCATCTGCCGTATTTAGGCTTCTTCCCCACTTACGGAGCCGAGGATCTAATGATATCTCGAAGATGCTCACCGAGATCTCTTGTTCCTCTCTGAGTTTCATGCGTTTTCTAATTTTACGGATATACCAATTTGCACAGAGCAAAAAGGGTGAAAACCATACAACAAGGCATAGCATGAGAAGCATGAACAGCAAAACAACAGGGAATTCAAATCGGT
>JAUWOS010000119.1 GCA_030611985.1 Desulfobacterales bacterium | reverse complement strand
AATACTTAATACTTAATACTAATGACTATAAATACTCACATATTAATTGTTGATGATGATGATGATGTAAGAAACTTAATTGATAGTTTTGTTAAGGTTGCCGGCCATAAAACCTCAATGGCTTCCAGCGCTGAAGAGGCGATTGAATTATTAAAAACAAACATTATTGATATTGTAATAATAGACATTATAATGCCCGGAATGAGCGGGCTTGAACTTACCGACTTGATAAAAAAAGATTATGATGCAGATGTCATTGTAATGACAGGTTACAGTAATGATTATTCTTATGAAGAGGCGGTCGATAAAGGCGCAAGCGACTTTATCTGCAAACCGATACGCTTTGAAGAGTTGCTGCTCAGGCTGAAAAGAGTATTAAAAGAGCGGCGATCTACTAAGGAACGTACCCGGATGCTGAAAAAATTGCAGGAGATGGCAATTACAGACCATCTCACAGAACTTTATAATTCAAGGCATTTTTATAACCAGCTTGACTTAGAGATTGACAGATCCAGGCGTTATAATCGCCCGCTTTCACTTTTGTTTCTGGATATTGATTTTTTCAAACAGTATAATGATATTTTTGGTCATCTGGAAGGTGACAAGGCACTGGTCGAACTCGGTCGGGTAATCAAGTCGTGTCTCAGAACAATGGATACTGCTTACAGGTATGGTGGAGAAGAATTTACGATTATACTTCCTGAAACAAGTTGCGAGGAAGCCGCAATTGTTGCCGAAAGAATAAGAACCTCCGTAAAAGCTGAATGTTTATCGCCGGAACCTGAAAAATTAGCTATCGTAACCGTAAGCATAGGAATTACTGAATATTTTCTTGATGAAAGAATATCAGATTTTGTTCAACGGGCAGACAGTGCAATGTATATTTCAAAACAGAAAGGACGTAATAGATCCACCGTCCTCTTTAAGGAAAAATAGTAAGCTTTCGCAGGCACTGCATATGCAAAAGCTTACATGTTGGGAAGTAGCCTTGTTATTGGGTCTTCCGTGCCCGGTTACTGTTTGGATTTGAAGCTGTGAAACATAGTTGTGGAGTTATTTGAGTGTAACCAAAATGAAACATTGGTGTTGGATACTGACCAAATGACAGGTGTTAGAAAAAACTCAAGACCTAATCTTTTCCTGCCTCCTGCCTCCTTCTCTTGTCTCCTGTCACCTGAACAAACGTTCTATTTTGGTTACACTCAAGTTATTTTGTACACATTCCTTACCTGGTTTTGTTAATCTGCATACTCAAATCTACGCATCTTGCAGAGTGGGTTAGAGCCCCTGAAGAAATAATATCAACACCGGTATCTGCCAACAAAAGAAGATCGCTTTTCGTAACTCCACCCGACACTTCAACCACAGCTTTTCCATTAATAAACTCAACTGCCTCTTTTATTTGGCGTATATTCATATTGTCGAGCATAATCACCTCAACGCCGGCGCTAATAGCCTCCTTTACTTCAGAAAGATCAGAAACCTCTACTTCTATTTTCACAAGATGCGAAATTCTACTTCGGATACGCTTCACAGCATTTGCAATACCACCGCAGATAGCTATATGGTTATCTTTAATCAAAACACCGTCATAGAGTCCCATGCGGTGATTATGCCCTCCGCCGACGCGGACAGCATATTTCTCCAAAACCCGCCATCCCGGCAGAGTCTTGCGTGTGTCAACAAGGCGAACCTTTTTATCTCCAAGTATATTTACATACGAACGTACACATGTTGCAATGCCGGAAAGACGCTGGAGAAAATTCAAAGCAGTCCGTTCACCAACAAGAAGCGAACAAAGTTTGCCTTTAACTTCCAGTACAATTTCACCATTTTTTATATTGTCTCCATCCTTGCACAATGGGCTAAAATGAATTTCAGGATCAAACTGCTCAAAAACCTGTTTCGCCACATCAAGACCGGCGATTACAATTGGTTCCTTTGCGATTATTATACCGATGCCTTTAATATCCTTATCTACAAGATTTTCTGTAGTAATATCTCCCGAACCGATATCTTCCTGCAGGGCTATTTTGATCAGATGCTCTATTGAATGCATTGGAAACTCGCTTCGCTTAATTGTGAATTTAGGGATTTAGGGAATCAGTTCTTTGATTTTTTTCAGATTTGACTCCAGTTTCTGATTTTTTTCAGCAAGGATTTTGTTTTTTTCTTTGACTTTATCTATCACATGCGCGGGCGCTTTATTAAGAAAATCCTCGTTATTCAGTTTTTTTGAAACTATAGCAAGTTCACCTGCAAGTTTATTGATTTCCTTCTCAAGACGTCCGGTCTCTTTGGTAAAATCTATTATCCCTTCAAGCGAAACAAAAATTGCAGCAGTGCCGACGATAGCAGTTGCCGCTGCATTCGGTCTTTTTTCAGGCTGCTCGACAAAAAAGGATTTAAGCCCTGCAAGATTAATTATAATATCACTGTAGTCTTTAATCGTTTCTCTTGTTGTTTTATCCTGCGACTGAACCAAAACTTCAAGAGATAAAGAAGGCGGAATATTCATTTCGCCTCTTATATTTCTGATCCCGGTTATTATTCCCATTACGGTATCCATTTTCGATTCAGCGTCCATGTCACGGACTATGTTTGCAGCGTCAGAAGCATCTGCCGGAAAAGCAGCTTTCATAATAGATCCTTTTGTTCCAGGCAATTTATGCCAGATCTCCTCTGTTACAAATGGAACAAACGGATGAAGCAAAATAAGTATATCATGCAAGACGCGCCATAGCACACTTATGGTTGATCGATGCTTCTTGTCTCCCTCCTTGCCGTACAATGCAGGCTTGATAGCTTCCAGGTACCAGTCACAAAACTCATGCCATACAAACTTGTAAAGAATTCCGGCTGCATCATTGAACCTGTAGTTGTCAAGCGCTTCGGAAACAGATTTTACAACACAATTAAGCCTGGAGACAATCCACCTGTCGGGAAGGGAAGGATTGAAACCTGAAAGTTGAAAGCTGAAAGGCTTTGAGCTTTCATCAGCTATGTGCATAAGTGCAAAGCGGGAAGCGTTCCAGAGCTTGTTTATAAAATTGCGATATCCTTCAACCCGTTTTTCAGACATTTTGATATCTCGTCCCTGTGCTGCAAATGCAGCTAATGTAAAACGAAATGCATCGGTTCCATAGCTTTCAATAGTGGTTAACGGGTCAATCACATTCCCCTTTGACTTGCTCATCTTTTTACCTTCTTCGTCACGTACTAGAGCATGCACATAAACATCTTTAAATGGCACATCGCCCATGAAATGAATACCCATCATCATCATGCGAGCTACCCAGAAAAAGAGTATGTCAAAACCTGTAATGAGTACTGATGTAGGGTAAAATCTTTTTAAAAGCGGTGTCTTGTCAGGCCATCCCATAGTGGAAAAAGGCCACAAGGCAGAGCTGAACCAGGTGTCAAGAACATCTGTCTCCTGAACAAGATTATTTCCGCCGCAACCTGGGCATTTTTCAGGTGTATTAATGGCTACAACCAGCTCTTTACATCTTTCGCAAGTCCATGCAGGTATCTGGTGCCCCCACCATATCTGGCGTGAAATACACCAGTCTTTAATGTTATTCATCCAGTCAAAATAGGTTTTTGTCCACATATCAGGTATGATTCTGGTGTCACCATTCTTGACTGCGGCTATTGCCTTTTCAGCTAAAGGCTTAACGCTCACGAACCATTGTCTTGACAGATTTGGTTCGACTACGGTTTTGCATCTGTAACAATGACCGACACTGTGGTTGTATGGTTCTATCCTTTCAAGAAATCCTTCTTTTTTAAGCGCACTGATCACCGCATCTCTGCATTTGAACCGATTAAGTCCTTCAAATTTACCGGCCTCCGGCGCCATCAATCCGTCATCGGCTATAACTTTTACAATCGAAAGGTTGTGGCGCTTTCCTATTTCAAAGTCATTAGGATCGTGAGCAGGCGTAACCTTTAACACGCCTGTTCCGAATGACATGTCGACATAGCTGTCTTTGATGATGGGAATTTTTTTGTTTGCAAGGGGAAGAATAACGCTGTCGGACACGATTCCACTGTATCGCTCATCGTCTGGATTTACAGCAACGGCAGTATCGCCCAGCATAGTCTCCGGTCTTGTTGTTGCAATAACAAATTCGCCCGATCCATCTGCGAAAGGATATCGGATATAATAAAGATGACCGTTATGATCATCATGCTCTACCTCAAGATCAGCAAGCGCCGTGCGACATCGAGGACACCAGTTGATAAGATAATTGCCGCGATAGATAAGACCTTCTTCATAAAGCTGTACAAAGACCTTACGCACAGCCCTTGACAACCCTTCGTCCATAGTAAAGCGTTCTCGTTGCCAGTCACATGAAGCTCCGAGACGTTTGAGCTGATTAATAATAGCGCTTCCATACTCTTTGCGCCATTTCCAGACAGCTTCAATGAATTTTTCTCTGCCAAGCTGGTGACGATCAAGACCCTCGCTATCAAGTTTTCTTTCCACAACATTTTGGGTAGCTATACCTGCGTGGTCGGTTCCCGGCATCCAGAGGACATTGTCGCCCCGCATTCTCCTGTAGCGGCAGAGAATATCCTGCATCGTAATGTTAAGAGCATGACCCATATGGAGTACACCTGTAACATTGGGCGGAGGGATTACAATGGAATAATTTCTTTGAGCGTTTTTTTCACCGGCCGCAAACATCTCTTCTTTTTCCCAGAAATCATACCAGCGTTTTTCTACATCATGCGGCTCATAACCCTTGTCAAGCATATCTGAACTCATGCGATAATATTCCTCTCCTAATCTTCAAGCATAATGCTCTTTAACTTTTTTATCTCTTTTGCAACTATTTTTTCAATTACCTCGGTAAGTATGTTCTCTATCTTATCAGAAAACATCTTTTTTATGACACGCTCTAAAGCTTCCTCTATCTGATCGGAAGAAACAGGAACAGACTCTTGACTAAAGGTTGTTTCATGGAGATTCTCATCCGGTTCATAGGGTTCTTTTTGTAAATCTTCGGTTACGTCTGCAATCAACTGGTCGAGCTCATACGATGCCTCTTCGGGCTCTAAGATAATGTCCGGTCTTTCGGTTTCAGACAAATTTTCCAGATTATCTATTTCCGATTCCAAATTCATGTCAATAGAATCAACGAAATTATCTTCCGCATCTTGATCTGCTACCGGTTCATCTATTACCGGCTCCATCTCTATGTCGTCATTGAATTCAATATCGTCTTTCAGGGAATCATCTTCGAGATCGTAAAGCTCTATTGGCGCTTCCTCTTCTCCGGTTTTCTCTTCTCCGGTTTCCTCTTTTCCGGGAAAAGCGTCTACGATATCTGTATATTCGATTGCTTCCGAAATCTCTTCCGGTTCAAATTTTATTTCGTCGGTAAGTTCTATGATATCTTCATCTTCGGGTGGCTGCGTCAATTCAATTGCTTGACCCAGCTTATTCTTGTCTTTCATATCATACAATCCTTAATGTATTTGTAGAATATAATCCATTATTTCAGAATTTTAAGCAACAACACCAACTTATGCAAAATGCAGAGATCGCGGACAGATCGAACAAATCCGACCTAAATCTATGCGCCTACTTGTGGAAGTTAATTCATCCACGTTCCTTATAAATAAAAAAGTCTGATAATACCGGTTCGGGTATACTGGACAATCCCGACCAGGTAGAGCTTGACCATTTCCAGCACTGCAAGAAAAGTCAATATAACTTCGCTTTTGCCGGCATTTGAAGGAAACAGCTCACCAAAAGTTATTGACTTCTTTTCTTCAAAGATATTCACTATTTCAGAAATTTTTTCTTTTACGGATATCGTGTCGAGAGTAAAATCCACTTTGCAATCTGCGGATTCGTTTTCAAGTATTTTTTGAAATGCATTGACGAGTTCAAACAGACCAACCTTTATAATTTCGTCACCTTTGTTTATCAAATAAGGTTCTTTATCCTGATTTCTGACAAAAATATCTTCTCCCAAAAGATCTCTTTCGGTCAACTGCTCGGCAGCCGACTTCATCTTGAGATATTCCAGAAGAGGTCTTGCAATCTCCAGTCGAGGATCTTCCTTATCTTCTTCATCTTCATCTTCATGTACAGGAAGAAGCATTTTTGACTTTATCTGGGCCAGAGTGGCTGCCATAAGAATGAAGTCTCCGGCAAAATCTATATTCATCGACTTCATCCATTTCAAATGTTTAAGATACTGATCTGTTATCAGAGCAATTGGAATATCATAGATATCTACCTCATTTTTTTTGATAAGATATATAAGGAGGTCCATTGGACCTTCAAAGATGTCACTGAGTTGTACATTATAGATTTGTTCATTGACGCTTGATAATTGATTATTTTCTACTGATAATCCGGTATCGTTCATCCCTTATATTTTCATTGCAGCTCTGACTTCTTCCATAGTCTGTCTGGCAACTTTCCTTGCTTTATTATTTCCGTCTATGATGATGTCGTCAACAAGTTCGGGCACGGCTTCGTAATGCTCCCTTTTTTCACGAATCGGTTCAAGGCGTTTGATGAGGTTTTGAGTCATTATTTTTTTACATTCAACACACCCTATTTTAGCTATGCGGCAATCATTATTTATTGTGTCATAAATTTCTTTGTCGGTGTATATCTTGTGGAATTCGAAAACATTACATACGTCAGGATTGCCTGGATCATTTTTCCTTGCACGCTTTGGATCGGTAACCATCCTTGCTGTCTTGGAAGCTATATCATCCTTGCTGTCCGAAAGATAAATAGCATTGTTGTAGCTTTTGCTCATTTTGCGGCGATCTATGCCTAATATTTTAGACGTATCGGTTAAGATTGTTTTTGGTTCCGGAAATACTTTTTTGTAAAGATAGTTGAATCGCCTGGCAATTTCACGTGTAATTTCAACATGTGGAACCTGATCTATTCCTACCGGCACGCCATATGCCTTGTACATAATAATGTCTGCTGCCTGAAGCACAGGGTAGCCTAAAAAACCAAAAGTGGAAAGGTCTTTGTTGCTAAGCTGCATAATCTGGTCTTTGTAGGTTGGGTTACGTTCAAGCCACGGCACAGGCGTTATCATGGAAAGAATAAGAAAAAGTTCCGCATGTTCCTTGATATGTGATTGAACAAAAAAAGTACTTTTGTCAGGCAAAAGCCCGGCGCTCAACCAGTCTATCATCATACCCCTGACGTAGTCCGAAATAGAACCCGGATCTTCATAATTACTAGTTAGAGCGTGCCAGTCTGCTATGAAGAAAAAACAGTCATATTGCTCCTGCATTTCCACCCAGTTCAAAAGCGCGCCATGCAGGTTGCCAAGGTGAAGCGGCCCGGTTGGTCGCATTCCACTTAATATACGTTTTTTAACGGTCATACAAGATCTCCCATTCATAAAATTTAGGGATTTGTTTTGCTTAATTGCGAATTAAGAAATTTAAGGTATTCTATGCATCCTTTGTTTACCAGTTTACACTTACAAGAGGCAGAGCCTCGCATAATGCATTCCCAGGCAGAGCCTGGGAACGAAAGTGTAAATTTATCTTCCAAGCAAGAAATTGCTCAAAGGCATAACAAAAAATGAAATAAGCCGACTCAGTGAATTTGTTATAAGTAATAGCATTATTATTATCATGCCAAATTGTTCAATGCGCGCATATTGCATCCTTAAAGATGCCGGCAGAAGTATGGAAAGTATTTTGCTTCCGTCCAAAGGCGGAATCGGTATCAGGTTG
>JAUWOS010000144.1 GCA_030611985.1 Desulfobacterales bacterium | reverse complement strand
CTGCAAATTTTCCTGTATAAGCATCTCAATAAGGCGTGGAAGCGGAATTGAGGATATTCCTGCTATTTCAACATTTTCCTGTGAAAGAGGCATGAGAAGCTTTTTTGCAGGACTGCATGCAACAGCCTCTGCAATTGCCGGTGTTACCTCACCCATCATGGCATGAGCCATAATTATACCGACAGGTCCAATAATAACATCTACTTTTTTTACTGTTTGAATAATAGCATTTTCCCCGGATGCGCCACGATTGGCCCTTGCTTTCAGCATCTGAGCAGTTGCGATTGCATTGGTCCCAAGAGCCACAATTTCAACTGTTTCTCCAAATAATTCTTTGAGATTTTTGATTACAGCGCTTCCAATACCGCCACCTTGCCCGTCAATTACGCATATTCGCTTCATGTTGGCTTTTCTCAATGTAACTCCAAATTTTGACTTTTTATAAAACTATCTTATAATAGATACCAGACAATGATATAAACGTCAATGGAAACAAAATTTGAGCAGTGCAATCAAGAAACGGAGAACGAAATAAATTAATGAAAAATCTTGCAAGAAATGAAAAAATAAGGAATATCGCTATCATATCCCATGTTGATCATGGTAAAACCACACTTGTTGATGCCATGTTAAAACAGAGCGGATTGTTCAGGACAGGACAGGAAGTAAATGAAAGAATAATGGACAGAATGGATTTGGAGCGCGAAAGGGGAATTACCATTGCTGCCAAGAACTGTTCTGTGGTCTGGAAAGGGGTAAAGATAAATATTATAGATACCCCTGGCCATGCCGATTTTGGCGGTGAGGTGGAAAGAGCGCTTTCCATGACAGATGGAGCACTTCTTTTGGTAGATGCTTCGGAAGGTCCGTTGCCTCAAACCCGTTTTGTATTGAAAAAGGCCCTCGACTCCGGGCTTACAGTTGTAGTGGTAATAAACAAGATTGATCGAAGCGATGCCCGTTCTGATGAGGTTCTTGATGAAATATATGATCTTTTTATAGATCTTGATGCTACGGAAAACCAGCTTGAATTTCCTTTGCTTTACGCCATAGGACGGGATGGAATTATCAAAAAATCATTAGCCGATGAGGGTGAAAATCTTTATCTCCTTTTTGATACGATATTGGAAAATATTCCCGCTCCTTCTTATGATCCGGAAGAACCTTTTCAGATGCTGGTATCCGATCTTGATTATTCGGACTATCTGGGAAGACTCGCTATAGGCAGGATATCTAACGGCAGGGTAAAATTTAACGACAACCTTGTCTGTATTAATGAAAACAATGAGCATGTCCCGCTTAAAATCTCAAAACTCAAGGTATATAACGGTCTGGATCTTAAAGAGGTTGAAATAGCCAAAGCAGGTGATATTGTTATACTTTCAGGGATAGAAAATGTCAAAATCGGAGATACGATCTGTACAAAGGAAGAATCAAAAGCCCTGAAAAGGATAAAGGTTGATGAGCCTACCGTATCAATGAAATTTTCCGCAAACAATTCGCCTTTTGCAGGAAAGGAAGGGAAACATATCCAGTCAAGCAAGATATACGGACGTCTCATAAAAGAAACTTTAAGAAATGTGGCTGTAAGGGTTGAAGAAACAGATAACAGGGAAAACTTTCTTGTCAAGGGAAGAGGCGAATTCCAGATGGCCATCCTGATTGAAACAATGAGAAGAGAAGGATTTGAACTTTGCGTAGGTCGTCCCGAAGTAATCTACAAATACGAAAACGGCAAGCAACTTGAGCCCATAGAACGGCTTTTTATCGATTGTGACGAAAATTTTCTCGGGATTGTTACGGAAAAACTTTCCATAAGAAAAGGAAAGTTGATCAATTTTGTCAATGATGGAAAAGGAAGAACCAGGATAGAATTTAATATTCCTTCCAGAGCGCTTATAGGTTACAGAGATGAGTTTTTAACCGATACCAGAGGCACAGGGATCATGAATTCTATCTTTGCCGGTTATGATAAATACAGGGGCGATTTCAAATCAAGGGTTACCGGTTCCATAGTCGCAGACAGAGCAGGAAAGGGAGTGGCTTATGCTCTTTTTAACCTTGAACCGAGAGGACAGATATTTATTGTCCCAGGAGACCCTGTTTACGAAGGCATGGTAATAGGGGAACACAATAGAGAAAACGATATTAATGCTAACGCCTGCAAGGAGAAAAAGCTTTCTAATATGCGCGCCTCAGGAAAGGATGACAACATAACCCTGTCTCCCGTAAAACCTCTAACGCTTGAGCGTGCAATAAATTTCATAAGTAGTGATGAGATGGTTGAGGTTACACCCGAATCAATACGCATCAGAAAAAGCGTCCTTTCCGCAAGCCAAAGATATGCAAAGAGAGGACGGGTTAAAGGGAAATAACTATCAAAGCGGCATCTTTCATTACAAACAAAAAGTAGTTTACACTTTTAATTGTCATTTCGAGGAGTGAAGCGACGAGAAATCTTATAAGTCAAACGATTAAAGATTTCTCGCTTTGCTCGAAATGACAAAAAAGTGTAAACTGACAAATGAAGGATGCCATCAAAGCTTTCTGATTTTGATTCTGTTGCGTCGATCTTTTTTTGAAAGCCGTCTGCTGGGTCCCTTTTTCTTTGTTGTCGGAATCCAGCCGTCTTCATTTTCACTGCCAACTCCCTTTATATCCATATATGCAGCCATTGCTATTTTTTCTTCAAATAGAGGTGAGCTTATTGTAGCAGCTTGATGAGATTGAGCATAATTTACAATATCCAGGTCCGAACTGACAACCAAAGCCTTTTCCTTTTCCCTGGCGGTCATTCTTTTTATCACAGTATCGGCCAACTCTCCATTGCGAGAATATCTTATCTTGATCCCTTTTATATTATCTCTATGCTGTGAAAAAGAAGGCGCGTTTGTTCCGTCAAAAACTACCGTGATCTTGTGGCCTTTTATCCTTTTATAGGCCGCAAGATTATCTATCAAGACCTCCCTGCCCAGTTGTATATCCTGCCGATCAAGACTGATCAGCGTATTTGATTGACGTATCAGATTGTAGCCATCTATTATTATATGAAGAGACATCTTGATAATTGAAGATTGATAATAAAAGTTTCCCAAATGAATTGTTATACTATAATATTAATAGTTTAGAATTAAAAGTGACTGTTTAAGATTTAAGATTTAAGATTGGTGGTACGCCTTCGGCGTGCTAATTGATAAACCAAAGTTTTTTCAAGATTATCCTCTTATATATTATATGTTTTAAGGAATCATAAACATATAAAAATGGTAGCATTCCCTGAACTTAAATCTTAAATCTTAATTCTTATATACCATACGCCTTCTGTGATTAATTCAAATAATTACAAAATGTTAAGTCATTTGGGGAAGTTATTTCGTCCACGTTTCTAAGCTTTTACAGGGACTATTTCTGCTTCAGGATGTCCAGGAGGCGGTCAAGGTCGTCATTATTGTAAAATTCGATTTGAATTTTTCCTTTTTGCCCATGTTTTCTGATTTGAACTTTAGTGCCAAAGCGATGGGAAAGGTTATCGGCAAGACCCGAAAAGTATATCTCTTCTGAACTGGCTGCAGGGTTTTTCGGTTTTTTTCTTTCCGTTTTCAAACGTTTAATCAAAGATTCTGTTTCTCTGACCGACAGCCCTTTTGAAACAACGGCCTGCCATGCTGCGTTTTGTTGAGCTGATGTTTCGGCGCCAAGTAAAGCTCTTGCATGTCCCATGCTCAGAGCGCCATTTATTATATCGGCTTTGATTTGTTTGGGTAATTGCCTGAGCCTTAATAAATTGGCAACGGAAGGCCTGCTTTTCCCAACACGTTCCGCAGCCTGATCCTGAGTAAGATTGAATTCGGTAATAAGCTGGTGGTATGCCTCGGCCTCTTCCATGGGATTTAAGTTTTCCCGCTGGATGTTTTCAACAATAGACATCTCCAGCATAGCTGTATCCGTAATATTCTTTATAACAACAGGTACCTGATCAAGCCCGATCATTTTAGCGGCGCGCAGTCTCCTTTCGCCGGCAACAAGCTCGTAGCCGTTAATATCCTTTCTGACCAGAAGAGGTTGAATAATTCCCTGTTCCTTAATAGAATGACTTAGTTCTTCCAACTCATTTTCGGAAAACCGCAGGCGGGGTTGATACCGGTTTGGACGGATTAGTTCGATGTCGCATTGAAAATATTCTCTTGGCCCATCTTCAATAGATTCAATATTCGGAATAAGAGCGCCAAGACCTTTTCCAAGAGCTACTTTTCTTTGTTTCTTTGAACCTGAATCCGATTTTGTTTTCATTTTTCCTTTTTGCATTTTTTACCTTAGGGTTCGCCCAAAATTCAACCACTATGGACTGAAAGTCCATAGTGGTTGAATTATTTGAGTGTAATCAAAATAGAACATTGATAGTTGAAAAAAAACAAAACGTAACAATTTGGCGCTATCGTCATTCCGGCTTTAAGGCAATAAAATTTGAAAATGGCTGAAACTCACACCAAAGTGACTCTAAAGAAAAAACAGATCCAAAATTTAAATTAGCAATGAATCAAATATGTTACGCTTATCATTAAATAACGTGACGGGTGATGCGATGTTTTTTCTTAAGACTCACTAAGGGCGCTCAGACAGTCAGCCATTTTCAAATTTCATTGCCTTAAAGCCTTCATTTATTGAGAAGTTGCAAATTGACTGCTAAATCCCTAAATCCCTAAATCCCTCATTCCTAATTCCTAATTCCTAAATTTAATATCCTTAATTATCTCTTTTGCCAGATTAAAATAGCTTTTCGCACCTGTAGAAGCGGCATCATACAGCAATATGGGTTTTCCAAAACTAGGAGCCTCGCTCAATCGCACATTTCTTGGAATAATGGTCTTAAATACCAGGTGCTTGAAATATTTTTCAGCATCTTCAGCTACCTGATGTGAAAGATTTGTTCTTTTGTCAAACATGGTAAGAAGTATGCCGGCAATCTTAAGGTTTGGATTCAGGCCAAGCTTAATATGTTTAACTGTTTGTAAAAGCTGGCCAAGTCCTTCTAAGGCATAAAATTCGCATTGAAGCGGAATCAGCAAAGAGTGAGCTGCCGTCATGGCGTTTACCGTTAAAAGACTCATTGAAGGCGGGCAGTCTATTATGATGTACTCAAATAAATTTTCAATTTCGGCGAGAAGATTTTTTAAAACAACTTCACGCTCAGAATTTGACATCATTTCAACTTCAAAACCAATAAGTTCCACACGTGAAGGCATGACTTTTAATGTATCTATATCACTGTCAACAATAATGTCCTCTGCGGCAGCCTTTCCGATCATACCGTGGTATAAGGTTTTATCAATAACAGTTTTATCGAGACCAATTCCTGTGGTGGCATTTGCCTGGGGATCGCAATCCACAAGCAGAGTCGTTTTTTCTGAAACAGCCAGCGCCGCTGACAGATTTATTGCCGTAGTAGTTTTACCTACCCCACCTTTCTGGTTGGCTATGCATATAATATGTGCCATAATTTAACATCAATAACATAAAACTTGATATTTGAAAAGAACATAAAAGAAATAGGAGGTAAAATGAAACGAATAAAAATCATGGTAAATGGTATTCCCGGCAATATGGCAGTCAATGTGGCAAAACATGCTATTAATGACGATAGGTTTGAGTTGATTTCTCAATCACTTACAGGTCCTGAAATTACAAAAACTCAATGCGTTATCAATTCCGTTACAATAAATCTTGTTCATCCGGAAATGCGGGATCAAATCATAGCCAAGATAATGAAAAAAGAAGGCTCTTTCATTAGTGTGGATTATACTCACCCTTTGGCTGTCAACAACAATGCCGAGTTTTACTGCAAAAATTGCCTGCCCTTTGTAATGGGCACAACGGGCGGCGACAGGAAATTGCTTGAAGACACTGTCCGCTTATCTTCTACCCCTGCGATAATAGCGCCCAACATGGCCAAGCAGATCGTTGGTTTCCAGGCAATGATGGAGGAGACTGCGAACACATTTCCGGATCTTTTTAAAGGATATTCTCTTGAAATCAAAGAAAGTCATCAAAAAGGAAAAGCGGATACAAGCGGAACCGCCAAGGCTATGATAAAGTATTTCAACAAACTGGGCGTCCCTTTTTCCGAAAAGGATATAATCAAGGAACGTGATCCGGAAACGCAGAAGACCGTATGCGGCATACCGGAAGAATATCTTGAAGGACACGGGTGGCACACCTATACTCTTGTATCAAGCGACAAAACTGTACGTTTTTCATTTACCCACAACGTAAACGGCCGGGATATCTATGCCAAAGGAACACTTGATGCTGTTTCATACCTTTATAAAAAGGTGGAAGAAGAAACAAAAGCAAGAATGTATACTATGATTGATGTATTAAAGAA
>JAUWOS010000008.1 GCA_030611985.1 Desulfobacterales bacterium | reverse complement strand
ACCTGCGCAATTTCGTCCCCGTTCCTTGGTATATTCGTAACCGTTCATGGGAGAACTGGTAGTAAGCAAGGCTGCTTCCTAACATGTAAGCTTTTACAGGTGCTGTAGATGTGCGTTTTCTTAGACAATCAACTATAGATTTGCTATGTTGGTTGCCCTGAAAATGTGCATATGCAGTGTCTGTGAACGCTTACGTCAAATCTAACCCAAATCTATGCGCCTACTTGTGGAAGTTATTTTGTCCAAGTTCTTTATTTTGTTTACATTCCCAATGTATCAATATCTGCGGAAATTGTAAATGGAAATAATTGAGCTTGATTTTTGCGGGTTCTGCGTTTAAAACTCATCAGCTATACATCTTGTCCACATTCCTAAACATCAAGAGCAGAGCGCGAAAGTATGAAATAGCAAGCTGTTTCAAGCCTGAGCAACACAGTTATTGATGTTAAGGAACGTGGATGAAATAACTTTACCAACTATGCATCATAGCTTCAGGCCGCCTTTGTTAGATCTCAAAAGTATCAAAATAGCTCGCTATTCCTTCAACTTTTGCGATCTGAGGTCAGATTTGAGATTGGGCAAATCTGACCAAAATCTATGCGCCTACTTGGTGAAGTTAATTTGTCCACATTCCTAAGAGGAATGCTGAATTGGATAATTTATTTTTTTCCGAGTCCCTCAGTGAAGGGATCGGCCGAATGAATCCGTGGCGCGGATTCAGGAAAATAGACAAAAAGCGCTGACTGCTTCGGGATAACCTGCTTCGGGATAACATGGAAAAAGAACATAAATTAAACTCAATAGAAGAGTTGCTGGAAGACAACAAGTTTCTTAATAATATATTAAATGGTATCAAAGACGCAATCATGGTTGTTGACAAAGACTACAGGATAGAGGGAGTAAACGAATCATTTGCAAAAAAAGTCGGCAAACCAAAGCATGAAATTCTTGGCAGACATTGTTATCGGCTTCTTTGCTATTTAAGCAAACCCTGTGTCCACAATCATCCTTGCCCTGTGGAAGAAGTATTCAAAACAGGTAAAATTGCCGAAGTACTCCATACATATCTTGAAGGACATAACGTTGCATACTCCAGGATTATAGCCTATCCGATACTGGATGACCGCGGTGATGTTATCAGAGTAGTTGAATTGGAAAGAGACGTAACTGAATGGAAAAAAACCGGCGACCAATTGTACAATATGCAAAAACTGGCATTTTTGGGAAAGTTGGCAGCCGATTTGTCTCACGAATTCAATAATCCTCTGTCAATAATTCTTGGTTTTACCGATCTTCTTTTAGAAAAAACAGAACATGGCACCCAGAACTACGAGATTCTCAAGGCCGTAGAAAGACAGGCGTTTAATTGTAAACGGATTGTTGAAAATCTTATAAGCTTTGCCGCATCTCCGGATGTGACCAAATATTCTACTGATGTCAATAAAAATCTTGAAGGGGTGATCTCTGTAGTTGTGGATATCTTGCATACGGAGAAGATCGTTATAGATAAACGCCTTGCGGGAGATTTGCCAAGAGCAAAAGGAAATCCGGGACATTTACGTCAGGTTTTTATGAACCTGATTACCAATGCTGTTGCCGCTATGCGCGGAGGAGGGCGTTTAACCATTTCCACTAAACACAATACAGCTAAAAACAGAGTGGAAATTTTTTTCAAGGATACAGGACATGGTATTAAAAGGAAATACAGAAACGAAATATTTGATCCTTTTTTCACCACAAGAGAGATAGGAGAGGGAGGAGGTCTGGGCCTTTCAGTCTGCTATGGTCTGGTATTCAGAAACGATGGAAAGATAACCTTTGAGACAGTAACTGAAGAAGAGGACAGAGAAAATAAAGGCACCATTTTTACTGTATCTCTGCCTGTCGCTCCTTGACGCCCTGGTGTTTTTGTGACAAAATGCCGGTAAATTTATTTTTTAACGAGTCTTAAGGATAAAGTGAAAAAAGAAAAAATATATTTCGCCGAAAAATACTATAATATAAGAAAAGTTATCCTTTTTGTCGGCATTTTTGTTATGGTACTTCTCATGGTTGCTTTCTGCATGAGTATGTTCTCTGCAGGGCAGATGAAAGAGATCATCTCTGAAGATTTTAATCAGCAGCAATTGGTGTTGGCAAAATATGCCGCCAATCGGATGGAAAACAGCCTGGATTTTATTAAAAGAGAACTTTTGCTGTTAAACCTCTCTCCATCCATTCAATATCTGGAAAAAGTATCCTGGGCCAGCCGCATGAATACCACTTTATCCGCTGTTAAGGATGACGGAGTTCTTGAAATAAAATTTATAGATCATAACGGAAAAACTGCTTATATTGTTGATAAACGGGGGATATCTCATGTAGTGCAAGGTCATTTTGCAGATACGGATTATTATAAATGGGCCGGTCTGAAAAAAAATGAGAACAGGATTTATGTGAGCGAAATTACAAAAGAGAGCAGACAGTATCCTGAAAAACTTGTTATGATTTTAGCCACGCCTACTTATGAGCAATCCGTCGATGAAGCTTATCCGGTGGCTACCGGGAACTTGTCCGGAGTGCTTATCTTTATGATAGATGTTACATGTTTAGTTGAAAAAGCTGTCAAGCTTATAAAATCAGGCAAGACCGGTTATGCCTGGGTTATAGATAGCAAGGGAGTCTTTCTTTATCACCCGCAAAGGGAGTTTATTGGAGATAATGCCTTTAATGCCCGTGCCATGAAAAAACCCAAGATCTCTTTTTCCCAGATTAATATGATTCAAAAGGAAAAGATGCTCGAAGGTAAGGAGGGAACAGGGCATTATACTTCAGGATGGCACAGAAGCGTAGAAATCGAAATGGAAAAATTGATCGCTTATGCGCCTGTTTATCCTCGTGCGTATCCTCAATTCTTCTGGTCTGTGGCAGTGGTCGCACCGTTAAGTGAAATTGAAGAATCGGTTCATCTGGTCTTTATTCGCCAGCTTTACATTCAGGGCAGTATTTTGCTCGCTATTATTTTTGGAAGTATATATGTCATAAATTTTGAGCAACGCTGGTCCAGAACACTGGAAGCAGAGGTAATGAAGAAAACAGATGATCTTAAAAACTCGCTTGAAGAACTGAAAAAATCAGAGGAACAATATAAAATTCTTGTAGAAAGCGCTGATGACCTGATTTTTACTGTAGATGAAGAAGCAAAATTTCTATCTATGAATAGATGCACCGCCGATTTCTTCGGAGAACGTTCGGACAATTTAATCGGAAAAACTATGAGCGACCTTTTTTCTTTCCAAAGCGCACAACTGCAGATGGGTTTTATCAAGCAGGTGTTTGATACGGAAAGGAACGTAAATATAAAATATCCGGTGGAAGTCGGGAATCGTGAGTATTGGTTTTCCAGCAACCTTGTGCCACTTAAAGATGAGGAAGGCAAGGTGTTTGCTGTTTTGGGGCTTTCGAGGGATATTACAGAGACAAAGAAGCTGGAAGAAGAACAGATGTATAATACAGAAAGGCTGGCCTCTCTGGGAACATTATCTGCCGGTGTGGCTCACGAACTTAATAATCCAATAGCTGTAATTGTTGGCTTTAGCGAGCTTCTTTTGGAAAAAATGGAGTCTGATAGCAAGAGCCATGAAATTCTCAAAACCATAGACAGGCAAGCGCTCAATTGTAAAAAGATAGTTGAAAGCATTTTGAGCTATGCCCGACGCCCCGAAACAATTGAGTACTCTGCTGATGTCAACGAAAATATTGAAAAAGTGATTTCTGTAGTTGAAAATATTCTGGTTACAAAAAAAATTACTCTAAAAAAGCATCTCACAAAAGATCTGCCAAAAGTAAGGGGAGATTCAGGATACTTGCAGCAAGTCTTTATGAATTTTATTACCAATGCTTTTGGCGCTATGAAGGGAGGCGGAATTTTGAATATATCTACCAACCTCAATAGCTCCGAAAATAAAATAGAGATTCTTTTCAAAGACACAGGACGTGGTATTAAGAGAGAATACAGAAACAAGATATTTGATGCATTTTTCACAACAAAAAAGGTGGGAGAAGGCACCGGTCTGGGCCTTTCAGTCAGTTATGGTATAATAAAAAAATATGGTGGAGATATAATATTTAATACAGTAGCTGAAGAAGAGGATATGGCGAGCAAAGGCACTACTTTTACAGTGTCTTTGCCTGTTGTTCATCCAGACAGTAAACAACAAACGGATTAGGTTGTAAAATTTTGAATTTTGAATGTATAAAAAATAAAATACCTTCATTAAGAATTCAAAATTAGGAATTCAAAATTTTACTCAGGAGGTAGGAAATGGCTGCACAAATTTTGGTCGTTGACGATGAACTTGATATGCTTGCGCTTCTTGCTATGATTATTGCAGAAAAGACCGAGCATGAAGTTGTTACCACTAATAACCCCTTAGAAGTGCCGGAATTGATTAAAACAGGAGATTATAATCTACTGATTTCTGATCTCAAGATGCCAAGCATGGATGGCGTGGAACTCATCGCTGAGATTAGAAAGATAGATCAATATATCCCCATACTCATTATCACAGCTTACGGTTCTGTTGAGTCGGCAGAAGAGGTTATACGTAAAGGCGCTTATGATTGCATTACCAAGCCCTTTCGTAAGGAACAAATATTGATTTCTATTGACAGAGCATTAGAATGGCAACAAATGAAAAAGGAGTTGCGCCAACTAAAAGAGAAAGCAGCTAACAATACTCCATGACCTTTTTTTCATAAGCGCTAAGGGTTCGCACAAAAATAAGTTCGCAATTTTAAGCGTTGAGGCACTCGTCCGGCAAGGCGCGAAAGCGCAGGAATATCGGGATATTCCGAGCTTTTGCAACGCAGCCAGACGGGATGCATCGGCGCTTAAAATGTGAAATTATTTTTGTGCGAGCCCTTAGGAGCAGGGACAAAATAACGTAACCGTTCACGGGAGAACTAGCAAACAAGGCTACTTCCCAACATGTAAGCTTTTACAGGTGCTGTAGATGTGCGTTTTCAGGGTAATCAACTATAGTGTTGCTATGTTGGTTGCCCTGAAAACGTGCATATGCAGTGCCTGTGAATGCTTACAAAATAACTTCCCTGCTCCTGATGCGCAACACCTGTTTCATAACGACACTTCTCAATGCGTGCTATGTTATCCTGCAGACTATTTACCCTGCCAAAACAACCTTTTTTACCTCATCAAAGATTTCCACAAGCCTGATCATTCCCTTGAACTTGTCGTCTGACACCACCGGCATCCGCCCTATATTTTTTGTTACCATGATGTGAACAGCTTCGGCCAGGGTGGCATCTTTATCTATGCTAACCGGAAACAAAGACATAACCTCTTTGACCGATTTTTTCAATTGTGCCTTGCATTGTCCTGAAAACTCACCATCGTAATAAAAAACAGGATAGTTTTTAAATGATTCAGGGGTTAACCAGGAATCACCCCGCTCACTCGGGGTATATTTAGGTACCAGCGCTATCAAGGCATCTCTATAGGACAGTTGTCCTATCGGCTCATTGTTTTCGTCAATAACCAGAATCGCGTGGTGCCCTGTTTTAGTCATAAGTTCATAAGCATCCCTGACAGACTCATTCGAAGAGATACTATCGTAATCTTCAAGCGGGATCATCAGATCCTTTACTTTTCTTTCTCCATTACTTGTCATCATAACCCTCCGTTTTCTTGTACCTGAGTTAAGCGATTTTTTGCGAAGAAATGTGCCAAGTCCTTAATGCGCAAGAAATTAGTGCAGGTCGAGTAAAAAATCGCTCAATTCAGGTTATATTGTTTGCCTCAATTTAAAAAACGCAACCAGGATGGATATACGAAAATTCTATTTATCAGCTTTGACCTGTTCAAATACCCGTCTCGGATGGGCTTCAAGTTCACGAATCCTGCTTTCCTGGATTTTTTGTTCATGAGCCTTTTTTTTCTCATAAGCCAGGCTCATTTTCTCCAGCAATTCATCAAAATCTGCTGGTTTCATGATATAGTCAAATGCCCCAATCTTCATCCCGTCAATAGCCGTTTCTACAGTTGAGTGACCGGTGAGCATGATCACCTCCATGAGAGGTCTCTTTCTTTTCATTTCCCGAAGAGTTTCCACACCATCCATACCCGGCATCTTGACATCCAGTATCACCACATCAAAAAGTTGGTTATTTAAAATTTCCAGCGCTTTTTCTCCGCTTTCAACGCCGATAACATTAAGTTCTCTCTTTTGAAGACGTTTTATAAAAGTTTCGCGAAAATCATCTTCGTCGTCAACTACCAACACCCTGAACTCTTTCATTATTATCCCTCCTTAATTATTATCTATTCAGCAAACTTCAATGCTTGCCATATGCCAATTAGGAACTTTCGCATCAATAGCTTCAACAACTATATAGCAGATATATAAGTATTCCCATGACGACCGTTGCAAGCCTTGCCTTGCTTTTGTTTCTTTGTAAAAATTCTATTTGTACATAACGCCCTTTCTTGGGACTGGTAAAACATTCAAGCGCAAGATTTAAAAGAAATACAATTAAAATGATATTTACCAGCGACTTTCCCAGATCAGAGAGTCTTCTCCCAAACAGCTCACAAGATCCGACTCTCTTTCTGCAGGCATCAACGTATGAATCTCTTGGTTCAAAACCCTTTTCAAATGACAAAGAAGCGACCATTTGCTGAAACATACTTTCGTATGGAGCAACGTTATCTATGGCGTAAAGATTAAGATCAAGGTAAACTAAATGGGTTCCTCCCAAAAATACCGTGTGAAGTTCTTTTGCCTTATTGCCCCCGGAAAGTTTGTATCTGCAGATAAAACCAAAACGCTTATTTTCCTTATCTAAAACCGGATCTCCTACAATAACATCTTCAGCTCCTTTTTCGCCAAGTTTCTTTTTCATGAGTTCTCTGAATTCTTTATTCACTTTGGGATCAAAGAACTCATCTATCGTAAGATAATCCGTGAAGACCTTAAAGCGCTTTTTTTTATGCTCGTAGGTCTTGATACCCAGAAAAACAAGATTTTCCGCTCTTTGGTTTAAATCATCCGGAACGTCGACAATGGGCAACCACGGAGGGTTGCCCCTACGAATAAAAATCTTATCGTACTCTTTCAGAGCGTCTTTAAACAACTTGCGACGCTCAGGATCGAGGACACCAGTAAGAAGCCACCCTTGCGATATCTCTTGAAACCCGGCAGGTATGGCAATAGAGAAATGGGCAGTATCATCCCTATAGATACTTTCTCCGGCCGCCTCAAGGGCAGAGGTATCAAAAATAAACAAACAGCACCCCAGACAGATTATCATCATCCAGTGCGCATTAGCGCTTTTTGTTTTTACTTTTCTCGCCACCTTAATTATTTTCCTTTGGAGCTGTCCTTAATCTTCAAGGAATCAATATCCGTGCCAATTTAACAGTATTGCCTTGCGCGACTTCAATATTCATCAATTAATCGCAGGCCAGGGCAGGATCTGCCAGTACCCAAAGAAGGCTACTATCCAGAGGATCGCCACTGATATAAATACAAAGGGAAGACCGTATTTGACAAAGTCAATTGGAGCAAGAAGCTGCTCTCCTGTCTCTGGATGTTTTGCCATTCCATAGGCAATAGCGTTGTTTACGGTGCCGACGATCATAGCGTGAGCATAGGAAGATCCGAATGAGCATGCAAGCCCCACCTTCCACAAATGTACTCCTCCTATTTCCGCCATGGGAAGCACTACAGGACCGAGGGCGCCGACTGCCGCGCCGTCGCTCATAAAATTGGTCACAATAGTAGTGATCAGGCTTGATGCCACTACGATACCCATACCTGTGTGGAAAGCTTCAGGCAGCATATTCACAAAATTTTGAGCTATCCACACGCCGGCTCCCGTGTATTTCAGGGCAACACCCATGGCGCAGGCTCCTGCATACAGCCCCACAACATCAAAACGCACCCTTTGCTGGACATCTTCCCATGTCATCAACTTTGTTACAAGGATGAGAAACACAATTAAAATAGTAGCACCGCCAAGGCCGATCACCGCGCTGGCAGCCATCCAGAGGACAATCTGGGCAGCAAACAGAATGGCCATTGTAAGCTCTTTTCCCCGCAAAGGGCCTATGCCTTCAACGCCTTTTCTCATCACAGAGCCTAGATCCATTTTGAGCGCGGGACCGGTCTTGCGAGCCACGACCATATATATCCACAGACCACAGGCCAGGGCAAGAGGGGGAACCACAGGCAGACCGTACATCATCCACCGGCCAAAGCTCATGGGCAAGCCATAATCACTGAAATAACCAACCATAATAGCTGCGCGACCACCAACGGCAGGTGATCCTGAGCCGCCAACGTTCGCAGCAAAACATATCCCTAGAAACAAGGTACAGGCCAAGGCATGAAGCTGTTTCTTGTTGCAGCCTGCTTTTTCCCCGGCAAGATATACAAGGCCCAGAATTGGACACAAAAGGGCAACCAGGGCATGTTCTGAAAGAAAACCGGAAATTACGGCCAAAACGGGAAAGAAGATAAAACAAAAACCCTTCAACCCCTTGATTTTGCCGAGAAGAATATTGCCGATTCTTCTGTCAAGCCCTGTTACGCCCACTGCAGCGGCCAGAATAAGCACGCCCAGGATAAAGAATACCGCATCCTTCATGTAGGCTTTTGATATCTCATTGATAGGCAAAATCATATAAAGATACATAATAAGCCCGACCAGGATGTTAGTTGCTCCCAAAGAGACCGCCTCCGTACCCCAGAGAAGAGCAATAGTAAAAAGCATGGCCACGCACAGCATCATCTTGTGCGCCACCTCCTCCGGAGTATAATTTTTTTTCGTAAGATTGTTGTACGAATCCACGAAGGTGTGGGTGCCCGACTTGTACTTGGCGCCCTTGACGTTCTCCTGCTGTACGAGGTCTATCATGCTCTGGGGTGTGGGAACTATGTAAACGAGCGTAACAAAAAAGATTAAAAGACCGAGCATAACAATCGGTATCTGACCCGGAGATCCTTTCCACCACGCCCAGGAAAGAGGCTTGTGACTTACTGATGATACTGTAGCTCCATGTTCCATTTTTTGTTTCCCTCCTTAAATCTATTACCTGAATTGAGTTTTCAGCAGTTAGCTTCTATCAGTTAGCATAATAATTTCAATATATTGACATCGCCGGCAACCATCTGAAATAATAAAAACTAACAACTAAAAGCTAATTGCTCGTTTTGGGTATTATTAACTTTTTTATCCTCACCTTTCGGGAAAAGGCGTGGCATTAATTAACAAACAACTCTTTTTTGCCATGAATATAATATCCAAACAGACACATAAGCATGACAGTCGCCAACTGATTGATCGAGCCTGACGACATCATTGTTATCAGATTATTTGCAATGCCGAATGCAAAAAATATCATGTACACAATCCATGCATCTCTCTTTAATTTCAGGAAACCTGTAAAAATATAGAAACTGACTCCGGCATGAAGAAAATGAATCACAACTGCCGGTGTTCCTGAAACGGACACCCCTATAATCCCGGCCGGAGTCTCCGAAAGACCTGCGCATATGCAAAATATACCGCCGACCAGCATAAAAATACCAAGTGTCGTAATTCCCGTCGGTCTTTTTTGCACATGTTTTCTTTTACCGGACACGGCATTTGCATGAACATCACCCATTTGTTGTGACCGGTTCTCAATATCCATTGTACTGACGCTTTCCACCATATCACCTCCTTCCTTCCTGATTGTTGATTTAGAGACGACCTTCAATCTTTAATCTTTAATTTTTGTGCGAAACCTTCAACTTCTTTCCTGATAAGTTCTTTTAAGTATTTCATGTCAAGCGGTTTGGACAAATAATCCGTGCAGCCCATACGTTCTGCGTTCTGCTTTTTACCCCACGCTGTATAGGCTGATATCATAATCACCGGTATTTGCCTGTTAATTTCCTTAAGCTTTACCAACACTTCGATTCCGTCCATCTCCGGCATGCAGACATCGACAACAGCCAGGTCGAATGGTCTGTCTGCGGCAAGTTGAAGCGCTGCCGCTCCCGAGCCTGCGCATTCAACATCGTACCCTGCTTTGCCCAGCACGCGTTTTAATAGCGCCTGCATGTTTTCCTCATCATCAACAACTAAAATCTTATGTGTCATGAACCTTTTCCAAATGAGGCGGTTTTAAAACGTTCAATTTTGCTCAATGCTGTGAAGCATAAAGCTCAAAGCCCAGACTCAAGACTCCAGACTCCAGACTCAAGACTCAAGACTCAAATCTGTATGCCTGCTTGTGGAAGTTATTTCGTCCACGTTCCTTACGTCAATGGATATAGCAGAAAGTATGCCAGCCAGGGTGTATTGGCGAAATGAAATGATAACTTATTGTATTAGCGGAGAATTATGATTTTATCAGTCAGGTTGGTCTGATAGCGGAGGTGTGTTGTTTCGCAAATTATCAAATTGAATATTTTTGTGTTTTGTTTATAATCTATTGATAATCTTATTATTACTGTACTTGTCAATCGGCGTAATATATGATTTGGACAGTGTCCATTTATTTGGACACTGTCTGTATAGCGTCTGAATAAAAACCACGAAATATGGTTTTTTTCAATGCCTGAACACAGGTTTTCATTCAGGCGCTGTATGCATGCTCGTTCACCGGAACATGCCGCGTTTCTTCAGCATAATATTTATTGATGCATTCAGGACATATCCCATGGGAAAAATCTATTCCTGAAATTTTTTGGTTGAAATATTCCTCAATAGAAACCCATGTGTACTTCTTGCGCTCTCTCTTATAACGTATCTTTTTACAATGCATGCATATCGGAAGGTTGGATTCGTATATTTGCAGACGTCTTTCAGCTCTTTTCAATTGCACGGCTCTTTCAATAACAAAAAGAAGTGTTTTTCCAGGATTCTCGATCTTTTCAGAGACAAAATCGTCAGCTCCGATCCGCATTGCTTCAACTGCTGTCTCAATGCTTTCCGTGTCGGACAAAATTACAACAGGAATACAATTATTTCGAAGCCTGATATTTTCTATCAATTCCAGACCGTTCATCTTCGGTATATTTAAGCTTGTGACAAGAATATCATACTTCAGTCCTGTCACGTTTTGCAGGGCAGCTTTGCCATTTTCAACGCATGTAACCTCATATCCGCCGCTTTTAAGGAAAGGTGTAACCATGTGGACAATTGCGGGAGATTCATGAACAAGCAATGATTGTTTCACAAGATGTGGTATCCTTTTATGATTTTCCGAGTCCAATGCCAAGCCGGCGTATTTTATTATACAATGAACTTCGACTTATTCCCAGAATCCTGGCAGTCATTGTCTTATTGCCGCTTGTTTCTTCCAGCGCCTTTAATATAGCTTCCCTTTCCACTTTTCTACCTGCGGTCATGATTACGTTTTTGAACGGTTCCATCTGTCTGGCTTTATTCGGCTTCCTTTGTCTGACAGGCAAAGGAAGCGACATCTCATCAATGAGAGCGCCATCGCTCAGAAGCACCGCACGTTCCATGACGTTCTCAAGCTCTCTGACATTTCCAGGCCACGGATTTTCCATAATAGCATGCATGGCCTCCGGCGTGATATCGGAAAGTTCTCTATTGTAAATTGTAGCGTATTTTCGCATAAAATGATACGATAACGCAGTAATGTCGGACTTTCTTTCCCTTAAAGCAGGTAAATCAATGGTGACCACAGCCAACCGGTAGTAAAGATCTCTTCGAAATTTCTCCTCGTCCATGGCCTGCTCAAGATTTACGTTTGTGGCTGCTACTACCCGAACATCTCCTTTAATGCTAGTAATACTGCCTATAGGCCTTACTTCTTTTTCCTGAAGCACGCGGAGCAGATTCAATTGCACGGTCGGAGATATGGTTCCGATTTCATCCAGAAAAAGCGTGCCCTTGTCTGCCGCAATAAACAACCCTTTTTTATTTTTAACCGCTCCTGTAAATGCCCCCTTGGCATGACCGAAGAGTTCACTTTGCAAAAGATGTTCCGGGAAAACACCGCAATCCACAGCTATAAAAGATTTATTTCTTCGACTACTCAGGTCATGGATGAGCCTGGCAATCAACTCCTTGCCTGTGCCGCTTTCTCCCTGAATCAGGACTGTTGCCTGGCTGTCTGCCACCCTGGCAACAAGCTTCAATACATTCTGCATGGCTTTGCTTTTGCCTATAATTTTTTTGACTCCTTCTTTTCCTTTCAACTCTTCGCGGAGTCGCTTGACTTCGTTTCGAAGTTCGCAATATTTTAATACCTTGCCTACTGATAGAAGAATATCATCCTTGCGGAAGGGCTTGGTCAAATAGTCGAATGCGCCTGCTTTCATAGCCTCAACCGCAGATCCGATAGAGCCATAGGCGGTAATTACAATAAAAGGAATATCAGGATATCCGGTTTTTACCTCCTTCAACAGGTCCATGCCGCCAAGATCAGGCATCATAAGATCAGAAAACATCAGATCAAAAGGCTCCTCTTTCAGCAGACTGATCGCCATTATTCCGCCGCCGGCAGTTCGGACATCATGCCCATGCTTTGTAAGGATTTTTTCAAACAGCTTGAGCATATGCTCTTCATCATCCACCACTAGAATCTTTGCCAATATCGTATCTCCCTTTGCGCAAACCCTTAATCTTTTATCGGAAAATAAAGGGTGCATATGGTTCCGGATCCCTTCCGGTTCTCTATTGAAATCTTTCCACAATGGTCTTCCATAATACGTTGACAAACGGAAAGCCCCAATCCTGTCCCCTTGCTGCCCTTGGTAGTAAAAAATGGATCAAAAACACGATGGATATTCTTTTCAGATATTCCATTGCCTGTATCTGATATGCTGATTTGGATCAAATTGCCGGATTCATGCGACTGTTCTTTGTACACAAGATCAATGCCAAGAGTAAGAACACCTGTGTCAGGCATTGCTTGAACAGCGTTAATCATTACATTAAGAAAAACTTGCTGAATAAGCTGTGGATCAAGTTCAATGGTGGGAATTTTCTCTTTAAGATTCTTTTTGATGCTCACCTTATTTTTCTTGATTCCCGGTGTCAGCAGCACAATTGAACCTTCAAGAAGTTCGACGATGTTCACAGGGATCCTCTCCGGAGGCTTTAATCGGGCAAAGTCCAAAAGATTCTTTACCACATCTACACACCGGGCTGTCTCCTTTTCAATAATCTTGATAGATTCAAAAAGGGAATCATCTGAAGGAATTTCATCTAAAATGTCCTGAACGAATCCAAGGATAATGCCAAGAGGATTGTTGATTTCGTGGGCAATGCCGGCTGCCAGCTCTCCCATAAAGGCAACCTTGCTGGATCGATGAAGCTGATTCTGCAACAAATTCCGCTCCGCAAGAAGCCTGCGATATCGATCCTCATCTTCCCTGTTTTTTACTTCCCTGATCCGTCTGGCAGTTACATCCCTGATAATTATAAAAAGATGTGGCGTCTGCCGATAATTAAAAGGAGAAAAAGAAATACTTGCCGTAAATATCTCATCATTTTTTTGCTGAAGATCAATATCAACTTCAGTCGTTCTTTCGATATCAGGCAGACTTGAGAAAATATATCGGATTTTTTCATAAGGCGCACACAAATCTCGTAGTTTGCTCTTCAAAAACTCTTGTCGGGTATACCCCAAAGACTTTTCCAGCCATCTGTTGGCAAAAATTATCCGGCCTTTGCTGTCCGCAATAATCATGGGAATGGACACCTCTTCCATCATAGTCTTAAACAACGGTATCTCCTTTCGTAAAAAAGTAAATTACTATATAACTCCCTGCATAATCTTGCAACAGGCAAAACCGACAACTTCACCACAAAAAACGATTTTTTTCCCGACTCGACAGCAATTCTAATTAGAATTGCTGTCGACTTTATCTTTTTCTTGCATTAAAACTATTTCCGATTATAATTAGGAACGTGGACGAAATAACTTCCCCAACTATGCATCACAGCTTCAGGTCGCCTTTGCCAAATCTCAAATCAGGGCTCAAATCCCAAAAGTATCAAAATAGCTCGCTATTCCTTCAACTTTTGTGATCTGAGGCCGGATTTGAGATTGGGCAAATCCGACCCAAATCTATGCGCCTACTTGTGGAAGTTAATTCGTCCACGTTCCTTAATAATCTTTGATGAACTATCAAAAGCCGACCCAAATGAATCTTCAAAACCGACTCAAACTCACCAAAGCTGTTCTGATAATTATCTTGAGCATTAGCCTTTTCTGCTTTGTTCTGACGCTGATGACAAGCATGAGATCGCCCCGTGCCGACCATGACAACTTCATCTGGCTTCAAAGCATGGGCATTTTTGCTTTACTTGCAGGAATGGGGAGCGCTTTATGTTATAGTCGTCAGCGCTTTGACGGACTTCAAAATCAAGTTTCAAATCAATCAAAAGAAATCAAACAATGCAAGGAAAGATATCGGATTCTGGTGGAAAGCGCTGAAGACTTTATCTTTACAGTAGACCGATCCGGCCACTTTCGATCCCTCAACAACTTTACAGCTGCTTTTTTTGGCGGGACACCTTCGCAATTTACAGGCAGACCACTTTCATATCTTTTTTCGCAAGAAGTTACCGAAGAACGACTCAAGCTTATTGAATCGGTCTTTCAATTTGGAAAAAGCATGCGGGATGAGTTTATGATAGTCAGAGGAGAATATCAGATATGGCTCAGCGCTAACTTTATGCCCCGCAAGGACGAGAAAGGCAATGTAATCTCGGTACTGTGTATTGCCAGAGATATTACAGAGAGCAAGAAGCTGGAAAACCGGCTTATTAATACCGAAAAGCTCGCTTCAATGGGAGCTCTGGCAGCAGGAATAGCACACGAGATCAACAATCCGCTTGGTATTATACTCGGGTTCACAGATCTCCTGCTGGAAAAAGCTGACAAAAACAGTCAGCGTTGTCAGGACTTGAAAACTATCGAACGCCATGGTCTTCATTGCAAGGCTGTAGTGGAAAATCTTCTGAGCTTTGCTCGTCAGGGAGAAGGTCAATTTGCATATTGTGATATCAACGAGGCTATCAAGGATATCGTTAATGTGGTCAAACATTCATTGGAAATAAATGGCATTGAACTTCGATTGAATATGGCTTTCGGACTTCCAGAAGTAAAAGGCGATTCACGGCAAATGCAGCAGGTCTTATTAAACCTTATCAATAATGCTGCGGCAGCCATGCGGCAAGGTGGTATATTAGAAATCAAAACTGCGATAGATGCTAATCAAGAAAAAATAATTGTGGTAGTTCGTGATAACGGTCATGGCATATCAAAAGAACATATTGACAAGATATTCGACCCGTTTTTTACCACCAGGAGTGAGGGAGAAGGAACAGGGCTTGGGCTTTTTGTGAGCCATGGTATTATCAGCAAATACAAAGGAACTATCACATGCGAAAGCAGCACGGTGGAATCCCCCGGAAAATCTCGAGGAACTACTTTTACACTGGCTCTAAAGGAACGTAGGCAAAATAAGGAACGCGGATGAAAAGCAGGAAAAATATGACAGGAAAAATTTTGATCGTAGATGATGAAAAGGACATGCTGACCCTTTTGACAAGAATTATAACCGAAAAAACCGATTACGAGGTGGTAACCAGTCACGATCCTTTGAAAGCGATTGAAATACTTAAAGAACAGTCGGTTAATTTGGTAATCACCGATCTGAAAATGCCAAGAATGAATGGAATTGCTCTGCTTGATCAGGTTAAAAAAATTCAACCAACTGCTGCTGTTGTCGTCATGACCGCCTATGCCACAATTGAAACCGCTGTGGAAGCCACCCGCAAAGGGGCTTTTGATTATATTGCCAAGCCTTTCCGCAAAGAACGCATATTGCTGACAATTGACAATGCAATGAAGTGGCAGAGCCTTACCCTGGAAAATAGCGCTTTGCTCAAATCCCTCAAACAACAAAAAAAGTTTACTTCCATTATCGGATCCAGCCCGGCTATTACGTCGATTCTAAAAAAAATTGAACAGGTGGCACAATCAAGCGCCACTGTCTTGATTTGCGGCAAAAGCGGCACAGGCAAAGAGCTTGTAGCCAAAGCCATCCATCATCACAGTCATCGAAATGACAAGCCGTTTGTCACGATTAACTGCGCCGCCATGCCTGAACAGATCATTGAAAGCGAACTTTTCGGACATGTTAAAGGGGCCTTTACAGGGGCATGGAAAGACAAGAAAGGATTGGTCGAAGAAGCCAACTCGGGAACTCTTTTCTTCGATGAAATCGGAGAACTAAGCATGGTGATGCAGACAAAACTGCTTAGGCTCTTGCAGGAAGCTGAGTATAAACCTGTAGGCGGATTGGTTACAAAATACATTGATATACGATTTTTGGCTGCTACAAATCAAAATCTGACAAAGCTGATAGCAGAAAAACAATTTCGGGAAGATTTGTTTTACCGCATTAACGTGATTAATTTCCACATACCGCCACTTCGTGATAGAAGAGAAGACATTCCAGTTCTGGCTCATCATTTTCTTGAAAAATACACAATGCTCAACAAAAAAAAGATAAATCGGATTGATCCTGAAGTCATGTCTGTACTCATGACCCAAAAGTGGCCCGGAAACGTCAGAGAGTTGGAAAATGTTATTGAACGAGGTGTTGTTTTTTGCCGTTCCGATGACATTAAACTATCGGATATTTTTCCCGAAAAGCCTCTCGAACCTGTCAGCCTCCATTTTGACCGCAGTATCTATGACTTACCCTTTAAAGAAGCCAAAGAAAATGTTATCAAAACATTTCACCAGAGTTATATTCTATCGATCCTCGAACAAAGCAAAGGAAATATTTCCAGAGCTGCTGAGCAGGCAGGACTGCAAAGACAATATCTTCATCGCCTCATAAAAGAAGAAAACATTGATGTCGAGACGTTCAGGGATTCGGAAAATATGTAACTATTGCCCAAACCACTAAACCTATGTGTAAACTAATCGTTTCACCCTCCTAATATATTGTAATTTTAACAAAAATTATCATTCCATTTTCTCCGAATCGCCTTTTACTGTAACCTGAAAGTTTACAAAATATCTGCCGGACCAACCAGAAAATCAAAAGAAGATAAGCTTTTACATCAATAATTTCCAGCTATTATATATTAATCATACTTGCCCCATGGTTCATGGCATATCTTTTGCTTTGTATAAGGCTAAAGGATAGGCTAAAGGCTATACTGGATTTACAGTAGCCTGTAGAGCAGGGAATGCAATGAAAAAACACGAAGTTAAAGAAATTATTGTTCCTATAAACAAAAATCTTGCAGTCAAGCCATCGGTTACTGCGGAAGACAATATTACAGAGGCTATAGAAATATTGCTCAAAAATGATCTCAAGCAGATTGCCGTAACCGGAAAAGACGTGGTTATTGGAATGATCAAGCTTGAAGACGCCCTGAAAGCAATAGGACTAGAAGGCGATCTGAAAACAAAAGAAACCAAAATCGTTGTTGTTCATGGTCGCAAGATTGCAGTCAACAGAATATATTGATTATATAAATAATAAAAGTTTCCCAAACGATTTAACATTTTGTAATTGTTTAAATTAATCACAGAAGGCGTATGGTGTATAAGTTTTAAGATTTAAGATTTAAGATTTAAGTTCAGGGAATGCTACCGTTTTTATATGTTTATGACTCCTTAAAACATTAATTAATACATACAGAGATCACGGTAAATAGCAATTTTGGCATTTAACTATCTGGAATCATTCTTTTTCGTTCCCAGGCTCTGCCTGGGAATGCATTATGCGAGGCTCCGCCTCTTGTTAAGTGTAAACCGGTAAATGAAAGATGCCAAGGAATGCTGTCACTTTTAATTCTAAGCTATTAAAATTATAGCATAATAATTCATTTGGGAAACTTTTAATAAATAATTATGGATATCAGAAATTTAAAAACTCAAAGTAGCTTGTCGGCAACCCCTGTAATCCTATAATGAGTTTTCAAATTTTCGGAATATAGAAAGGAGGTGCGAAAGAGGGGAACCGGAAAAATGCCGGTCTTATCATTTAGAACATAAATACTGGATAATAATAGGGAGAGAAATTACAATGAATTTTATGAGAGAGTTGGGACAATTTATGATGATGGGCGCAAGAGCCCATGCAAAATGGGAAATGGAAATATCAAATACCATACTTCACGACCGCAAGAGGCTTGTTATACTCGGTTTGTTGATGATTCCAATTATCATTGGAGGCGTTGCCTTTGCCGGAAATATTTCCGAAGAAGTTAATGGCGTTCTGCCTAAACTGCTGGGGGGACATAAAGCTTACAGCCCGGCCTTTTACACTGGCGGGATATTTGCTGTATCCATCCTTATTGGTATGGGCGCAGGCTTGATTACCGGCTGCATCGGCGCAGGCGGCGGATTTATTATTGCCCCTGCTCTGATGAGCGCCGGCATAAAAGGCATTCTGGCAGTAGGAACGGATCTTTTCCATATATTTGCGAAGGCAATCATGGGAAGCGTAATCCATAAAAAGCTGGGTAATGTGTCGGTGCCGCTTGCCGTAGTTTTTCTGATCGGAGCTATCCTGGGAGCTACTGCAGGCGGTCTTATAAACCGCATCCTTTATGAAATCAACCCTGTGCTCAGCGACGCTTTTATCACAACCGTATATTCTCTTATGCTCGGCTTTTTGGGGTGCTATGCCTTGCTTGATTTCCTCAAAGCAAGGAAGGCTCCTGGCGGAGGCGGAGACGCTCACGGCGGAAAGGAAGAAGGAGTTGAAATGGGCGGTCTTCCCAGAAAGATCCAATCTGTAAAAATACCTCCCATCGTTAAGTTTGATGCCGACCTTGTTCCCGGCGGCAGAGGAATCTCATGGGTATTTTTAGTTGCCAGCGGCGCGCTTGTCGGGCTTGCGGCAGGTATTATGGGCGTTGGCGGTGGCTTTTTGACCTTTCCCATATTCGTCTATGTTCTGGGTGTTTCATCCATGACTACAGTGGGAACCGACATCTTTCAGATTATTTTTACCGCCGGTTATGCTGCAATAAGCCAGTACGCTATCTATGGTTTTATCTTTTATACTTTGGCTATGGGCATGCTACTGGGATCTCTGGTCGGTATCCAGATCGGCGCAATGGTCACCAAGGGCGGACCTGGAATCACCATTCGCGGCTTTTACGCCATGGCTGTTCTGGCCGGTTTTGTAAATCGTTTTTTTGCTTTGCCGGCAAAGTTGGGCGCTATGGATATCATTCCGATATCACCGGGACTTGGCGCAGCGCTCGAGACCTTCGGAGTCTGGGCATTTTTTATTGTTATAGGCATTTTTTCGGTCTGGGTAATCGGAACCTTTTTTAAGAATATCAGTGTTCTTAAGGGAGAGGAGGTGAGATCATGATTGTACATAAGAAAGAATTTTTTGGCGGCTTTGCAATGATCTGCGGGTTTATACTTGTATTGGTATTAATATTTTCACCTGTTTTCCAGGGCAAAAACGCTCTGGAATACCTGGATAACTTGTATAACTCTATATCAAAAGGCTCTGCTTATTATATTCCAAAAGCAAAGGAAGAAACTGATAAGTTCGCCGGCAACTCTGTAAGCGTAACCATAGCTATGGCAAATGAGGAAAAAGCGCAACAGGCAGCCTCCTTGTTAAAGAAGGGCGGGGCCACAGTAAACATAACAGGCTCCGAGTTGAAGGTCTCAGGTGATCTGAGCAATATTCTGACCAACTGTCTTGCCGATACAGACCTTATGTATTACAACAAGGGACAGGATATCTTTGACAAATACGGCTATGAAGCGAGACGAGTTGTCTTTAACTGGTACATAACTCTGAATTCGATGGAAAAAGACTTGAAGAAACAGTCGAAGTTCGCAGAAGCCAAGGTTATCGCATCGGTGTTGAAAAAGGCTGTTGAGGCGTCCTATAATTACTACGAGATTGAACCTCAAAAAATCACGGATCGTCTTGGTATTGTAGTTTTTTCTCTGGTTTTCTATGTAATTTATACCCTCTGGTATGGCTTTGGAATTATGTTCATGTTCGAAGGATGGGGTATGAGACTGGAACACTAATGTAGCGTAAGATAGGAACGTGGACGAATTAACTTCCCCAGGCAGGCGCACAGATTTGGGTCGGATTTGTTCGATCTTGAATCACAAAAGTTGAAGGAATAACGAGCTATTTTGATGCTTTTGGGATTTGAGATCTGCTTTGACGATTGGGCAAAGGCGGCCTGAAGCTGTGATGCATAGTTGGTGAAGTTATTTCGTTCACATTCCTCCCATCCCTCCCATCCCTCCCGTTCCTCCATCCTCCATCCTCCATCATTCCGACCATTAACATGTTGCGCTACAGACGGATATTCGGATTTAATTACGTCCATCCCTTGCATTTTTCAGCATATGTGATTATAGTTTGAGGATTATGAAAAAACGTAATGAAAAAATGCCGAATCCTGGAGAAATTGAAAAAGAAATAGGTGAATTTCTAGTCAAAAAGTTTGGAGGAAATGTCAAAATTGTATCTCCAATGGTTCTGTCTCAGAAACTTGCCGTGGAAAATGCAAAAAAAACTCCAAAAAGAGATAAAAAGATCAATTTTAATTTAAAACCTGAAGATCTTGTCTCTCATCTTGATCAATACATCGTAAAACAGGCTAATGCAAAGGCGGTTCTGTCCACAAAAATCTGTACGCACTTTAACAGAATCAAGCAGGCTGCAGCCTCGCCCGATAACGGCAATGAGCTGACAGGCAGCATCAAGAATAATATTCTCATGGTCGGTCCGACAGGTGTCGGCAAGACATATATGATCAAGCTGATCGCAAAAAAAATTGGTGTTCCTTTTGTCAAAGGCGATGCCACCAAATTCAGCGAAACAGGGTATGTTGGAGGAGATGTAGAAGATCTGATCAGGAATCTTGTCAGCGAAGTTGATGATGATATTAAACTTGCTCAATATGGTATTGTATATATAGATGAGATCGACAAAATTGCGGGAAGCCGCAATCTGGCAGGCGCCGATATATCACGAACAGGAGTTCAGCGCGCTCTTCTCAAGCCGATGGAAGAGACAGATGTTGATCTGAAGGTTCCACATGATCCTATTTCAATGATTCAGGAGATTGAACATTTTCGCAAAACAGGAAAACGAAATAAGCGCAGTGTCAACACAAAAAATATTCTTTTTATTATGAGCGGAGCTTTTAGTGATCTTCCAGAGATCATTAGAAAGCGCATTAAAGATAAAGGTATCGGCTTTGGAGCAAACATAACAAGTTTCAAGGAACAAATTGATACTCTTAAACATGTAATGTCTGAAGATCTGATAGAATTTGGATTTGAATCGGAATTTATAGGTCGCTTGCCGATAAAAGCTGTTTTTGAAAGATTGACTGAAGATGATCTTTTTAACATCCTGAAAAATCCAAACAATTCGATAATTCTTGGAAAAAAACTTGATTTTGCAGCATATGGCATTGATATAAAGTTTGAAGACAAAGCGCTTCGTGTTTTAGCAAGAAATGCTTTTAAGGAAAATACAGGAGCAAGAGGCCTGGTCAGCGCTACCGAAAAAGCGCTTCTTTTCTTTGAAAATAAACTGCCATCAAGCGATATTAAAAGATTTTCGGTAACGGTTTCAGCCATTGAAAACCCTGAAAAATCATTTGAAATGTTTGCAGCCCCATCAAACGACAAAAAGTTAAATGAAACTTTTGAAAAGCTGTTGTGCAAAGAAAAAGAATTTATTAAAGAGTATATAAAATCAAATAAAAAAAAGTTAAATAAAAAATATAAACTGAATCTCACTCCATCACGCATTGGCATGCTTGCCTCTTTTTATTGCGAGCATATGATGGATATTGAGAATGTTATAAAAAAGATCAAATCCTATTATGATAAAATCAAAAAGATAGAGCTATACTTTTTTAAAAATCATGATATCAATATTGTTATAGAAGATGATGCCTGTGATTTTCTTGTTGAAAAGTTTGTAAGCTCCGACATTAACCTTAAAGGTTTTTACAAGCAATTGACAACGGATTTTGAGAATGGTCTTAAACTGATTCAGGAAAAAACAGGTAAAAACCGTTTCTTTATTACAAAACAAGCGCTTATAGAACCGGAATTTTTTATAAACGGTCTTATGGAAAATATGAATTTAGGGATTTAGGGATTGAAAGGTTTAACTATAAATGATTGGAATATCAAAACTTTATTGTGGAACAGTCGAGCCATCGGATGCTCTTCGCTATGGGCGAAAATCATCGGAATTACCTTCTCATTTGCTTCAGTTTTCGAGTGATAAGAAACCGGTTGTTGTATGGAATATTACAAGGCGATGTAACTTAAAATGCGTGCATTGTTATGCGCAGGCTAAGGATATGCTTTTTAAAAATGAACTTTCCACAGAAGAAGGCAAAAATCTGATAGATGATCTTGCACAATTTGGTGTACCCGTACTCTTGTTTTCCGGCGGAGAGCCGACAATCCGGCAGGATCTACCCGAACTTGCGGCCTATGCCGTAAAAAAAGGTATGCGAGCTGTAATATCTACAAACGGCACCCTGATTTCAGAAGAAATGGCCCGCACGCTTAAAGAGATAGGTCTTTCGTATGTCGGCATAAGCCTCGACGGGATGGAAGAGATTCATGACCGTTTCAGAGGTGTTAAAGGGGCTTTCAAGTCAGCAATAAAAGGAATTGAAAACTCCAAAAAAGCAGGAATAAAGGTTGGGCTTCGTTTTACAATCAATAAAATCAACGTATCTGAAATTACAAGTGTATTTAACTTGCTTGAAGAGATGGATATTCCAAGGGTATGTTTTTACCATCTTGTTTATGCGGGACGCGGGTCAAAACTTGTAAATGAAGATTTATCTCATAAAGAGACCAGGGAAGCTGTTGATCTGATAATGGATCTTACAAAGAAATTGCATGAAAAGGACAAGCCAAAAGAAGTATTAACTGTTGATAATCACGCAGATGGACCGTACGTCTATTTAAGGCTGCTCAAAGAAAATCCTAAGCGGGCCAAAGAAGTTCTTGAACTTCTCGAAATGAACGAAGGAAACAGTTCCGGCAGGGGCATAGGATGTATAAGCTGGGATGGTGAAGTTTATGCTGATCAATTCTGGCGTCATTACAGTTTTGGAAACGTACGCAACCGGCCGTTTTCAGAAATCTGGACAGACACATCAGAACCGCTTATGAAAAGACTTAAAGACAAAAAAAAGTACGTAAAGGGAAGATGCGCGACCTGCCGCTGGCTGAATATCTGCGCCGGAAATTTCAGGGTTCGGGCCGAAGCCGTAACGGGTGATGTCTGGACGCCTGACCCTGCCTGTTATCTGACTGATGAAGAAATAGCGTAAGAGATGTAAAAGCTGAAAGTTGAAAGCTCAAAGCTGAAAAGTTACAAGCTAAGCGAGAAATGCAAGGGAGCGAATTGATGTTATTTCCTGATTACAGACCAAGGCGTTTGCGGCAGAATGAAGGTTTTCGCCGTATGATACGTGAAACAAGTCTCTCTTCGAATGACTTGATACTTCCACTGTTTGCCATTGGTGGAAAAGGAGTTAAAAACCCTATTGAGTCTATGCCTGGGCATTATCAGCTATCAATAGATAATCTTGTTAAAAAAGCAAAAGAGGCTTATGAACTCGGCATACCTGCTGTCATGCTTTTCGGAATCCCTGAAAAAAAAGATCCACTTGCGACCAGTGCTTATGCAAAAAATGGCATTGTTCAAAAAGCGACAAGCGAACTGAAAAAAAAGATATCCGATCTTGTTGTAATAACGGATGTCTGCTTGTGCCAGTACACAGATCACGGTCACTGCGGCATTGTAGATGGTCGGATCATAGATAATGACGCCACCCTTGATCTTCTGGCCAGAACAGCTCTCTCTCATGCAAAAGCAGGCGCAGATATGGTAGCCCCTTCAGATATGATGGATGGTCGCGTTGCTGAAATTCGCAATGTTCTTGATGAAAATGATTGCAGCAATATTCCCATAATGTCATATGCAGCCAAATATTGTTCAGCTTATTACGGACCATTTCGTCATGCAGCAGACTCGGCTCCTAAATTCGGAGACCGCAGAACATATCAGATGGATCCTGCAAATTCACTGGAAGCTGTCCGTGAAGTGACTATGGATATAGAAGAAGGCGCCGACATAATAATGATAAAGCCCGCCCTTTCCTATCTTGACGTTATCTGTCGCATCCGCGATGAAATAGATCTTCCTCTTGCAGCATATAATGTAAGCGGCGAATACGCAATGATAAAAGCTGCTGACAAGATGGGATGGATTGACGGCAAAAAAGTTATGATGGAAACACTCACTTCAATCAAGCGGGCCGGCGCAGATATGATTCTTACTTACTTTGCTGTCGAAGCAGCAAAAGAGTTAAGACGGTTATAAAGGATTTAAGATTTAAGACTTAAAAACGGCTTATTATGACAAAAAAATCAGATCATATACCAACTCCAAAGTCTCATCAGCATAGTGAAAACAAAGAAGCATCTTTGCGACTTGTTGCCTGGGAAACCACACGCAACTGTAACCTTTCATGTACGCACTGCCGCGCCTCTGCGACAAAAGGTCCATATACCGGAGAACTTGATACCAAGGCGTCTTTTCGCCTTCTGGATCAAATTGCGGAACTTGGAAAGCCAATAATCATACTTACAGGTGGAGAACCGCTCTTGCGCCCTGACATTTTCAAAATAGCAGGTTATGGCACGGATAAAGGGCTCAAAATGGTTATGGCTCCCAATGGAACGTTGATCACTGAAAATTTTGCCAGGCAGATGGCGGATTCAGGCATTAAAAGAATAAGTGTCAGTCTGGACGGTTCCACAAAAGAAAGTCATGACAAATTCAGGGGAGTTGAAGGAGCCTTTGAATGGGCTCTTAATGGCATCAAACTGGCGAGCGATGCAGGAATAGAATTTCAAATAAACACTACTATTACAAAAACAAATCTGGATCAGATCCCAAAAATTCAGGAACTTGCCATAAAACTCGGCGCAGTTGCCCATCACATTTTTCTCCTGGTTCCTACAGGACGTGGCAAGTATATTATGGATCAGGAAATAACGGCAGAGGAATATGAACATACGCTAAACTGGTTTTACGACCAGAGAGGAAATACTCCTTTGCAACTTAAAGCAACATGCGCTCCGCATTACTACCGAATATTAAGACAAAGAGCAAAAAAAGAAGGAAAGACCGTTACTTTCAAGACACATGGTCTGGATGCTGTTACACGAGGATGTCTGGGAGGCACGGGCTTTTGTTTTATTTCACACAGAGGCATTGTACAACCATGCGGATTTCTTCAGTTAAATTGTGGCGACATTAAAGATACATCTTTTGCAGATATCTGGAAGAATTCTAAAACCTTTTTGTCTTTACGCAATTTCAGCAATCTAAAAGGAAAATGTGGAAAGTGTGAATATAAAAGAGTCTGCGGCGGTTGCAGGGCAAGGGCATATGAGGCGACCGGAGACTTTCTGGCCGAAGAACCGCTTTGCAACTATCAACCTGCATAATTCCATTCTAAGGAACGTGGACGAAACAACTTTCCCAAATAGACGCATAAATTTAGTAGTCCCTACCAAGAAATACTTCATAACTTCTGATTGTGCAGTTAGCTCATCCAATATCGTAGATATCATAACAAATACAAGCACATAGAAGAATATCTACAGATTTAGGGAAACTCTCAAGTCCCTTATAAAATCTACTTTCATAAAGGTCTTGAACTTCTCTTGGATGAGCTAACTGCACAATCAAATCATAACTTATTGAAATCGTAGAACTTTTAGAATAAAAAGTATGTATGAATCTATTTTATATTTATACTTATGAATTTTTCAATTTGTGGTTTTTGAGATCTGGCAGCCTTTCTTTGTAATCGGAATTCAGATTTAGATTGAAATGACCAGAAAGAGCATTTAAAACCTGCATATCAAATAGGCTATGTCCAACTAATGGGAAATCGAAAATTTCCTTTATTCCAGGCAATAACTCTTTGAAATCAGGCTTATCATGCGTATGTTCATCTTTTATTCCGTGTATTTTTGATTGAAATGTAGCATGTTCACCTACTGGCTTTATCAAATATCCATTTGATTCAACAATATTATTAGATACCTTCACATAGCCGAGAGCACAAGTGCTTACCCTTTTAGGATTTGCTGTTTCAAAATCAATTGCGATGAACTCTTGCATGATTCCTCCTATTTGCACCAGAATGTTTGAGCTCAGCGGAAAACAGGCCGCTGACCTGAATTTCCGCTGGAGCATTTTGTTGGGCACTTAGATTGTTTCTTGATACTGGATCTTTCCTGTCGACTGTCGACTTGTATAACCTATAATAACTGTGTGATTTAACACTATTTTGGTTACTCTCATTTGATATTACCATTGGCGACAATAATCTATTAAACCCAAAATCTTAACTTCCACGATGTTTCATGAAATTGTGCTTGCAATGTAATCAGTAAATGATTATGCATAAGAGTATGGAATACAGAGTCATCATAAAAAAGAAAGTCCGGTGTATCTGTTGCTTGTCCAAATTGTTACGTTTTTTTTCAATTATCAATGTTCTATTTTGGTTACACTCAATTGATTATGATAGTCTGGCATTTGCATTACAAAAAAGCAAAAAGGGCTGCAGGATGATAATGGAAGTTGTCGGTAACGATCCGGAAAATCCTCAAAAAGGCGGAATGGCAGCTTTTGACAGTCTCTCTGGAAAAGACGTGATGATTGAGGCTTTCCAGCTCAAAGGCATAGAAAATCATGAAATAAAATATCTCAACAAGAACTTTAATCATTTCCCAAAGCCTTATGAGTCATGGTCAATATTAAAGGAACATGGCTTAAATATGCATGTATCTGTCAAGAATGACTATATCTATTTCCAGCCCGTTCAGGGCGACATTAATTTTCTTGTAAGCGCTGAATTCTTCAAAAGAAAAGTATTAAAACCCATAAAAGCCAAGATCAAGTTCCCATGAATAATTCTGACCGGATTATACAAAATCCTGCGCCGGGAGCGCACCTTCTCCTGTTCCAGGGCGACACAAAAACATTTACACTTTTGCTGCCCTGTAAAGAAGAGGGGAGCGCATGGCTTCGTACCAACATCGGACATGCCGGAATCACACGTGAAGAAATTATCCACGAGGCGCTTTACGATGAACCTCCGCTGGGACGGGACTGGTTCGACATTCCCATGTCCCGTATTGATGACCGGCACTTTCGGATCACCCTCCCTCTTTGTGAAACAGGTCATTTTGAAGCCAAATGCTTCTTCTTGAAAAAAGGTGAAGTTGATCCGATATGGCCGGATGGACCTAACACTGTCATAAACGTTGAGCCGGCAGACACCTGTTGCTCAAATATAATCTACAATGCATTCGTGCGGCAGTTCAACTCGAATAAGGGCGGCGACAGTCTTTCCGGTTTGGCTGAAAAAAGCTGGATCAGAGATCTTGACAAGGCGGGCTACACTGTGATTCCGCCATCCGGAACATTTCGCGAACTGCTGAAAGAACTTGATTTTATTGTTGGAGAACTGGGATGTAGAATTCTCCAGTTGCTTCCAGTCCATCCCACACCAACTACTTACGCCCGCATGGGACGGTTCGGAAGTCCATACGCAGCATTAAATTTTACCTCAGTTGATCCGGCTCTGGCAGAATTTGATCCGCGCTCCACTCCTCTGGAGCAGTTCATCGAGTTGGTAGACGCAATCCATGAACGGAATGCCAAAGTTTTTATCGACATAGCAATCAACCATACGGGATGGGCTGCCGAACTCCACGAGACACACCCTGAATGGCTTGCCCGGGAGCAGGACGGACGCATTAAGGTTCCCGGAGCATGGGGGGTAATCTGGGCAGATCTGACAAATCTTGATTTCACACATAAAGGCCTGTGGCAATACATGGCAGATGTTTTTCTTACATGGTGCCGACGAGAAGTAGATGGTTTTCGTTGCGATGCAGGATATATGATTCCTGTCCCTGTTTGGAAATATATTGTAGCCAAAGTCCGGGACCAATATCCTGATACGGTTTTTCTCCTCGAAGGGCTTGGCGGAAAAGTTTCCGTAACCGGGGAGATTCTGAACAAGGCCAATTTTAACTGGGCTTACTCGGAACTTTTTCAAAATTATGACCGCAGTCAGATCGAAAACTATCTTCCCAGAGCTGTCGAAGTTTCTCAAGGTGAAGGGATTATGGTTCATTTTGCGGAAACCCATGACAATAATCGTCTTGCTGCCCGCTCAAAAACATTTTCCAAAATGCGCACCGCTCTGTGCGCTCTTTGTTCCAGCAATGGGGCTTTTGGTTTCGCCAATGGAGTAGAATGGTACGCAACGGAAAAAATCAATGTTCACGAAGCTCCTTCGCTTAACTGGGGAGCGGCAAGCAATCAGGTTCATTACATACGCCGGCTCAATACTCTGCTTAAGCTCCATCCTGTTTTTCATGACCGGACAGAGTTAAAACTGGTGCAGCAGGGCAGTGGAAACCACATTGCCCTGCTGCGTCACCATATACCTTCCGGAAAAAAGCTTCTAATTGTAGCGAATCTCGATGATGAAAACCAAACTTATGGGTCATGGAATCCGGAGCAGGTGAACATGGGAGGACCGGTGTTCATGGATCTTTTTGCAGAAAAGGAGGTAGTTGTCGTCGAGTCTGGAAGGCAACAAACTTTTCTCCTTGATCCGGGTCAGGTTCTTTGCCTTACATCCGATCGGAGTGATATCAACCTGATTCGAAACAGTGATAGTTCGGATTTTATGCTTCCGGATCGAATTAAAAAACAGCGTTTGCGCTCCAAGGCCCTTGATGTGTTACGGTATTACAATGCCGGTGATTCCGGAGAGTTTGATCCTGATTTTGCAGCGCTGCAATTGACCGAAGATCCTGTTGAATATTGTCGCAAGCTAAATCCCTTCAGTCGGGAGACACGTGTGATAACCTGGCAATGGTCCCGTGATTTGAAGCGTGAAGTAATGGTGCCGCCGCATCATTTTCTGCTGGTACGCGCCAACCACTCTTTTCGTGCCGGAATTATGAACAAAGACCATGTCGTAGCATATGAAGAGAGCCTGCCTTGCATTGACGGGTCATTTTTTGCACTTTTTTCTCCACTACCTCCTCCGGCAGTTCATTGCTCTCATATCCTGAAATTGTCGGTTTATAAATCAGGAGCCTGTGAACATGTTGATGCGCCTCTTTTTTTTCTGTCTGGCGCAAAAGATGCAAAAGTGAAAAGGATTTTTCACCGGTCGGAATTGTTGCACAAACCACTCTCACTGCTTGGAACAAACAGCCGTGGAGGTATGCTTCGCACCAACGTTTTATTGGAAAAACTATGCAGCCGGTACGATGCCCTGCTTGCCGCAAACCTGGATCCTGAATTTCCCGAAGATAGACGAATTATGTTTACACGATGCCGAGCATGGCTCGTATTTCAGGGTTACTCTCAGGAAATCTGCTTTGATTGCTTTGATTCTTTTCGCTATGACCGCAATTCCCGTGGATTCTGGCTATACCGTATCCCTACCGGTCAGGGAGAACATGTATCACTTAACATAGGAATCGAGATGATAGATGGAGAAAACGCTGCTCGCATGATTTTTTTTCGCGACAAAGCCGGAAGTCGAAACCGAATGCTGGCCGACTGCCGGCAGGTTCAGCTCATTCTCCGCCCCGATATTGAAGATCGCAATTTTCACGAAACCACAAAAGCGTATCTTGGCCCTGAATATTTATGGCCGAAATCCGTGACAGCACATCCTCATGGTTTTATCTTTTCACCGGCGCCGGAACGTCAACTCCGGATCCGAATTTCGAAAGGCTCTTTTGTGTGGGAGCCGGAATGGCATTACATGGTACACCACCGTATAGAAGCTGAGCGTGGCCTTGATTCTGATTCGGATCTTTTCAGCCCCGGTTATTTTTCCTGTTTTTTAACAGGTGGCCGGACTGCGGAATTGACAGCCTGCATCATGAATTCACGAGAGCAGAAACAAGAGCAGTATAGTTCCAGTCGGCATATGGAATTTTTTGCCTTTGAGGATAAAGCCTCGTGTAAACTTGATGAAGCTCTTAAGCAGGCGCTTGATCACTACGTGGTAAAAAGAGGAACCTTAAATACGGTGATTGCCGGATATCCCTGGTTTCTTGATTGGGGACGTGATGCGTTGATCTTTGCCCGCGGTTTGATTGCAGCAGGAAAAACAAAGGATGTGCGAACTATCTTGAAACAGTTCGGACAATTTGAAATTGACGGAACCCTTCCGAATATGATACTTGGCAAGGACCCTGCAAATCGTGACACATCCGACGCAGCGCTCTGGTTTTTTGTAGCATGTTCCGATCTGGTCGGGGCCGAAAAAAGCGAAGACTTTCTTGACGAAAAATGCGGCAGCCGGACAGTGCGGCAGATTCTTCTTTCTATTGGGCGCTCCACAATCACAGGCACCCCCAACGGTATTCGGATGGATCCGGAATCCGGTCTGATTTTCAGTCCGGCTCATTTTACCTGGATGGATACCAATCATCCTGCATGCACTCCACGCGAAGGGTATCCTGTCGAAATCCAGGCTCTCTGGTTCTTTGCTCTTTCTTTTCTATCGCGCATTGATCATAAAGAGACAGGAAACGACTGGAAGAATATGGCCGGCAGGGTTCAATCGTCTATTCTTGACCTCTTTTTGATCGAAAAAGAAGGGTATTTGTCTGACTGTCTCCATGCCCATTCAGGTAAACCGGCCAGGATAGCCAAGCCGGATGATGCGCTGCGGCCGAACCAGCTTTTGGCAATTACGCTGGGAGCCGTCAACGACACAACAATCTGCCGCAATATCCTGGCAGCCTGCGAAGAACTTCTAATTCCCGGCGCCATTCGAAGTCTTGCAGACCGGCCTGTTCGCCGTCCACTGACGATCATGCATAACGGAAAAAAGATCAATGATCCTCACTATCCATATCAAGGAAAATATTCGGGAGATGAAGACACGAAACGGAAGCCGGCATACCACAACGGCACTGCCTGGACATGGCTCTTTCCCGCATTTTGCGAAGCATGGATTAAGACATATGGGGAAAATGCAAAAGAAACTACTCTGGCATGGCTTGGCGGTAGTACCAGGCTAATGAATCAGGGATGCGCAGGTCATGTGCCCGAAATTCTGGATGGGGATTTTCCTCACAACCAAAGGGGGTGTGACGCACAAGCATGGGGGGCGAGCGAACTTTTGCGGGTTTGGGTAAAAATGATTGAAGATTAATGGTAAGCGTTCACAGGCACTGCATATGCACGTTTTCAGGGCAACCAACATAGCAAAACTATAGTTGATTACCCTGAAAACGCACATCTACAGCACCTGTAAAAGCTTACATGCTGGGAAGTAGCCTTGTATGCTACCGGTTC
>JAUWOS010000158.1 GCA_030611985.1 Desulfobacterales bacterium | reverse complement strand
GTAACCGTTCACGGGAGAACTGATAGCAAACAAGGCTGCTTCCCAACATGTAACGTGGAGCAAGCAAAAGACTTTTTCTAATTTAACCTTGAATAATGTCATTCTTTCTAGTATCAGTTTTCGTCATTTTACAAAACTATCAAATGAAGGAAGGAAAATATGGCGAAAATTATCCCTTTCAAGGGAATCTTTTATAATCCGGACAAGGTTCATAACCTGGCAGATGTTGCAACACCACCTTATGATGTTATCTCAAAGCAGGAGCAGCATAATTTTTATAAACGTCATCCACACAACATTATTCGTTTGATATTAAACAGGAGAACTGAGAACGACACAAAAGAAAACAACCCTCATGCAAGAGCAGCGGATTTTTTCAATAATTGGCTTTCAAAAAACATACTTATACAAGACGAATCGCCTGCGCTTTACCTGACAAGTGTTGAATTTCTATCAGAAAATAAAACAATTACGCGCTTTGGACTGATCGCTCTGGCTGGTCTTGAACCCTTTGAAAAAGGCATTATTCTTCCGCATGAGAAGACTTTTTCCAAAATAAAATCAGAAAGACTCGATCTTTTAAAGGACTGTCATGCCAATTTCAGTCCAATCTTTTCGCTCTATTCCGATCAAAAGAATATCCTCTGTTCATTAAAAGATGCTATTTTAAATAAAACAGCGGACATAAATTTTACTGATGACAAAAACCAGATACACAAGCTATGGCGTATAACAGATACAACTGTACACAGATATATTTCCAATATCATGAAAGAAAAAAAACTTTTTATCGCTGATGGTCACCACAGATATGAAACAGCCCTTAATTATAGAGACTGGGTATCAAACAATAATCCGGATTTTTCTACTGATCATCCAGCAAACTATGTAATGATGTATCTTAGCAGCATGGAAGATCCGGGATTAAACATACTTCCTGCACACCGCATGCTTACAGGAATTCAAGATTCGGTTCTTGCAGCATTTATCCAAAAAATAAGGAATTATTTTGATGTAACTACAATCTCATTTAAAAAGAAAGATCAAGAAAAAGCCCAGGCTGAGTTCATTTCGACTCTTAAATTAAATTTAAATAATTCAAAAAATACAATCGGTGTCTTCATGAAAGATTGTTTAAAATTTTACCTGCTTACGCTAAAACCAAACGTCATGGAAGAGATGTTCGGTAATGAATTTTCTGATTCTTTAAGAAATCTTGATGTAACTGTACTTACCCACCTTATTTTTATTGAGATACTTGGTTTTGATCTGCCTATGCTTGATGATGAAAAGATTATTGCCTATTCAAGCGATGCAATAGAAGCCATTGACAGAGTCTCCTTGGGCAAATGCGATATTGCCTTTATTCTTAATCCAACAAAAATCAATCAGGTGCGCAATATTGCCGAAGAAGGCCTGATTATGCCAAGAAAATCAACGTATTTTTATCCAAAGGTAATAACCGGTCAGGTTTTGAACATATTGACTGTTGACAATCCACACATTTCTTTTACTTCATCTGTGTAAGAACCATTCTTGTTGTAGATTATCAAAGGTGGGCCGATTTTTGCGCCTGAACGTCCGCCTTTGACTCCTTCTACCAGAATCAGTTTTGATTCTGTGTATAATCCGGAATAAATCATACGAAGAAATTTCGGTTCAATAGAAGCAGACCGCATTTGTGTGAGCATATCAGTTATACGTTCAGACGGGTAAATCACGATAAACCTTCCCGAAGTGCGTAATATACGACGTGCGGTTTCAACTACATCGTAAAGAGTAACCTTGATTTCGTGCCTTGCTACCGCCCGTTGCTGATCCAGATTCAGCCTTCCGGATTCAGCCTTTCTGTAAGGAGGATTGCTTACAATCAAATCTGCCGGACCGGAAATCATATCTTGCGTTATTTCTTTCATGTCTTTGCAGAGTATGGCAATTTGATCTTCCATATGATTTTCTTTTACATTGAGCGATGCAATATCAGCGAGTTTTTCCTGCACCTCTATCCCATAAATTTTGACTTTCGGATTACAATACGCCAGCATTAAAGGAATAATTCCGCAGCCTGTTCCCAAATCAAGAATCTTGCTGCCTGAATACGATCTTGCATGACAGGCCAATAAAACAGCATCAATAGAAAAACGGTAGCCGGACCGATTCTGTTTAACATGAATGCGACCATTAAAAAAAGTATCTGCCGTAAAAGCTTTCACTTGATTTTCAATTTCCGTAAGCGTTCACAGGCACTGCATATGTGCATTTTCAGGGCAACCAACATAGCAAATCTATAGTTTATTGCCCTGAAAATGCACATCTACAGCACCTGTAAAAGCTTACATGTTGGGAAGTAGCCTTGTTGTGCTACCGATTCTCCCGTGAACGGTTACCAATTTCCAAACTCCATTCGCAGGTTTAACCATTCTGCACATCAACCCATCCAATTCGCAATTTCCTCAGACACAGACAAACAAGTTTGTCCACCCCATCCTATATCCTATATCCATCCCAGCACGAATTTTTGTTCAATCCCTAAATCCTTCAATTTTTTAATTTTTAAACAGGTCCTATCTTGAATTTTATTTCTTCAATCAACTCTTTTCCCAAAGTATCATTGACTTTTACTATAATACTATTTTTTAAAAATTGAAGCTGATGTATCCATACCGAACTGGTTACATGCACAAGAAGAAGTTTTCCTTTAAATGCGGCAGGTCTGGCATTTTCCGCAATAGCCTCTCCAACTATGTTGTCCCAGAGGCTCCAGATTTGCGATAGCTCTTCATCAGATTCATGGCGACAGGTTTTTAAAACTTTTTTTATAATGCCGCCTATATGTTCAAATTCTTTGATATTTTTTTTCATTAGTATAGGAAATTATAAAATTACGGACATTCTTAATTTATCAGTAGAGACGCAAAATTTTGCGTCTCTACGGCTTTTGGATAATTCATTTCACAGAGAAAGAAAGAAGATGACTGTCAAGTAAAAATCCTGGTCAGGCAGTCTTGATCGCATAACTTTTGCTTTTTGCTTGACTTAAAAGGCAGGGTAACATAAAAGGATAGAAAATGAAACCTCGAAAGTTTATGTGAAAATGTTCAAAGGTTGTGAAATGGCTTCTGATATAGAAGTTTTCATTTTGTATATTAAGGAACGTGTCCGAAGGCGCGCTAATTCAAACAAATTTACAGGATAAAAACTATGACTTGGGATTGGGAAAAACTTAAAAAACAGCAGCAAAGCAAAGGAGAGGGCATGATGCCTCCCGAGATGGATGAAGTCGTAAAAAGAATCAAGAAGTTCAAGTTTCCGGGTGGACCGTTTTTGATTCTTGTCCTCATCGCTTTGTTTTTTGGTTCTTCAACATTTTTTACAATCGGAATAGATGAAGTTGGAATTGTTCAAAGGTTTGGAAAATATGTTCGCACATGTCAACCCGGTCTTAATTTCAAGATGCCGACAGGAGTTGAAAGTATAACAAAGATAAAGATAAAACGTGTATATAAGGAAGAGTTTGGCTTCCAATCCATAAGGGAAGGAGAAAGAACGCGTTTTTCATCTGAGCGCGAAGGTGCAAGCGTATCGCTCATGCTTACGGGAGATCTCAATGTAGCCTTGGTGCCATGGATTGTTCAGTACAGAGTAAAGGACCCATACAATTATTTATTTAAGGTTCGAGATCCTCGAAAACTGCTCAGAGATATGTCCGAAGCTGCCATGCGGCTCGTAGTGGGCGACAGAAGCATCAATGAAATCATAAGTAAACGGGAAGAGATATCGGTTGAAGCAAGACGTGTCTTGCAAATAGAGCTGGACAAGGCGGAATCCGGCATAAATATTATAACCATAGAGATGAAGAAGACCAATGTTCCCGGACCTGTCCAGTCATCATTCAATGAAGTCAACCAGGCTGTTCAGCAAAAAGAGCAAATGATTTATGAGGCAAGGGAAGATTACAACAAGGCTATCCCTGCTGCCAGGGGAGAGGCTAATAGAATCATAAAGGCTGCCGAGGGATACGCTTTAGATAGAGTTAATCGCGCAAAAGGTGATGCCGCAAGATTTACGGCTGTTTACAAGGAATATGTCAGAGCAAAGGATGTTACCAAAAGACGGTTATATCTTGAGATGCTGAAAGATGTTTTTCCAAAATTGGGTCAAAAATATATAATAGATGCCGATCAGAAAAATCTCTTACCTTTACTTAATCTTGGAATAGAAGGTGGTGTGAAAAAATGAAATCCAAAGGTACTATCTTGATTATCGTTGTAATTGCGTTTTTTGTTGTTGTCTTTACTTCATCCTATACTGTAGATGAGACGCAGCAGGTAATTGTAACTCAATTCGGAAAAGTGGTCGGCATACCGAAAACAGAGCCGGGATTATACTTCAAAATCCCATTTATTCAAACCACCAATTTTTTTCCTAAAAATCTTTTGGAATGGGATGCTGATCCGGGTCAGGTACCCACTCTGGAAAAAACTTACATATGGGTTGACACATTTGCCAGATGGAAAATAGTCGATCCGATTAAATTTTTTCAAACTGTAAATAATACGGTCAGGGCTATGGGACGGCTTGATGATATCATTGATCCTGCAGTAAGAAATTTTATTACTTCTTACAAGCTCATTGAAACCGTCCGTATGAGCAACAGGAAGCTGGATACTTTTGAAACAGGTCCGCAAGATTCAGGAAAAGATAAACGAGAAATATATTCTATTACAACGGGCAGGGAAAAAATAACAGAAGGAATAATGAAACAGGCTCAGCCCAAGCTAGCCAAATTCGGTATAGAACTCGTTGATGTCAAGATCAAGCGTCTTAATTACGTAGAAGAGGTAAGAAAGGCTGTCTACGGTCGGATGATCGCAGAGCGCAGCCAGATAGCGGAAAAATTCCGTTCCGAGGGAAAGGGTGAAGCCCGCAAGATATTTGGTGAAAAAGAGCGAGATTTAAAACAGATAAACTCAGAAGCATACAAAGTCGCTCAGGAAGTCAAAGGAAAGGCCGATGCAGAGGCAACAATAATATTTGCCCAAGCTTATGGAATAGATCCTGAGTTCTATTCATTTACAAAGACACTTGAAATTTACCAGCAGGCATTAGATAAAGAAAGTTGCCTTGTTCTTTCAACAGATTCTGAGTTTCTGAAATACTTTAAAGGGTATTCAAAAAAACCGTAAGACACTCCATATACGAAAAAAAACACCATCTTTTTTTATTCCTAAAGAAAGATGGTGTTTTTTCTTATAATTTCCGCAACTATGCATCACAGCTTCAGGTCACCTTTGCCCCTAAGCTCAAATCCGGGTTCAAATCCGGGCTCAAATCTAGCCCAAATCTATGCGCCTGCTTGCGGAAGTTAATTCGTCTATGTTTCTAATCGGGGCAAACAGAAATGTATGGAGTATTTTGAGGATTAAAATTTAAGCCTGATGCAAAAATTGAGAAAATCAGCAGTTTTATAGACTTACAGATAAATAATTTCACTGTGTTATCAGTCGTCGACGTATAACCGATACGCCTTCCTCCTTCTGGTCTTGTGAAATTAATTATCTGTAAGTCTATAGGTTCAGGCGCTATTTAGATTTCATTCTCTGATGTCGAGTACGGGCCAACAGCTTTCTATGTTTATGCTTTCGCATTTTTTTTCTTCTCTTTTTAACAACACTACTCAACAGATCACCTCCAATCTATATTTTTTTTAAAAA
>JAUWOS010000094.1 GCA_030611985.1 Desulfobacterales bacterium | reverse complement strand
AAGAGATTGCAAAACGATGTGCTTCATCTCTTATCCTCTGGAGAAAAAGAAGAAGGTCCCCTTCCCTGCCGAAATTTACAGGATTCAATCTGCCTGGTTTGTAAATCTTGTCTGCTGTTTCACCCTTTTTCTCATCTTTTTTGGCTATCCCGATAATTTCAAACTTACCCTCAAGCTTCAACTCTTTTATTACCGACAGCGCAATATTCAACTGCCCCCTGCCGCCATCCACAATCAGAAGATCAGGAAAGGACTCTTTTTCTTTGCAGTAACGCCTTGTCAGAACTTCGGCCATGCAGGCATAATCATCCTGTTTCCTAACCGTCTTGATCCTGTATTTTCTATATGAAGATTTTTTTGGTTTTGCCTTTTCAAAAACAACCATACCCGCCACAAGTTCAGACCCTGAAATGCCGGAATTGTCAAAGCATTCAATACGCTCCAATCGCCTGTTCATCTTCAGCCGTTTTTGAAGCCGAACAAGCATATCCGCATTATTTGCAACAGATAAAAGCATATCCTTCAATCTGTTTTCCGCATTCCGGACAGCCATCTCAACAAGATGTACCTTTTCACCCCTTTTTGGGCATAAAATACTTACTTTTTTTCCTCTTTCTATTCGTAGCCGGTCTTCAAGTAAAGATGCATCGGAAATTTGGATAGGAACAAGTATCTGTTCGGGAATAAAATGGCTGTTTTCATAATATTGTCTGATAAATGATCCGATCATTTCCTCATCGGTTGACATGGTCTGGGCAAAACTGAAATGACGCTCTCCCAAAAGATAGCCTCCGCGAACAAAAAGCAGTTCGATCAGAACGTATTCAGAAGATCGGGGCTCGGAAAATTGGGTCTCGGAAGATCCGGCATCAGAAGATCCGGCAATTGCAAGAACATCTCTGTCTTTAAAATCTGTTGTAATCGCAACCTGTTTCTCAAGGGTCTTTTCAATGGCAAACACCCTGTCTCTAAGCTCTGCCGCCTTTTCATACTCCTGCGCTTTGGCTGCTGATACCATCTCCTGTTTTATTTTTCCGACAAGATCCGGAGTCCTTCCTTTTAAAAATAGAACAACCTCCTTTACCATCTCACCGTAAGCGCTTATATCAACATCAAAACAGCATGGAGCAAGACATGCTCCCATCTGAAAATTAAGGCACGGACGCGACCTGTTTTTAAAACCTTTATCTTTGCACTTGCGAAGCTTGAAGGTCTTGTTGATTATTTTAAGTGTACGGCGAACAGCCTGGGAGGCTGTAAACGGGCCGAAATACAGCGCATCGTCTTTTTTTATCTTTCGAACTATGGAAAGACCTGGATACCGACTTTTGATATCAAGGCGCAATACAGGATAACGTTTGTCATCTTTTAAAATTACATTATATCGCGGTTTATATTGCTTGATAAGGTTTGATTCAAGAATCAGGGCCTCTTTTTCGCTTCCGGTTATTATTGTTTCAAAGGTCGATATCTTTTTAACCAGAACTCCGGTCTTCATGCTTGATTGCACAGGTCTTCCAAAATATGAGGAAAGGCGCTTTTTAAGGTTTCCGGCCTTACCAACATAAATAACCTCCCCGCCGACATCCTTCATAATGTAAACACCGGGCATTGAAGAAACTTTCGACATTAATTTGCATGGCTCGATCATAACTTCAGTATAACGTCATTTTCCATTACGATTCATTTCCATGATATATCTCTTCAAAGAGTTCTTCGGGTGTTGAAATAGAACTATTCCGCTTAAAGGCTTTTGCGATCATCTGTTTTGCATCGGTGGCCTTATGGCCTAGCTGGGCAACGAGTACATCAAATACCTGCCCTGAAAAATCTCCTACAGCAGACATTTCTTTTTGCTCTGATTTACGGATCAATACAAATTTACTTACCTTCCCTTCGAGGGAAACAATGATTTTCTGGGCTGTTCTGCTTCCGATACCTTTTAACTGCTTAAGCTTGTCGACATCTTTTGATTCTATGGCTCTTGCTATTTCACAAACAGGAATATTCATTGCCTTAACAGCCTTAAGCGGTCCGATATCTCCAACAGAAATAAAATGTTGAAAGAATTCTTTTTCCGTTTCGAGATTAAAACCAATCAATATAGGCTTTGGTTGTCGTTCGGTCTGTTGATAATAGATATAAAGCGAAATCTCTTCACCAGTTTTCTTGATTTTAATAGTCTCCATTACGATAGCAGGAAGCAGAATTTCATATCCTATCTGATTGGCAAGAACAAGTATCTTGTCATCTTCTTTTTTTAAAAGCTTACCTTCTATGTATCCTATCATAATAATTCGTCCACGTTCCTAATATAATCAAAACGCTGCTCCCATTGTAAACTCCCAGCGCCCTCCCTTGCTTTCTCCTTCCTCAGGATCAAGGATATATCCATTTTCAAGACGCATCGGACCCATAGGAGAATACCACCTGAACCCATATCCCGCACTTTTTCGCAAGGCGCCTAAATTTATATTCTCATCAGCGCCATATACATTGCCCGTATCATAAAATATAACCCCAACGAGTCCTGCTTCTTTGATCAAAGGAATCAAAAATTCAATGTTAAACTGTACAAATTTGTCCCCGCCTACTTGGCTCACAGTGTTGTCCTTGTTAATCTGCACAGGACTTATATCATGCCAGTCAAAGCCTCGCAATGAGTTCATTCCCCCAAGATAAAACTTTTCATAATCAGGGAGTTTCTTTCCTGAACTCTCGCTGACATATCCTCCCCTGGCATGCAAAAAACCAACAGTATTCCAAAACAAAGGTGTATACCACCCTGCTTCCGCTAAATATTTGGTAAAGCCTATATCCCCTCCAATGCCGGCATATTTTACAGTAAAACTGTGATCCTGTCCTTCTGAAGGATTAAAAACCTTGTCTCTTGAATCGTAGCGCAGCATAGCAGATATACTGCTCATCACATTAATTCCTTCCATATCCTTGACGGAATCCGAGGCATCGTCGGTAATATTTCTAATATCACCCGCTTCGTAAGAATAAGAAAGATATGCTCGTGTAAAATCATAAACCGGATAGCCCAGCCTGAAACCGCCGCCTTTGCTGTCTTTGTCGTATGTATCATAATCTTTTTCCCAGTTATACAGATCAAAACCTGCTGACAGCGGGATATCAAACATCCATGGTTCAGTGAAGCTCAATGTATACTTGTTTGTTCTGCCTCCCCACTGACCCTTTAGCTGAAGGATCTGACCGCGCCCAAAAAGGTTTCTCTGGGAAATAGAGGTCATAATAAAAAAATCTTCGACGCTGCTGTACCCACCTCCGAAACTAAAAGCGCCTGTAGGCTTTTCAGTGACATCAATTTTCAGGATCATTTTATCGTCGGAACTTCCTTTTAATGTGTCAACCTTTATATCATCAAAGAAATCAAGCCGATAGAGATTACGCACTCCTCGTTTTAATCTCCGTCCGCTGTAAAGCTCCTGTTCATAGACCTTAAGCTCGCGACGGATAACCTTGTCTCTTGTCTTTGTGTTTCCGCCTATAATAATTTTTTCAAAATATACCTGCTTACCCTTTTCAATAACATAACTGATATTGACCACCAGATCTTCGAAATTTTTATCTATGCCGGGAAATATATCTGCATATGCATAACCTTCATCAGAATAAAGATCGGTGAGGACAAGCACATCATTTCGAACAACTTCACGGTTGTAAAATTTTTCCCCTGCAATCTTCAACTTCTTTATCAATTCTTCTTTTGGCAAAACCATGTCGCCTGTTATGTCTACCTTTCCGACTTTGAATTGTGGCCCTTCATCAATTTTTATTGTAATATCTATCCAATTGCCCTTATATTCAATATCAGGCTCGCCAACTCTTGTCTGGATATAACCATTATTATGATAAAATGAGGAAAGCCTGGCAACATCCTGATTCAAGTCATCCATATTCATCTCACCGGATGACGTCAGCCACGAAAAAAAGCCTTTTTCCGACGACTTCATCATTCCCTTCAATTTTTTGTTGGTATAAGCGCTGTTTCCTTCAAATATTATCCTTTTTATTTTTACCTTTTCACCTTCTTCAATAACAAACTCAAGATCAGCCTGATTTTGCGCCACCTGATTTTGCGCCAGTGGATGGACATTATAGGAAATTTTGACATTATGGTAATTTTTGTCCTTGTAAAGCTCTTCTATCATTTTAATATTGCCGCGTATCTTGAAAATATTCAGAATTGAGCCAGTCTTTATATCCAGGCTTTCCTTGATTTCTTCATCTTTGTAGACACTGTTGCCTTTTATGCGGATTACTCTAATAACCGGTTTTTCTTCTACCTTGAATATAACAACCTTGCCTTCCGGAGAATCTTCAGTTTCAACCCTGATATCCTCAAAATATCCCATTGAATATACAATCTTAAGGTCTTCGGAAAGTTTTTTTGCAAGATAGATATCACCTGGTTTTGTTTTAATAATCTTTTTTATTGCATCAGCCTCTATGCGCTTGTTGCCGGTAACAAGCACTCTGGCAACATTTTCCCACTTGAAAAGCTTCATGCCTAGATCATGCGCAAGTCCGTTTACAGCGCCGGGAAGATTTTCTATACCCTCTCCCTCTATAAAAAAAACATTTGGGAGACCTTTTCCAAAAGATTCCACCATCTTTGCATCCAGAGAAAATTTTTGGCCTATCCATGTCAAGCTTCCATAAACAACATAGTCAGCGCCACACTTAATGCCGGTATTTTTGATTCCATCAATACCTTCGGCCATTTCTTTCCATAAAGAATCATCCAAATCCAATACAATAGCGCCATCTCGCTCAAGATTTTTCTTGATTACTGATGGAATTTCGGTTTCCAGATATGAGAGTTCTTTTATCGAATGAATTTCAAATGGTAATATTAGAACCCGGACTGATGTGATGGAATATACAGTATTTGGAAGAAAGCATATTATTGCTGTTATCAGAAGCATTAAACGTTTTAACATAAAAATTCCTTAATTTATCTCCACTAGTTGACCGTTAATAATGGTTACGCTGTGTGACATATACGATGCAAGCTCCATATTATGTGTAACCACAACCAGTGTCATGCAAAATTCCCGGTTCAGTTCCAGCAGCAGATCATGAACCTGATTGCTGTTTTTGCTATCAAGATCACCGGTAGGTTCATCAGCCAGAAGAACAGCAGGTTTAAGAACCAAAGCTCTTGCCAGAGCAACTCGCTGCTGTTCACCACCTGAAAGTTTACCAACCCTGTAATGCAATCTATCTTTAAGCCCCATTCTGACAAGCATTGCCTCTGCAGCTTTTATAGCGCTTTCCTTGCTCATTCCTTTAATAAGCGCCGGCATCATCACATTTTCAATGGCACTGAACTCGGGAAGAAGATGATGAAACTGAAAAACAAAACCGATAGATTCATTTCGAAATTTTGCCAGCTTTCCATTGTCAATATTAAAAACATCTTTGCCTTGAAACAAAAGAGTTCCGCTGTCAGGACGGTCAAGAGTCCCAAGTATGTGCAAAAGAGTGGACTTGCCGATTCCGGACGCTCCAACAATGGCCACGGTTTCCCCTGCATCTAAATCAAAATTTACACCTTTTAATATATCTACACAGGTATCGCCGGTTTTGAAACTCTTGCAAAGTTCTTTAACAGATATTAAAGGATCAGATAATAGTTCAGCCACAAAGACACCAGGACATCAGGATTATAATGTAATTCTCTTGATGTCATTCCCCTTTTTGATTCGTTCATTCAATCACATTTAATTCGCAATTTCTTCAGACACGGACAAACAAGTTTGCTTTTTATCCATAACGAATTGCTTCAACAGGATTGAGCTTTGATGCCTGGCGCGCCGGATAAAGTGTTGCTAAAAAGCAGATAAGCATTGCGGCGGAAGCAATCAAAAAAACATCTAAAGCTTCGAGTCTTACAGGAAGGGTAGAGATATAATAAACATCTTTCGGAAGTTCAATAAACTTATAGCGCTTAAGCAATGCACATGCTGATAGCCCTAAACATGTTCCAAGAATTGTGCCCGCAGCGCCTATGACCATTCCCTTGAAAACAAAAATCTTTCTAATGCTTTTATCTGTTGCGCCCATTGCCTTTAATATTGCAATATCTCTGGTTTTTTCCATTACCATCATAATAAGCGAGCTTGCTATGTTGAAGGCTGCGACAAGAACGATAAGCGTTAAAATAATAAACATAACTGTCTTTTCCAGCTTAAGCGCTGAAAAGAGATTGTGATTCATCTGCATCCAGTCTTTTGCCCAATATGGAAACTCCAGATCCGCTATTATCTTTTCTGAAATATTTCCGGCATTATAAATATCATCAACTCTCACTTCAATGCCGGTTACGGAGTCTCCAGTGCGCAGAATTTTTTGTGCATCTTTGAGGTGTATGTAAGCAAGAGAGCTATCATATTCATACATACCAGACTCAAATAGTCCTGCTACCTTAAACCGTTTCATTACGGGAATATGCCCTATTGGAGAAATCATTCCCTGCGGTGATATCACGTAAACCGTATCGCCTTTCATGATGCTTAGATTATTGGCAAGCTCCTTGCCTAAAATAATACCGGGGACGACATAGCGTTCTGATTTCCGAACATCGGAATTCATCTCCTTTAGGTTTTGCAAAGAAAGATTTTTCAAAACCTTTATTACCCTGCCCGCTGATTCAGGATCTATTCCTCTTAAAACAGCTCCGGACGTTCCGGATGATGAACGAAGCATGATCTGGGTGTAGATAAAAGGTGTGGCTGCTTCAACTCCATCAGCTTTTTCCACATATTCAAGTATTCTGCGATAGTCGGAAAAACCGTCGCCATGGCGCATTAACACCACATGCGATTCAATCCCAAGTATTCGGGACTTAAGATCAGATTCAAAGCCGGACATAACGGCAATCACTACGATCAGAGCCATAACGCCTATGGTTACGCCCGCTATTGAAAGAATAGTGATTAATGATATAAAAGTCTCTTTTTGTTTGGCTCTGAGATAACGACCGGCTATGAAAAATTCAAAAGACATGTATTTTGTGGCATCCCTCATTTTACAGTTTACACTTCTTCAATATTTACAGATGCCAGCCATTAGCTATTAGGCAAAAAACTGAAAAGTGGCAGTGGTATCCTGCCGCTAATTCAAGAGGCTGGAAGCCTCTTCTGCAATATTTCCCGCCGGTTTCATGTGCGGAAAAAGAATAACTTCACGGATGGAAGCAGCATCGGCAAAAAGCATGGCAAGTCTGTCTATTCCTATCCCTTCGCCGGCAGTAGGCGGCATGCCGTATTCCAATGCTTCTATGTAATCTTCGTCCATGCAATGCGCTTCTTTGTCACCTGCATCCCTCTCTGTTGCCTGTTGCAGAAAACGGACTTTCTGCTCATCCGGATCATTAAGCTCCGAAAAACCATTGGCAATCTCATGGCCTGCGATAAAAAGTTCAAAACGATCCGTAATGGCCGGATCGCTGTCACTCCTTCTGGAAAGAGGAGAAACCTCAACCGGATATCCGGTAATAAACGTAGGCTGTATCAGTTTCGGTTCTACCATGACATCAAAGAGTTTTGTAATAATTTTTCCTGTGCCTCCGATTTTTTCGGACGCTTTCTTTGTAATGACTATTCCCCTGGAAGATGCAAAATCAAGAAGTCTTTCTCTGTTTTTAAGCAAATCTGCATCAATTCCTCCAATCTCTTCCAAAGCTTCAAAAAGAGTCATCCGGCGCCATCTGCCTCCCATGTCAATGGTACTACCCTGATATACAATTGAGTCAGATCCTGCAACTTCACGCGTCACATAGCTGAACATATCTTCAGTCAAATTCATCAGGTCTTTATAATCAGCATATGCCTGATAAAACTCAAGCATGGTAAATTCAGGATTGTGCCGTGTTGAAATCCCTTCATTTCTGAAATTTCTGTTGATTTCAAAAACCCTTTCAAAGCCGCCGATGACAAGACGCTTTAAATATAATTCAGGAGCTATGCGCAAAAAAAGATCCAGCCCCAGAGAATTGTGATGTGTAATAAATGGCTCTGCTTCCGCTCCACCCGGAACAGGCTGCATCATGGGAGTTTCTACTTCCATAAAATCCCGGACAAGAAAAAATGTACGTATCGCCTGAATTATTTTACTCCTCTTTATAAATGTATCGCGTACGTCTGAATTCATTATCAGATCAAGGTAGCGCTTGCGATAACGCTTTTCAGGATCCTTGAGTCCGTGAAATTTCTCAGGAAAAGGCCTCATTGATTTGCATACAAGTTTTAATTCATTAACCAGAAGAGTCCACTCACCTGTTTTAGTCTTGAACAGCCCTCCTTTTAAGCCGACAAAATCTCCAATATCGAGCTGTTTAAAAAGAGCGTAAGCTTCATCTCCCACATTATCCTTTCTCACATATGCCTGAAACTGTCCTGTCCTGTCCCTGAACCTAATAAAAGATGCTTTTCCGAACCGGTTTACAGCCATCATGCGACCTGCTGCAACAAAAACAGGGTTATCTTCCGTAATGGAATCTTGTAAATCTTCTATTGTATCCCTGATATTCTTTACTGTATGCGATACAGCAAAATCATTCGGAAAGAGATTAACATCCTTATTCTTTAATTCAGCAATTTTTTTTCTTCGTTGCTCGATAATATTACTTGTTGTTTTCATAGTCATAATATAGATTTCCAGGTAAATAATTTTGCTGCGTTATGGCATTTTTCACAAAAAGCCAAAAATATCAGGAACGTAGACGAAATAACTTCCCCAAGCAGGCATCACAGCTTCAGGCCGACTTTGTGTGACCCAAATCCATACGCCTGCATGAGAAAGTTATGTAAGCGTTCACAGGCACTGCATATGCACGTTTTCTTAGACAACCAACATAGCAAATCTATAGTTTATTGTCTAAGAAAACGCACATCTACAGCACCTGTAAAAGCTTACATGTTGGGAAGTAGCCTTGTTGTGCTACCGATTCTCCCGTGAACGGTTACAAAGTTATTTCGCCTGCATGTTCCTAACTTGAGTTTATTTTAAAAAGTGCTGAAATATTACGATAGGGCGCAAAAAAGGTTAAGTTGAATTTGCTAACCTATTTGCAGATAGGTGTCAAGACTAAGTTGGCAAACTCCTTCTGTAAGCCTGTCTGAAAATTATCTCCGTAACGAAAAAGTGTGAAAGCAAGACAAAATTTTCGCAAATTTGCGAGCTGTGCGGTTAGGAAATTTCAGATTTATGCCGCCAATTTGAAATCAATTGAGTGTAACCAAAATAGAACATTGAAAATTGACCATTGAAAATTAAAAATGGTAGCCCATCTTCTCAACCACCCATTCCCCAACATTCCTGCCGGCAAATTCAACGCCAAAGAGATAAATTTCCTTGTCCGTTCCTTGATACTTCTCAAAATATTTCTTTTCCTTAATCTGACTTAAAGCCTTATTCTTATCCCCGTT
>JAUWOS010000017.1 GCA_030611985.1 Desulfobacterales bacterium | reverse complement strand
AAAAGTAGTTTATACTTTCGTTCCCAGTCTCTGCATGGGAACGCATTATGCGAGGCTCTGCCTCTTGTTAAGTGTAAGCTGATAAATGAAGGATGCCGAAAAATGTACAATTGATAGAATAAATCAAGAGAATGAAAGGAGATGAAGTATGTTTATGAGTAAAAGATCTTTGATGGTTATGGTGATTGCTGGAGTTTGCTCTCTGTTTATTGCAAGCGCTGTTTATGCTGGAACCGCAGTAGACCCTATGATCAAGATGGAAAACAAGAAGTATGCTAAACATAAAAAAAGCATAGTAGATTTTTCACACAAAAAGCATAGTGAAACCTACGGTATCGGTTGTGGAGAGTGTCATCACGATGCAACAGGCAAGCCTCTTGGTGATCTTAAGCTGGGAGACAATGTTCAAAATTGTATCGATTGTCACAAGAAACCGGGCAGAAAGCCGAGAGCTAAAAAAGGTGCTCCAAAGCTTACACAGGCACAAAAATTAGAATATCATGCCGAAGCTATACATTTAAACTGTATAAGCTGCCATAAGAAATCCAACAAGAAATCCGGAACAAAGGTAGCGCCTACATCCTGCACAAAGTGCCATCCTAAAAAATAAAAGTAAGTTAAAAAGGCATCCTTCATTTACCAGTTTACACCTAACAAGAGGCAGAGCCTGGGAACGAAAGTGGGCTATCAACGTAAAGCGGGACAGGCTGTAAATCCAAACAGTTGACAACTCCTTAGATTTTGCTTGATTGTAGAATTGCTATAAAGCCAAAATGGCGGAAAGTGTCCCGCTTTAAGTTGGTAGCCCGAAAGTGTAAACTACTTTTCGATGTTTTTGAAGGATGCCATTAAAAATCAAAAAGCAAAGGCGAGCATTTTTAGAATTTAAGATGCTCGCCTTTGCTTTTTGATTTTTGGCAGGAGATCGCATTGCTGACCATAGCCTCTGCCCATTCGGGTGTGCCGAGTGCATGCAGGTGGGTATATGTTGCAAGGACATTTTTATAACAAAGACCATCACTTTTATTAATTAAACCTCTCCCTCTTTTCATACAAAATACCAGGTCATTGTCATCTCCCTTCCATTCTAAAACTTTCGAATAGTGAAACTCATGGCCTCTGAGTTCTGTGCCGACCTTGAAATACGGATTTTCTCTTTTCACTTTAATGATCGTATATCCATGCCCCTGGGGCCTCCCGGAAAGACCAAAAACAACCGGTAAAACACCTGCCATTGGATACGATTTTTTTCCTGTAATCAGCGTTTCTCCCAAATACATCAAACCGCCGCATTCAGCATATATAGGAAGACCATCTTCGGCTAAAGATTTTAATTCTTTTCTAAATTCTACGTTTTCTGCAAGTTTTTCCGCATGAGTTTCGGGAAATCCACCCCCTATATAAATGGCATCTACGGGCGGAATTTTATTGCTTGAAAGCGGACTTATAAATACAGGCTCTGCTCCTGCAGATATAAGTGCCTCAATATTTTCCGGATAGTAGAATTGAAAGGCCGAATCCTTGATTATGCCGATTCTTGGTGAGGATGATTGCTTATTGAATGGATGGATGATTGGATGATTGAATGATGATGGATGGATGGAATGTTTGGATAATCTGCGTAAATCTGCGTAATCTGCGAATGGGATTGATGGTTGCTTGCAAGAAGCAACTTCAGCTAATGCATCAAGGTCAAGATAAGCAGATGCCATTTGAGATGCAGCAGCGATTGACTCTTTTGCCCAGGCATGTTCAGACGTTGGTATGAGCCCCATATGCCGTTCAGGAAAAGACTGCTTGCCCAATTTTGGCACAGCGCCAAGCACAGGGATACCGCAGTAGTATTCAATACTTTTGCGGAGGATGTTTTCATGCCTTGATCCGGCTATGCGATTTAACACAACCCCTTTAATCTTAACATCAGGATCAAACCGTATGCATCCCGATACAACAGCAGCCACAGTTCGTGTGGTTTTTGTGCAATCTATGCACAGAATCACAGGAGCTTTAAGGAGTTTTGCAAGTTCTGCCGTGCTGGAACTTCCTTCAATGTCTATGCCGTCATAAAGCCCGCGGTTTCCCTCTATAACAGCAATATCATTCTTTAAAGTATGGGTAAGAAATGAATCAAGGACACGTTCTTTCTTTATCATGAAGGTGTCCAGATTATAGCATGGCCGGCCTGCAGCCAAGGCAAGCCAGCCCGCATCTATATAGTCCGGACCTTTTTTAAAGGGCGCTACGGATCTTCCAAGCCTTATCCATGCAGCAATAACCCCTAACGACAGTATGGTCTTCCCCGATCCTCCCCGCAAGGCTGCAATAACAATTCTGGGAAAATCCATATCTCTTTCCACCGCACAGATTTATATAAAAAAGACAGTCTTTTATTCGCCTTCTTCCGTTGTAGCCTGTTTTCCGACTCCTTTGAGGCCTATCATTGTGGTGCTTCCGCTAGACCAATACTCAAGAACTTCTTCTCTGACCATTTGATTTACAATCTTCTTTACGTCCCTCATTTTTTCATCCGGAAGCATTTTGTAGTAATCTTTAAGATAAAATTTTGATTTTCCTTTTTTTTTCTTAAGAGTTTCTACAATAGTATCTTTTGCTGTTTGTTCATCAATTGTTAAGCCCATTATCATGCCTCTTACTTATTATATTATTATAATAAGCCGGAGCGCAAAAATCTTATACGCTCCAGCTTATTGGTTTTACTTTACACAATTAGAACTTGAATTGTGTTGTCTGTCGCCAAGTATAATATGCTGCATCACGGAAATCATCAATAAGATGATGTGTAAACTCAATTTCACATTTTTCAAAGAATTTTTCCCATCCAATTCTCTCCGCCCAATCACCAAGACGCTCATATTTATTAGCATCGTTGGCATAAGCTTCGACCATTCTCTTGATAGTAGCAGTCATAGTAGGCCAGCGCGGCTGTTCATTCGGAATAAAAGCCACAACGCACTTGGAAAACTTCGGCGCACTAATCCTGTTGGATATTTTGCCACCGGCCATAAGTACGATTCCGTCACCTTCCGTATCTGCAAGCGGCATGGAAGGACACATTGTATAACAGTTGCCGCAGTACATACACCTGTCTGCATTCACGGCAACCGTATTTACCTTTGTTCCGTCCGGAAGCTCGGTCTTGGAAGGCTTGATTGCTGCGGTAGGACATGCAGCCACAGCAAGAGGAATCTCGCACATCTTGTTCAGATATTCATGATCGATCATCGGCGGTTTACGGTGATATCCAAGAATTGCAATATCAGAGCAGTGAACAGCGCCGCACATGTTCAAACAGCAGGCCATGGAGACACGAAGCTTCGCAGGTAGCCTCATATTCTGGAAATCATCAAAAAGCACATCCATTGTAGCCTTTACAGTGCCTGACGCATCAGTAGCAGGCGTGTGGCAGTGAATCCAGCCTTGAGTGTGTACAATATTTGTAATTCCAGCGCCTGTGCCACCGAGAGGGAACTTGTAACTGCCTGCATCAAACTTTCTGCTCGCAAGATCCTGCTTCAGAGGTTCTAACTTGTCTTTGCTGTCCACCATAAATTCGATATTATTTCTGGTGGTAAATCTCAGACATCCATCACAGTGCTTATCTGCTATTTCACATGCTTCGCGGATAAGAGTTATGCTCATGAGACGAGCAGCCCCTACTCTTACAGTGTAAACTTCGTCGCCTGTTTCCGAAACATGTACCAGAACACCTGGCTCCAAAATTTCATGATAGAGCCATTTACCCTTATTTTTTGCAATAACCGGAGGGTAAAATTGATCAAACTTTTTTGGACCGATATCCGTTATTCTGTTTTCCATCGGTTTGTCAGGATTGTAACCTGAAGATATAAATGCCATGATAATTACTCCCTCCTATCTCTGGTGGTATTTTCTAAATTCATTAACGTCACGCTGGAATCCGCCCGGGACCTCTTCTTCTTTCCAGAAGATATACGGATTAGACCGCGGTTCCTGAACATGCTGAGGAAGCGCTTTCAAGTCACATTTTTCAAGCATCTTCTGCATGCCATTGCGCTTGATCAACTCACCGACCCGCTCGCGGTTCTTTCCTTCTTCCATCCAGTAATCCCAAACCTTTTCAATCAAAGCATGGACTTCATCGTAAGGTTCTTCTATCTTCATAAAAGGAACGAGAAGAGTTCCAATCTGCGCCCCATCGACAATTGGAGCTTTAGCACCACAAAGAATGGTAACACCCTTATCCAAACCCACCCTCAAGGCTCTTGGCATAACGTTGATACAGTGCATACATCTGGTACATTCCGGCGTGTTTATCTCAAGCTTTCCACCTTCATATCGCATACAACCTGTAGGACAAAGACCGATAACTTCTTTCTGTATATCAAATGGACCCCAGTTACGACCGGCATGTGCTCCGGCATTCGGTTTCAGTTCGCCGCCGACATATGCTTTGACCGCTTCCTGATCAATGCGGATATCATCGCGCCATGTACCAACAAATGACAAATCAGACCTTGCAATAGCTGCTACACAACAGTTGGGACATCCGTCAAATTTGAATTTAAACTTGTACGGAAAAGCAGGACGATGTAGTTCATCCTGATATTCCTGTGTCATCGAGTGACAAAGTTCCTGAGTGTCGTAACAGGCATATTCACAACGAGACGTACCGAGACAACAGGAAGGTGTCCGAAGGTTTGATCCGGAACCACCCAGATCGGTATTCATTTTATGAGTCAGATCAAAAAATATCTCTTCGAGTTGAGGAGTTGTTGTTCCAAGAAGAACGATATCTCCGGTTGCCCCATGCATGTTGGTCATACCACTGCCGCGCAATTCCCAGATATTCATGAGATCATTCAGAAATTTTGTTGTATAGTATTTACCTGAAGGCTGATTAACGCGCATGGTGTGGAAATGTGCAACGCCAGGAAACATCTCCGGCTGATCACAATACCTGCCTATAACACCACCACCATAGCCGAATACACCTACTATCCCACCGTGTTTCCAATGAGTCCTGCCGTGCTTGTAGGAAAGTTCAAGTACTCCGAGAAGATCATCGCATACATCCACCGGAATCTGGTAGTCTATACCGTTTTCATTCTTTGCCCTTGATGCAGCTTCAAGCTTAAGATCGGACACAAAACTTGGCCACGGTCCGGATTCAAGCTGGTCAATCAAAGGAGTTTCATGTTTTGCCATTTATTTTACCTCCATTTATTTTAAAAATTGGCCTTTCTTAACTATAAAATTCTTTCTCTTTTCTTGCAGAGCTGCTTTAAGCTCACCTCCTCTCTTGAATTATAATTTTTAAAGCCTTTGATATCAGACTTTATACCTACTACACCTATATAAATTTTTGGTTAATAAAATTAATCTTGCTTTTTGTCAATAAAAAAAGCTTGCTCTACCCTTTATGGTTAATAAAAAAGCAAATCCGACTCAAATCTATGCGCACGTCCGGAGAGTTATTTCGTCCATATCTCTTATGATAACCGTTCACGGGAGAATCAAGTCTACTTCCCAGCATGTAAGCTTTTACAGGTGCTGTAGATGTGCGTTTTCTTAGACAATCAACTATAGATTTGCTATGTTGGTTGCCCTGAAAACGTTCATATGCAGTGCCTGTGAACGCTTACCTCTTATGATATTATGAAGAATATGAGCATGGTTTTTTAAATTCCGCTTTATTACATGAATCTCCGGAGTCGATGGATTGTACATATTAACTATAGCTCTTAATAAATCATATAAAACCGACTCTGTGTACAATGAAAAATATTGTTGAAAACAGATCGCGAGTGACTCTTGAATCGAAACGATCGGAGGTTTTCGGGTCAGCCCCTGAAAAAAGCCTTTTACTGTTCCTTCGACTGCAATATCATCGGCCCACACGATATCTCCGATGCCATCTACCCTATCCAAACGCATCCTGATTGAAAGATTCAGAAAAAACAAAAGCATCGCCTGCAGTACTAAATCAGGGTCTATGCCTTTATTTTCAATCTTGTTTTCATTTATATTTTTACCCTTAAATGGAGAAGCTTTAAATGGAGATGTGTAATTTCTCACTGTTATGAGCTTTAGTTCCATTTTGTTATTTTGAAGCCTTACAACAAAATCTCCTGCAGCATGATGCCATGGGAATATTTGCTCAGATGTCTCAACATTGTAGTAGCAGGTCAAAATCATGGCTGCCTGCCTGTAAAGCTCTATTGTCTGGTCCGGTGACAAGAAGAAATTACCCTGTTCATGATCCCATACAATTATTCTGTTTTCTCTGGATGTTCTATCATGGGAAATGTGGAATTCGCCAAAACCTTCAAACCACTCTCCCAAAAACATGCTTATCTTAAGCCCACTCTCTTTTATGCGAACTTCACCGCAACCATAAACTTTTGGAATAAATAAAAATGGAAAGTCGGTGTTGAGCTTTTTCAGGCAGCTATACTCTCTTTCGATACAACCCTTACCCACATTTGATATTGCAACATTTAATACACAGTTAAACTTTAGTTCATGCGCAATAATTTCAATTCTGGCAGGATGGTAAAATTCTCCATGCTTTTCCAGATAAATGCAAATTTCTTCTATCTTATCAGGTTCTATCTCTTCAGGTTTTATTTCTGATTTTGTATGAGAATTTAAGCATTGGGAAGCAGCAAGGACAATGGTTTCAATTCCATCTTTTTTCAGAAAAGAGTGAACCGCAGCAAAATAATCCCCATAACTTACAGAAATTCCACTCGCTTTCAGTGGCTGTTTTCTGTTCATGGGAAGCGGAGTTGTCCATAGCTTACTGTTCTTTTGGACAGGATTTTTTTTGTCGGACAAAAAATACTTAAATTGTAGTTTATTTGTCATTGGTTACACTCAATTCTTATTGAGTTTAAAGTTTTATTACTGCATATGCTATCTGTGCTTTTCGATCTCTTTTAAAATTTCAGGAGATACTTCATAACCAAACTTTATCGCTTTATCACAATGCTCTACGGCCAGATCGTACTTTCCATTTTCAAGATATACTATTGCCAGATTGTTGTGAGCAATGGCAAAGTTCGGTTCAAGCTTAAGCGCTTTTAAATTTGCTTTTATACTTTCTTCAATCAGTCCCTTCATAAGATATGCATTAGCTAACGTTGCATAAGCTTGAATGAAGTTGGAATTATAGGTAATAGCCTTTTGAAGAGACTTGATGGCTTCGTCAATATTTCCCCTTTGAAGATGCACAAATCCAATATTTCCATAGCCTTCAGAGAAGCCGGCTCTTGCTTTGACAGCACGTTTGTTGTATTCAAGGCAACCGTCCAGATCTTCTCGCTGAAGACAGAGCCCTCCCAACTGCACATAAGCTTCAGCAAGGCTTGGGCTGCAATCAATTGCAGCATGAAGCTCTGTTTCAGTCTCATCGTATTTTTTTTGTCCAAGCAGAGCTACGGCAAGGTTGTAATGAGATGTTCCACATTCCGGATTCGATGCTATAGAACTCTTTTGCATAGCTATATATTCTTCTGCATTTTTTGCCTTTGTCATGATTTATTTATATCCTTTGATTGAAATCATTATTATTTACATCCTATTCGTGAAAGTTAATTCGTCCACGTTCCTAAATCCATTTTGGTTAGTACGATAGAGTCCTATTGTCAAGCAAAAATAAGGCAACAGCCAGGTTATTTTAGATTTTGAAATAATATTACCACTCATACAAATATCTTTTTTTCTTGACATAAGGAATGCGGACGAAATAACTTACTTCTTAAGTTTAGGTGTACAGATTTGGATCGAACAAAGGCGACCTGAAGCTGTGATGCATGGTTGGGGAAGTTATTTAATCTGCGTTCCTGAGGAACGTGGAAATAAATAATATATCAGGATTTCGCAGGATATTTGGTAAGCGTTCACGGGAGAATTGGTAGCACAACAAGGCTACTTCCCAACATGTAAGCGTTCATCTTCAAGGCGCATGAAACCACATTGCAGACACCATGCGTATTGTAAAAGAGGCTTTCAGCCTCTTAAATCAGCGGCAGAATGCCGCTGTTGCTTTTCAATCAAGTGTAAAGTAAAAATGAAAGATGCCGTAAAAATCGGCTTTTTTTCTCAAAAAAGGGGGAGTTTATGATCACAGGATCTTTCACAGCGCTTGTAACACCATTTAAGGATGATGCCGTCGATTACGAAGGTCTTGGTAATCTTGTGGATTTTCAGATAAAAAATGGAATAACGGGAATACTGGCTGTAGGGACTACAGGAGAAAGCCCGGTTTTAACATGGGATGAACACAACAAGGTTATTGAAAATGTTGCGAACAAGACAAAAGAAAAACGCATTTGCATAGCAGGCGCCGGAAGCAATAATACGGATGAGACACTCGCAGCGACAAAACATGCTGTCGAAGCCGGCGTTGATGCCGTACTACTTGTAGATCCATATTACAACGGGCCGAGTTCTCTTGAAATACGAAGAGAATATATTGGGCCTGTAGCTAAAGCTTTTCCGGAAACACTGATTATCCCTTATGTAATCCCCGGACGGACAGGTACTCAGTTGCTCGCTGAAGATATCGCTCTTCTTCATAAAAAGTTTAAGAATGTAGATACCGTTAAAGAAGCCACAGGCGATATTGAAAACATGAGACACACCAGAGCCTGTTGCGGACCGGATTTTACAATACTCTCCGGCGATGATGGCATGACCTGTGAGATGATGACAGATCCGCAAATAAAGGCGGCAGGTGTTATTTCCGTTGTTTCAAATATTGCTCCGGGAGCCGTCGCTGAAATGGTAAGTCTGCTCAAAGAGGGCAATCGGGAAGAAGCCGAAAAACTGATTTCGGCGCTTGAACCGCTTTTTGGTCTGGTAACTATTAAGACAATGGAAAAAACCCCTTACGGAGAGGCGGTATGCAGAGCCAGAAATCCGCTTGGCATCAAGACCCTTATGTCAATTCTCGGCATGCCATCCGGAGGATGCAGAAGACCTTTGGGTAAAATGACAAAAAAAGGTCTGGAAAAGGTTATTCAAGCAGCACGAAAGATACAGTCTGATAACCCTGAAATATTCAAACCAATAGCAGATTTTTTTAACGTTGATATTGACGCACGCTTAAAAAACCCTTCAAGCTGGGAAGGTCTCTGCTATAAAGAGTATTGAGGTTGATAAGCTGTTGAGTTGATAGTTATCAGCTCAACAGCTTATCAGCTTATCAGCTTATCAGCTTATCATCTCGTCAAGATCACCTTCTTTAAAAAAAAGTTGCTTAAGCCACTTAATGCCGAATTCCAAAAGAGCAATTTCATCTTTTTTGATCTTTTCAATGGTTTCAGCCTCAATATTATAGCGGCTTAAAAACGAACTTTCAAAAACAAATTGTTTAAATTTATCAATATTATAACTTACCAGAAAAAACATCTTCTTGCTCTGTTCCGTAAGTTTGATATTCTTGGGAAAAGATCTTTTTCTTACAACCAGATCGGTCCAGCCCTCATTTATTTCATCGTGAATATCAACGCCCTGATTCTTTCTCCATTCACGAATAGTCCATTTTTTCTTCTCTTCAAAACCAAAACAGTGAGGTTCATTAACAAAAAAATAAAACCCTTCATTATCAGCGCCTTCTTTATGGCTAAGCGAAGCAACGCCCAGAGGATAATAACGGCATGTGGTTGGCCTGTCTTTATAGACTGTACATCCGTCTTCTCTGACAAATGGGCATGATTTTAAATCATCATTCAAAAGCTTTAAAGTAACAACAGGCAGATCAGTTTTTTCTAAAAGCTGTGGCTCGGTGTACAGCACTAAAAATTCTTCCGATGAAAGCTGCAGATGATTTTTGAGCCTTATAATGTCATATGGAGTCAGTGTTATATTAATATCTCTGCAACATTTAGTGAAACACTTTACATCCTTATGACATTCAAATTCAAACTCACTATCAATACTAAGCCTTACCGGCTTAATGCCGGCCATTCCACTAGATATATCCATGCTTTTTCCTTTCAAGGGTTTTCTCAATGCGATATCTGATACCTGAATTCGAATGCTCTCCTTCGTACAGGAGGAATAAACTTGCCCCTGCGAAAAAGGATCTTGTCCGAACTTTTTGAGAAGTTGCATTTTCTTCGAAGAATAAATAATCCCCGTCGCAAGCGGCTATGTATTTGCAGAAAGCGGTGGGATGTATTATAATAAAAATTGATGTATACGTGAGTGTTTTATATAAATGTAACCAAAATAGAAAAAACAAAACGTAACAGTTCAATGCTATCGTCATTCCAGCTTCAGGCAATGAAGCTATAAATGAAGCTATAAATGAAGCTATAAATGAAGCTATAAATGAAGCTATAAATGAAGCTATAAATTGAATGAATAAGTACTCAATTTTGATTACACTCGTTTCATATCTCAAACAGAACAACAATGTCAACAGATGAGAAGAAGCATCTGTAAATTTGGTTGAGCGGTCATAGGTATGCGACTAAAATTTAAATCGGAGGAGTCTGTCTCAATTTGTTTCCAGGTTTAAAATTGATTGTGAGAGAACTTTAAAAAGTGTTTATGAAATTTATAAAGAAATTACTTGCGATATGTTCTGTTTTCATTTTTATATCCGGTATACTTTTTCCTGAAAAGAGCCTGTCTGTTACGGTAAAAAAGGAAGAAGAAATGGGTCGTGAGTTCATGAAAATTGTTTTAAAACATTTTGAACTCATCAAGGATCCTGTAATCGTAAAGTACTTGAATCAGGTAGGGAATAGAATTGTCTCAACTCTTCCTTCCAAACATTTTACCTATCATTTTTATATTATAAAGCAAAATGCTTACAATGCTTTTGCAAGTCCGGCAGGTAATATATTTATAAACAGCGGGCTGCTGGAGGCAATAGAGAATGAAGAAGAGCTTGCAGGAATACTTGCGCATGAAATAGCTCATGTTGAATGCCGCCACATTTCTCAAAAGATTGAAAGATCATCAAAAATCGGGCTTCTAACACTTGCCGGTATTGCTGCGGGCATATTTCTGGGAATCGGAGGATCGGGAGCAGCAGCCGATGCCGTAGTCAGGGGATCTGTGGCAGCCGGCACGTCGCTTTCTCTTGCTTACAGTCGTGAAGATGAGATGCAGGCGGATCATATGGGGCTAAAACACCTTGACAAAGCAGGATACGACTGCGCAGGTCTGCTTGCAATTTTAAAGAAGATTCGGAGCAAACAGTGGTTTGGTTCAGACCAGATTCCCACCTATTTGACTACGCATCCCGCTTCAGAGGAACGTATTGTTTACATCAGTGCATGGCTTGAAGACCATGAAAAAAGAGTAAGACAAACATCCGGCCGAAAACAAAAGATCGACTCTTATGATTTTGAAATGGCTCACACCAGACTTGTTGCTCTGTATGGGGAAAAAAGCCTGAGCTTAAAGAAGTTTGAGGCAGATGTAAACAAACATCCATGCCTAATAGCACATTATGGATATGGTTTGATTCTGGCAAGAACCGGCGACCGGAAAGGCGCAATTATCCATCTTAAAACAGCGCTGGAAAAAAGAGCTTTTGATCCCTTTATATTAAAAGATTTAGGCAGGATATATTTTTTTGACGGTCGATACGAGGAAGCATTAAATATCCTTAAAAGCGCTATAAGCATTGCATCGGATGATCCTGAATCTCTTTTTTTTCTTGGGCGCAGTCAACTGGGGCTTGGAAGGCTTAACGAGGCTTTGTCCACCTTTGAAAAACTCATAAAGGATAATCCTGATTACAATCAGGCATATTATTTTCTTGGAAAAGCTTATAGTAAGCTGGAAAGGCTGACGGAAGCCCATTATTACCTGGGAATTTATTACAAAAATAAAGAGGAATTTAAAAATGCAGCTTTCCATTTAAAAAAGGCATTAATAAATATGAAAGATAAAAACAAGAAACTTAAAATAAAACAGATGTTGAAAGAAATCGGAAAAAAATCTGCGGAAAAACAAAAAGAAGAACGGTTCAATCGTTCATGACAGTGATCACCTCGGCTTTTCTTAGTATTATCTCTTTCTTTTTGTCGATGTAACCGTTTTTCACCACGGAAAGTATTGTTTCATTTGCCATGTCCGCGACTTCCTGTGTATCTACCACCTTACAGTAATCCATACCGGCCATGTTGTCCGGAAATTCAATCTGAATGATGTGACAGGTTTTCAGTAACCTGATGAGCTTCTTTTGAATAGAACGAATGTTTTTAGCCAGCCGTCCAGTGGTCTTGTCAAACCGGCTCTCTTTTGCCTGTATAGTTCGGTCCAGATTTTCAAAAGCGTCAAGTACTTCAAAAAGATTAAGGTAGAGATCCTTTTCCCTGGCCAGATAGGAATCTTCCTGTTCCTGAAGAGCGTGGGTTAGCTCAGCTATCTTCGTCTGAAATCCAATAAATTTTTCTTTTAGAAATTTTTTCTTTTTTCTCATGGATTTTCATCAAAAATAGAAAGACGATTCAAATCGAATATTATTTGCTTTTGCGGTCTGATCAAAGTCAATCGTTTTTGCAAAGGTTTCACATCAATAAATTGCAGAAAGTTATGCGCTGCCCTGACAATTGGATTTAAAAGCTCTTTTTGGGCCATAGCCACTTCCTGAACGGAAAACTTTCTTTCCCGCATGGCCAAAGCAACTGCTTCGATTATTTTCCGTTTGTCGGCACGGTAATCAATATTTAATATTTGATACGGATTCATTATTTTACCTCTGCTCCAGACTTTTAAGCATAACACTGATATCGTACAAAATTGGATGTGAGTCATCCACCCTGGCGCACCATTCATAACTATCTTTTAATAAAAAGATTTTTTCATTGTCTTCCGAGTCCATATCAAACATGGTTTCAACAGCATGTTCCATGAACTCGAAAAAACAGGTCCGCACCCTCTCGTGTTCGGATTCTATTGCTATTTTGCATGCTTTGTTCATTTTGTGTCTGCTAAGAGCTTTTTCGAGTTTTATAACTTCCAGATCGACATTGGTCTCATACATGCCGGCGAGCGCAAATTCATTTTCAGGATTAAGCTCTAAAGCCTTTTTTAAAATTATGCTCAAGGTTTTATCATTAAACATTTTCGCGTTGTACATTTCGATAGCACGCCTGCTCATTACCATAGAAAGGGCTTCCTTTATTCCCTTCGATGGTCTTTTGATGTGGATAATATCAAGAGCTTCTTCATAGCGGTTCAATTCATCCAATTCATAAGAATCCATTGCTTTTTCGATAAGTTCTTTTTCATAATCAGGGACGAGATCAAACAGAACCGAAGCTGTATCGAAATACCGCCTGGGTTGTTCCTTGCCATTTTCTATACAATGAAGTCCGCAGAAAAACTTTACTTTCAGTATACCGTAAGTTACAAACTCATTGCTATCGATTTTTTCCGGATTGATTTTTTCCGGAAGGCTGTCAAAAGCCTTTTTGTATTGTCGGGCTTCAAGATAATAAAGGCTTTGTCCTGCCTGTGAATAGTAGCAACCTGTTGTCAGATAGTCTTCTGTGTTTTTAAAAAAATTCTTGTTTTCCTTGATCAATCGAAGTATTTGCGCTGATTTGCCAAAAAGATCGGCAAATCGTGGCGTACATACCAGGTGGACCATATCTTTACGATCTCTTGCCAGGGTATGGATATTTTCAATCAATTTCTTATCAATATTCCAGCAGGTTAGCGCTGATCCGGCGGTTTCGTCTTCCGGGTTAACATCTTTTTTTATCAAATCCTCTGCCATCCGGATCAATTTTTGTCGTACTGTCTCTGTTTCTTCTAAGGAAAATCCCCCGGACAACTTATCGTTATATACTGCTGTAAGCCAAAACATCGCAAGATCGGATAAATGCGTCCCGTGTTTTTTCGCCAGTTTGAAGCAAGTCTTTGCATAAAGCGCAATGAGAGCAGAATCTATCTTGGCAGGAAAATCTAAAAGCAATTCCCATATTGTTTCATATTGTTCATCCTTCCAGAGTTCTTTGATCCAGGCATATTTGCAGTATTCAACCAGCTCGACCAGATTTTGCTGACCGGTCAAATCAAGAAGATATTTTCCTTCCTTGTAAAGCCCGGCAAAATCTTCGGCGCTGTCAAAACGATTATAAATGTCTTCTGCCATCATGGACAGGACAATCTTTTTTTGTTTAAGAAAATCATTGTTTTTAACGGCAATGTTATCCCAGGCATTGAGACACTTGCCGTACTGACCTGTTTTGGCAAGAGCAAAACCGTAGTTGTAGAGGGCATAATGACTATTGGGGCTTGTGTCTTTGAATGCCGAAACCGCATCTTCGTATCTCTCGGCCTTAACCAGGCAAACAGCTCTTTTTAAAATGAGAGCATCCTTTTTTTTTGAGCCGGCAAGCACTTTTTCGTAAAGCCCGGCTGCCTTCAGATATTGACCGGCGACTTCAGCATTTCTTGCGGCCATGTTTATATCATGGCCTTGCAATCGCTTGCTTAACATCTCTATTTTCTCATGAATACCATCATCTTTTCCGGAAATCATGCGGGCTTCTTCAAAACACCTGAGAGCATCCCTGAGCTTCTTTTTTCTGGTGTATTTTTCCCCTCTTTTTATTAGATCTTTTACTTTAAGCTTTTCTATCTCTTTCTTGCATACTTTAAGCTTTTCAGTAATATTATCTTGCGGTGATATCCTCTCGGCCTTTTCAAACTCCTTTTTGGCCGACAAATATTTTCCCTTGTCAAATAATTTCTCTGCTTTTGCCAGCATTGATTCAAAACTCTGGATTTTCTTTTTCATAATCTGTCTATTTCAGCAATATCTTGATTTGCTTACCCGGCCTCAAATCAATATCAGGATTGAGGCTTGCGATCTTTTGCAACATGTTTTTTGTTCTGTAAAATTTATCTGCAACCGACTGCATGGTGTCGCCTTCAGCCACAGAATAATACCAATACAAGTTGTTTCCCTTTTTTTCAGTAATTTTTTTATATATATCTCGTGCCATAGCAGTATTTTTGAGAATTTTTATCTGTATCCCGGCTCCAACATCGTAAATTCCAATATGGCGATTATGTTCAAGAAGGACAGGGTAATAGTTTCCCGAGCCATAATGTCTTTGTGAAATATCCCACAGCGTATCTTTTTCAGTTGCCCAATATATCCAAAAATTGTTGTTTTCAGCATTACTATTTTCAGCAAGGACGGCTCTGATATCCGTCTTTTTCAAAGGTTTTATCGGAACCGACTGCCTTCCGGAGTCTTCTTTTGCTTCGGTCGCAACACTGGTTCCGGTAGTACCGTTTGTACTCATTTTTGATTGATCTATCGCAAAACGCTTCAATCCGGTATTCAATTCGGTGTCAGGAAAAGATGTTTTTCGATCCGGAATTCGGTTTTCAATCTGCTTTAACCAATAGAACTGAAAAACCGACAATACGCTGATCAAGCCAAGAGTAAGGCTGATAACGACAAGCAAAATGACCTGTTTTTTTGATCCGGCATCATTCCCGACAGATTCACCAACGGGTTCATCAGGAAGTGAATCCAGAACCTTAAAACAGGTCAGATCTGCATCACATTGAGGACATTGAGTCTTGCCGGCCGGCATAGGCGAAAGACCGCATATATGACAGACAGCTTCCGAAGTCATCTATTTGGTAATATCCTTGTGAATCACACCGGTTTTTGAATCGAACTTGTTTGTAACAGCATATACTTCGGGCATTATCGCTGTCAGCAACTCAGACGCCTTTTCATCATTGCCATTTTGGAATTCTTCCATAATATCTTTTATGCATTTATAGAATTTATGGGCCTTTGACGGTTGCGTATCCATACAAATATGTCCGGCCTTTTGAATCTGCATCAGAGCGTTGACTCCTCCGAGATTGTCAATTGATTGCTTAAAATCCTTGAGAGCCCGAATATTCTCATCATAAGTTCCATGTTCATCCACCTCCTCCAGATGCTTCATCCTTTTGCGGATATCTGCCTGATTTTTGGCGGGGATAGCCTGACCAAAACTGTGAAGAGCCGATTCAGCATAGTAGATAGAAGTTTTACCGGCGTGCCCTTCGGCCGCCATTCTCGCTGCCTTTTCAATTTTCATGGCAGAAAACTTGTAAATCGGTTCGTTCACTTCTCCTGTTTTTGTATTGATTACCGTATTGATATTTTTTATGATTGAAAGAGAGCGATGGAGAACATCTATCATTGTGTACTCGGTATAACCCTTAAGGTTGGCTTCGTTAATCATCTTTTCCAGAGAAAGAAAGAGCTTTTCGTCAGACTTTCCTCTGGAAAGCGTCTTTGATAACTGGATATCCGGATATTCTTTCAGAGCAGCCTCAACTTCGACAAGATTGTTCTCATCAATCTTCAGAGTAATCTTTATATGAAGGGCGTCTTTTTTCTTTTTTTCATCTTTCTTCTCATCTGTATCAATTCCTACCCAGAGATCACCGATAGGCTCATCCGCTTCATTTACAATATTAACAAATTTCATGTGTACCAGTTTTTGCTCAGGATGCACCAGTTTAAACACCTCGGTCTTTTCAAAAGGAAGAGGCGTGTTCTTTTCAATAAACAGGTGTTTTTCGTTGTTTTCAAGATAAATGTAGTAATCATGAGCCGCAGAGTGGACAATATCAACAACTCCCTGTTCAACAATGTATTTTTCCAGGTCAAACTTACAATTCTTGCATATCTTATCCGACTGGGAAACTGTCTGACCGCATTTGGGACACTCGTAGGTATCCGCCAGCCGGTGGCTCAGGATAGCAGCACCCTCTGCAATAGCGAGCATGGGGCGTTCATGCACCAGCACCTTTTCATCTCCAAACTCTTGCTTCATTGCTTCAACTACCTTTGGAATTCGCGAGCTTCCTCCAACCAGAAGAACATTGTCGATAAGATCGGGAGTAAAATTAATATCTTCGAGTATCTTTCGGGTAAGTCTGATGGTGGTATCGACAACGGGAGTTATAATTTTGTTAAATTGTTCCCGTGTCAATTCAACGTCTACGTCAATACTGTCACCGTCGCTGTCTTTCAAAATACCCAATATCTCAATATATGCCTCATCCTCATCGCTTAATCTGATTTTGGCTTTTTCTACTTTTGTTTTCAGTTCTCCGAGAAAGAGATTTTTTTGTTTCTCATCCTGATTTTTCACAAATTTCTTCATGTCATCAATCTGATTTTCCTTGCCGGTTTCCGCCAGGACATAATCAGATATAAAACGGTCGATATCCTCGCCTCCAAGCCACATGTCACCGCCTTTGCCCTGCTCGATGAACTGTCCGCCGCTGATGGTAAGGACAGACAGATCAAAGGTTCCGCCTCCAAAATCAAATACAAGGACGGTTTTGGCATCATCCCCTTTAACGTTATCTACTCCAAAGGATATGGCCGCTGCGGTAGGTTCGGGGAGCAATCTGCGAACTTTCAGCCCTGCCAGAGCAGCAGCGGTCCTGGTAGCATGTTTTTGTTTATCGTTGAAATATGCGGGCACAGTGATTACGGCATAATCCACCTTGTCACCCTGGGACTTTTCCGCATCAATTCGAATTTTCTCAAGTATTTTAGACGATATTTCCTCCGGCGTGTATTCCTTGCCGTTAAGAATAACAGCCAGACTCTTTTCCGTTCCCTTAGAATGGCGGCTGATTCGGTAGTGCAGTTCATGATTCGCAATGATCTGTTGAACATGTTTATTCTGATAGCTCCTGCCCATCAGTCGCTTGATAGCTACAATGATATTTTCAGGGTCTTGTTTCATCCATTCCAGAGCGTGTTTTCCCACAACAAAAGCAGGCTTGGAAAATGGCAACTTCTTTTTTTTCATGGTCACGCAAGAAGGAGTAATAAGCTCTCCTTCAGCATTTTTTAAGACCTCTATATGTGTTTTCTTGATTGCAGCAACCGAATTGGTTGTTCCAAGGTCAATTCCTATTGATTTAGACATAGTTAATATCCTTCGTTTCTGAGTTTTAGTTTTTCTGTAAGCTTTTTCAGGCACTGCATATGCACGTTTTCAGGACAACCAACATAGCAAATCTATAGTTGATTGTCCTGAAAACGCACATCTACAGCACCTGCAAAAGCTTACACGTTGGAAAGCAGCCTTGTTTGCTACCAGTTCTCCCCGTGAACGATTACGTTTTTCTTCACCACAAAGCACACAAAAATAAAATCCCCAACCTTTGTGGTTTAATTTTTTCGAACTCTAACTTTTATCAAAATGCGAAAACTTCATTGTAAATGTCCCTCTTCCCTGTGTAGCAGACCTTAATGAAGTTGAATAGCCAAACATGCTTGAAAGGGGAACAGTTGCCTTTATTACCTGTATCCCTGTGTTGGATTCTATGGATTCAATCTTTCCGCCACGGGAATTAAGGTCGCCGATCACATCTCCAATGAAAGATTCCGAAACAAATATTTCCACAATCATAATCGGGCTGAGGAGAAAAGGCTTCCCATTCGCAAGCGCCTCTTTGCATGCCATGGAGGCGCTGACAGTATACGCCAGTTCCGTGTCAAGCGATTCCCTGTATGATCCTCCCGTGAGAACAGCTTCAACATCGACAACCGGATAGCCCATCAATATCCCGCTTTCCAGAGATTGCATTATCCCTTTTTCAATGGCAGGTATCAAAACTTCCGGTATTGTCTCGTCGGCTATTTCTGATCTGAATCTTTTGCCCTCTCCTCTTTTAAGTGGTTTCAGCTTTAAGCTGACTTCACCAAAATGGCGCTGCCCTGCAACCTCTTTGTCAAATATTGCCGAAGCCTCTGCCTCTTTCTCAATTGTCTCTCTATAAACAACTTGAGGCTTTCCCACATTTACGCTGGTTTTAAATTCACGCTGCATACGACTGATTATGATCTCAAGATGAAGCTCTCCCATACCCGACAAAATTGTTTGCCCTGTATCCTCATCCTTTCGAACAGTTAATGTCGGATCTTCTGTGATGAATTTATTAAAAACCTCGTTAAGTTTTTCCTGATCGGCATGGGTTTTAGGCTCAACAGCAACAGAGATAACGGGTTCGTAAAACTCCATTTTTTCCAGCACAACAGGATTATCAATAGAGCAGAGAGTTTCTCCCGTAGAAGAAAGCTTTAGTCCGACAATTCCTACAATACTCCCAGCACCGGCTTCATTGATTCGTTCCTTTTTGTTGGCGTGCATTCTTAATATGCGCGAGAGTTTTTCTTTTGTTTTGCGAAGAGGGTTGTATACATCCTCCCCTGCTTTCATCTTTCCGCTGTAGATTCTAACGTAGGAAAGCTTCCTTCCTTCCATCATGGATACCTTGAATATGAGCGCTGCAAGTGGCTCCGTATCTTTGGCCGTGCATTCAAGAGCCTTCTCTGTTTCAGGGTGCAGTCCTTTGGCAGGGGGAATATCGGCAGGGCCTGGAAGGAAACGGACAATAGCATCAATGAGAGGCTGTATCCCTTTATTTTTCAGAGCGCTACCGCATAAGACTGGAACCAGTTTCAGGTCTATGGTTGCCCTTCGTATTGCATCAAGGAGGCTTTCTCCGGAAATTGGAGCTTCAGATAAATAAGCTTCCATAATTTCATCATCAACTTCAGCTATTGTTTCAACAAGTTTTTCACGATATTCTTCAGCCTTTTCAAGATAGTCGGAAGATATATCCTTGGTTGTATAGGTTGCTCCCAGAGTCTCATTGTCCCAGACCATCTGTTTCATATTGATCAGATCTATGATACCGGCAAAGTCTTCTTCCATACCGACAGGAAGTTGCAAAATAAGAGGGTTTACGCTCAACTTTTCTTTCATCATTTTAACAGCGCTAAAAAAATCAGCTCCGATTCTGTCCAGCTTATTGATAAAGGCAATTTTCGGGACAAGATATTTATCGGCCTGACGCCATACTGTTTCCGATTGCGGTTCTACGCCTCCGACAGCGCAAAATACTCCCACAGCGCCGTCAAGCACTCTCAATGAACGTTCTACTTCAATTGTAAAATCCACATGTCCGGGGGTGTCTATGATCTGAATTTCACTCCCTTTCCAGTGACACGTGATAACGGCAGATGTAATAGTAATACCGCGTTCCTGTTCATCGGGCATCCAGTCCATTACAGCTTCACCGTCATGAACCTCTCCTATTTTGTGAGAGCTGCCTGTATAGTAAAGCACCCGTTCCGTTACGGTTGTCTTTCCGGCATCAATATGCGCTATAATGCCGATATTTCGTATTTTATTAATTTTATCTGTTTTTTTCATCGTATCAAAAGCATATTAGCCTTAAGTGGAAGGTTTAAATCAATATGGCCGGCCAGAGTTGTGGATTCACATCCCTCTATAAGTATTTTTACGGCATTTATTTCAGAAATATTCAAAATTAGTGAATTAACTATTGAATATATTGTAATAATTTCCGTTTTTGTTCCACCGGGATGCCGTTCTTTAATTGTTTTTGTTATATCTGCGTAAGCAGTTCCATCTTGTGTAATATAAAACGCTCTGAGCATTGTGCCGACAGGAATTGTACGCATAAGTCCTTTTTGCGGACCATCTATCAGAGCCTTGATTATGATTTTGCCGAATTCCACTGGATCAGCGGAATGAAAAAGGACTCTTTCTTCTGCAATCAGGAAAGAGTTTTCCTTGTCCGCAAAATATAAATACACAATCGGCCTGTCGGATTCTTGCATATCTGCAGCCTGGACTTTTTGACAGAACAGGTTCAAAGCCCGTGAATTTTCGTGCAGATTTGAAAAAAACATACAAATGACGCTCTCAGCCAAAATAGCTAAAAGAGTATATAATGCGCAGCGCGTTAGAAATTTCATTTTTTATGAGTCCCTGAAACAACAATAGATCTTTTTAATCCAAGGTAAGGAAGGGTATAATTTTCCAGATATAAAGCCGGAGCTGAAGCCGGACCGCCTCTCAATGTATCAGGTAATATAGCATAATATTTTGCAATAAGCAAACTCGCGGATTCAATTTCCTCTAAAGTCAGCAATCCCTTTAAGGCAATAAGGATTCCATTTTTCGCAAGCAGCGGCAATGCCATCAAAACAAAAGCATCCAAAGAACAGAGAGCGCGACATATAATAACATCAAAAGAATTTGCAATGGCCGGATCACCGGCAAGTTCATCTGATCTGATGTGACGCGCCTCAATATTTTTAAGTTTGAGTGTTCTGATTACATGCTTTAAAAAATTTACCCTTTTGCGTGAAGCATCTATAAGTGTGACAGATAAAGATGGAATCAGAATTTTAAGGACAATTCCGGGGAAGCCTCCTCCTGAACCGATATCCAGCATTGATGCGCCAGGCAATATAATATTGGCCGGCGCTATTGAATCCAGATAATGCTTGACAGCCACTTCCAATGGATTGGTAATAGCGGTAATATTGATCTTTTTGTTCCATCTTATAAGCTCTCCGGCATGGATTACAAATTGATCTGCTTTATCCTGACTAATATCAATACCAAATGTCTCGGCGCCGTTCATTATAATATTCTTCCACTTTTTTGATCCAATTTTCATCTATTTCCATCAATTATGTTTCAGGGAAGTGAATTTCTCAGGGCAGGCAAGTTTAAAAAGCGGACTTGCCTGCAAAGCCGGCGGGGTCAGAGGACAGAAGACAGAGGACACCTCGGTGAATTGCACTTTCTGCTTGACAGCCATCATATTTAAATGCTGTATAAAAAGAGATTGCTTGAGCAAAAAGTAACCGTTCACGAGGAGAACTGGTAGCAAACAAGGCTGTTTCCCAACATGTAAGCTTTTACAGGTGCTGTAGATGTGCGTTTTCAGGGTAATCAACTATAGTTTTGCTATGTTGGTTGCCCTGAAAACGTGCATATGCAGTACCTGTGAACGCTTACAGCAAAAAATAGACTGGCTTTTGGATATGTTTCCAGTTGTTGCCATTAGCGGTTACCCTGAGCCCAGGATAAAAGGCTTTGATACTCCGGAATTCCACGGTTTATGGATGGATGAATATTTTTCGGATTATATCAGAAGAGATATTCAACGCCTTTTGCCCAGAATAAATCCTCATAATTTTCGTCTTTTTATCCAGACTCTGTCCTTTCACTCCGGCAAAATTATTAATCAGTCAGACATAGCCAGGGCATTAGAAGTCAGTTCTGTTACCTCAAAAGAGTATCTTGAGATAATTCACAATACATTTATATGGCGCAATTTAAGAAGTGATGAGAAAAATAAATTAAAGAAAGTGCAAAAGATGCCCAAAGGTTTTTTTCGTGACCAGAGAATACTACATCATCTCTTGAAAATCAATAGTCTTGATAATTTGTTAATTCACCCTGCGGCCGGTTTTTCATTTGGATCTTTTGTTGTAGAAGAAATTATAAGAGGGTTTCAGTGTACCTTAACTGCAGGAATTGATTTCTATTTTTACAGAACGGCTACCAACTTAAAGCGGGACACTTTCCTGATTGAATTTGCAGTTTTTGGTGGATTCGCTTCGCTTAATCCACCCTACAAACTTACGTTGGCAGCCTGAA
>JAUWOS010000113.1 GCA_030611985.1 Desulfobacterales bacterium | reverse complement strand
AGTGGATTCTTCTCTTCAGGTTTTGCCACGTTTCCATTGGTCATAGTGTTTCTGGGTTTCAATCATTGTTTTAGTGGATTCTTCTCTTCAGGATGATACTTATGTCGAGCTTGCAGCATACTATAACGGGTTTCAATCCTTGTTTTAGTGGATTCTTCTCTTCAGGATGATTCGCATCAAATCTTTTTCGCTGTGGTCAATAGAGTTTCAATCCTTGTTTTAGTGGATTCTTCTCTTCAGGCAGGTAAATTTTCGAAATAAAGAGTTTTATGGCATAGTTCGTTTCAATCCTTGTTTTAGTGGATTCTTCTCTTCAGGGCCGATTTCGCTTTTTTTTCTGCAATACTTGCAGGTTATAGTTTATTTCAAATAATGATAATTGTACTTTTAAGGCTTTGGCAGTCCACTTTTCAGCTTGTTTTTGCCATGTCATAGTATAATCAACCTCCTGATATAATGTAATTAATTGACCGGATATTTTTATTTTTAAATATTTTTACTCCAGAAACAATTTATTCTCGAACAATTTGATACTATTAGCAGGTATTTTTCATAACAACCTAAAAGTAGTTTATACTTTTCCTCGTAGTATGAGCAATAGTCTTTCATGTGCATACTTTTTGTCAAGTCATAAAATAGGTTGACAATAATTTTATTGAAAATCAGGTAGCATGTTTTTGATTTGAGTGTAACTAAAACAGTAACCGTTCACGGGAGAACCGGTAGCATACAAGGCTACTTCCCAACATGTAAGCTTTTACAGGTGCTGTAGATGTGCGTTTTCAGGGTAATCAACTATAGTTTTGCTATGTTGGTTGCCCTGAAAACGTGCATATGCAGTGCCTGTGAACGCTTACAATGCTTTTAACATAAGCGGGATGGCAACAAAGGTGCCTATTGCGCTGCCTAAATTTGTCAATGCCACGACCAGAAGGATTTTAGTTACCTTGTTCTGTCGGAAACCCTTTATGGAAAGAATGTCTTCTGACAGGTTTTCAAAATCTTTTACCTTTGGCTTTCTTGAAAAAGCCTCAACCAGTCCCGAAACCCAGCCGGCGGCAATCATGGGGTTTAAGGAAGTTAAAGGCGCCGCCAGGACCGAAGTTAAAATCGTAAGAGGGTGAGCCAGAGCAATTGCGGCTCCAATGCCTGCCATGAGCCCATTTGCAATAATCCACCACGTTATCATTTGAGTGCCTGCATTGCGCCCGCCGTAAAAGAAACCGAGAATAAAAAGCAGTAATATACTCAAAGGGAAAAACCATTTAAAAAAAGCTGATGCCATCCCCTTGGAAGGAATTTTTTCAAGTTTTTCTATATCTATATCAACATTCCAGTATTTTTTAATGCCGGATAGATGGCCTGCGCCGACAACGGCTACAATTTTTTTGCCGGGAGCCGTTCTGATCTTGTAAGCAAGATATTTGTCTCTTTCGTCTATCAGAATCCGCCTTAAAACCGGAAGTGATTTTTCAACTTCTGCAAGAAGTGTCTGAAGCACATCTTCCTGTTTCATTTTTTCGATCTCTTTTTCGCTAATATTATCTACTTCTCCTATAGATAAAAGTAGTTGAAATAATAACTTAAGCTTATCCCACAACCCCATGATGCGCCAGGTTCTTGAAAGGGTGATGCGTATATCTCTGTCCGCGAGATGTATATCAGCGCCCACGGCTTTCCCGATCTCAACAGCTTTTATCATTTCCTCACCGGGTTTTATATCGAGTTTTTTAGCTATCCGTTTTTGAAAAGATGCCAGAAGCAGATTTGAAAGGAGAAGAAAGGACTTTTTCTCCTTTACTACCTTAATGATATTCATTTCTCGCCATTTATCGTTTTGCATGATAGATTGATATCTTGACTTGCACAACTCAACGCAAACCGTATCCGGTTTTTCTTCCTCAATAACGGAGCTTACAAGCTCAACGCTTTCTTTTGATACATGAGCTGTTCCCAAAAGTATAATTTCTTTGTCTTCAAAATAGAGACGATGTGTCATTTCACCACTGTTTGTAGTTTTAATCAAAATATTTTCCTTTTCCATATTTTTGTTCATATTTCTTGCGTATATTATAGTTTTTTCATCAATTCAAGATGAAAGGTACCAGCCTCAAGAAAAGAATTAAAGACCCGTTCAAAAAAGCATTGAATAAAAACAAATAAACTGATAGATATTGCATGATATATGTATCGGAATTTTCATAACTTCTTAAAGTTCTTATTAAACGGAGGATGAAAGAACTTCTACAAGCAGGCGCATGGATTTGGGTCGGATTTGTTCGACCTTAAATTGCAAAAGTTGAAGGAATAGCAGATTATTTTGATACTTTTGTGATTTGAGAGAGAGTCGCCGTTTTGTTCCTTAAAATCCAAAACCAAAAATTCAAAATCATATCCGAATTGGGTTTTTGTTCAAAGCTATAATAGGAATTGACATAATGTATCGGAAAATTTATCAGTATATTTTATTGGCTCTTTTGGCGGCTGCCGGATATTTCTTGTTAAACTACCATGTAATTTATTTTGGCAATACAACAGTTAAATTATTAAAGAAGTTACGTCCTACTTCTGAATATATATTTATTGATGCTGCAAATAAAAAAGTTGAATCCATCATAAAAATCGGTATGCTCAGAGAGGCAGGCATTGGAGATCTTTTTATAAAGATGGGAAAACTAAATAAGAAGGAAAGAGAGCTGCTGGAAAAGAAGTTTGAATCCGATCCGATACATTATTAGGAACGTGTACGAATTAACTTCCGCAAGTAGGCACCTGAAGCTATGATGCATAGTTGGTGAAGTTAATTTGTTCCCGCTCTTGTATCTTACTTGCAGGGGCTTTCAAAAACCTTTCCCTCGCCCCAGGTTTTTACAAAATGTTTTGTAACACTTATGTTTAAATCAGTCTTTTTGGAGGCCTTTTCAAGCCTGTTCATAATTTTATCTACTTTTTCCTTATCTTCTATAATAGCATAAATCTTTACACTTCGCTTAAAATATTTTACCGCAAGCCCATCTTCGCCCTGACTCAACCATGCAGATCCGATTGCGGCCAGATCGTCGGCAATACCCTTGTGAAATCCTGAAGTACGATCTGCTGTAAGAGCGGTTTTAAAATAGTCAACAGCTTTTTTATAGCGTTCTGTTTCAAGCATAAGATTTCCAAGGGCAAAATTTACCCCTGCAAATTCCGAGAGTTTTGAAGAATCTGTATTCGCAAGAGCTTTTTTCAATACCTTTTCAGCGCGTTTATATTGCCCTTTTTTAATCAGCAGAATACCCTGATTGTTCAGGAGGGGAGTAAAAACTATTTCTCTTTTTTGTATGATATCTTCAACTTTGTTTAATACATCAGTCGCCTCTTCTATTCTTCCGTCGTCAATTAATGCGGCAGCCTTATTTGAAAGAGCCTGAGCCATTCCATCAAGGTCTTCAATATCTGTATATATATCAAAAGACTCTTCAAAAAAAAGCAAGGCATTGTTAATATCGCCCATTATCCTGTATACATTTCCGATATTATTCATACTCATGGCAACACCGGATAATTCATCGGATACGGCAAATAGCTCGTGAGCTCTGAAAAAGTGTTCCAAAGAACGCTTGTAACAACCTCTTTGATACCAGGCAGCGCCATTTTTTATCTCTTTTATGCCGGATACAATGTGTTTGGGTTTTTTCTTTATAGAATTTCCACCTGCACATGCAAAGAGAGTTGCCGCAAAAAGCAATATCAGAATTAAGATAGATCGTTTCATAGCGATTTTTTTATAAGTATTAAGTATTTACTCGTTCCCAGGCTCCGCCTGGGAATGCATTTCTTGAGGCTCAGCCTCATAAGTAGCTGTATTTATATTAGCAAAGCATTTTGTGGCAAAGTTACGGAACGAGTAAAAAGCTATGATGCATAGTTGGTAAAGTTGTTTTGTCCACGTTCCTCGGTCTCACTTGTTTCTAATGCTTGAAACTTCTCTGTCCCGTGTATACCATTGTAGCGCCTGCTTCGTTGCATGCTTCGATGGATTGATAGTCGTTAACGGAACCCCCTGGTTGAATTACAGACAAAACACCCTCTTTAATTCCCACATCCACACCATCTCTAAAGGGAAAGAATGCATCGCTGACCATTGTAGCGCCGATCAGCCCGCCTTTTTCACCGGCAACCTTATTATCAATTTCCTCTTTTTTATCCTGATCTTTCAGGTCGCTATAGGGTATTTTGTGCATTTCAAAGCAATAACGATCGGAAAGTTTCCGATACGCCTTGTCTCTTGCAATCTCTGCAACTCCTACCCTGTCCTGTTCCCCTGTTCCGATTCCAATGGTTACTCCGTCTTTTACATAGATTACTGAATTTGATGTAACTCCTGATTCTACAAGCCAGCCAAAGAGCATGTCATCATATTCCTGTTGCGTGGGCTCTCGTTTGATCTTGTATTTCTTTCCTTTGTATTCGCATTTGGCCAGAGATAAATCATTTTTTGAGCGAGCTGACGGGACAAAAGAAGCTTGCGCTATAATGCCGCCATCTATCAGGCTTTTAAAATCTATGTATCTTTTGCCGATAAAAGTATGCAGTCGGTTTATATTTGCAATCCTGATAATTCTCAGATTTTTTTTCTTTGCAAAAATATCCATTACTCCTTCTTCAAAATCAGGGGCCACCACAACTTCAGCATATTGTTTATTGATTGCTTCAGCAGTTGCTATGTCAACAGATTTGTTGACGGCAATACACCCGCCAAAAGCAGCAATTCTGTCTGCTATACATGCTTTTTTATATGCATCTTCCAATGAATCCGACCGGGCAATGCCACACGGGTTGTTGTGTTTGACAATTACCACTGTCGGGCGATCTGTAAAATATCTCAGGATGTTCAGAGCATTATCAGCATCAGTCAGATTGGTTTTTCCAGGATGCTTGCCGGATTGCAAAAGTTCAATATCCGAAGCCAGGTACTGTCCAGGCTGTATGGTTTCTGTCTCTCCAAGAATCAGGTTTCCGTTTATCAGTTTGTACAGGGCTGCTTCCTGTCCCGGATTTTCACCGTATCTTAAACCCTTTTTGATATTATCTATAGTCCAGACAACTTTTTCGTAAAAAAGCGTTTCTCTTTTATTCTGATTTACAAAACTGATTTCCATATTTGGCGGAAAGTGATCATCCATGATTGTTTTGTACATTTTCTTAAGATCTTCAGTCATTTGCAGCTCCTTGATTTGCAGCTCCTTGATTTGCAGCTACTTGATTTGCAATGTTTTAATTTCTATAACAGTTTCTTACTTCATCAAATGATTTAACTTTCAGAAAGTCGGCAATAGTACGGTCATAAACGGCTGTGTGTTCAAATGCCTTTTGCGCCAGACGAAAGCGGAGTTCCAATGATATTAATCCCTTGTTTGTTTTCATTTCCGATATAATCATTTCATAGTCAAAAGGATCAACAATCGGCGCAACTCGCAAAAAATTCTTGGCAGCAGCCCTTATCATGCTTGGCCCGCCTATATCTATATTGCCTCTTGCCTTTTCAACAGTTACCCCTGTTTCTGAAATTGTATTTTTAAAAGGATAGAGGTTGACAACAACCATATCTACAGGAACAGAACCTGTCCTTTTTAAATCTGCATTATGTGAGTCGTTATATGTTTCGGTAAGGAGTCCGAGATATATTTTAAAATCTAAAGACTTTACAAGACCGCCCTGGGTTTCCGGCTGGCCTGTGTAGTCTGAAACCTGCATTAAACAAGATGCGGCATCAATGCCGAGAATTTCTTTTATTCTGTTGTATGTGCCGCCGGTTGACAGAATTTTTATCTCAGGATTTATCTTGAGCAACTGAGGCACAAGCTTGTCGAGACCGCTTTTGTCCGAGACGCTTACAAGAACATTTTTTACCTTTACAAGATTATCAATCTTTTTAACGATATTAATACTCATGATATCTGCCTCCTAAACAGGATTGAATATTGAAAATTCAGTAAGCGTTCACAGGCACTGCATATGCACGTTTTCTTAGGCAACCAACATAGCAAAAACTATATAAAAGTTGATTACCCTGAAAACGCACATCTGCAGCACCTGTGAACGCTTACGTGTTGGGAGGTAGCCTTATGCTACCGGTTCTTCCGTGAATGGTTACCAAATAGTCAATAGTCAATAGTCAATAGTCAATAGTCAATTCCTTGCGCTATCTTTCATCAATGGGAATATATTTTGTTTCCGGCGATCCAATATATATCTGGCGAGGTCGACTGATTCTCCAGTTTGGATCGTCAACGCTTTCTTTCCACTGCGCTATCCATCCCGGCAGCCTGCCGATTGCAAACATAACTGTAAACATATTGGTCGGTATGCCAATAGCACGCAGGATTATGCCGCTATAAAAGTCGACGTTCGGATAAAGGTTATGCTCTATAAAATAATTGTCGTTTAAGGCAGTCTCCTCAAGTTCTTTTGCTATATCAAGCAACGGATCGGAGGTGTTGAGTTTTGAAAGAACCTTATCACACATCTTTTTCATGATTTTTGCGCGTGGATCATAGGTCTTGTAGACTCTGTGGCCAAAACCCATCAGCCTGAAAGGGTCTTTTTTGTCTTTTGCTCTTTCAACAACTCGCGCCACGTTGTTGCCGTTTTTTGCGATATCATAAAGCATTTCAATAACAGCCTGGTTTGCGCCGCCGTGCAATGGTCCCCAGAGCGCTGCAATTCCGGCGGAAATTGCAGCATAAAGATTAACCCTTCCACTTCCAACAACTCTTACTGCTGAAGTGGAACAGTTCTGTTCGTGGTCGGCATGAAGAATCCAGAAAACGTTTAAAGCATCAACCACTTCTTTGTCTATCTGATAAGGTTTTACAGGATTATCAAACATCATATTTAAAAAATTTGCGCAATAAGAAAAATCATGTCTGGGATAAACAACCCTGTGTCCTCTTGATATCTTGTAAGACATGGCCGATAGAGTCCGGACTTTTGACAGAAGGTGGATCACAATCAGGTTGATCTCCTCTTCTATAATATGACGTTCGGGATAAAAACTTCTTAATGCATTGACCATTGATGAAAGTATTCCCATTGGATGAGAATGTCTTGGAAAGTTTTGGAAAAAAATCCGCATATCTTCATGCACAAGAGACTGATCGTTTAACATAACTGAAAAATGGTTGAGTTCCTTTCTGGTCGGCAGCGCTCCATTTATCAAAAGATATGCTGTTTCGGGAAAGGTTGAATGTTCGGCAAGCTGTTCAATAGGAATACCGCGATAACGCAAAATTCCCTTTTCTCCATTCATGAATGTAATAGAGCTGCTGCAACTGCCTGTATTAGCAAATCCCGGATCAAGTGTAACCAACCCGGTATTCCGGCGAAGTTTTGAAATATCAATGGCCCTTTCACCTTCAGAGCCTACAACAACAGGAAACTTATATGTTTTATCTTCAAATATAATTTTTACATGCTCAGCCATATTTCATCCTTTTTTGAAAAATTTACTTTTGAATTTAAGTTTAGGAACGTGGACGAAATAACTTTCCCAACCGGCTTTTTTGTTTTAAGGCAAAGTTTTAAGTTTTAAGTTTTAAGATTTAAGGCAAAACTTAATACTTAATACTTTTACCTATTTATTCTATCTTAAAGATCAAGCTGGGTTGTGATAGCCCGGCCTATGCCCTCCATCTCAGTGGAAGAAATCGATCCTGCTGAATTGATTAGCCGCTTTTTGCTTATCGTGGTAAGCTGATCTGCCATAGCTTTGGCTTTTTTCCCACGAAACGTCACATATGTTTCGCTTGGGTAGAGTTTACTAACACTACTCGTCAGTGGCACGACTTGGACTCTATTAAGGAACTGATTAGCAGCATCATTGCTTACGATGACCGCCGGTCGCTGCTTTCGGATTTCACCACCGATGGAAGGGTCAAAATTAATCCACCACACATCACCTCTCTTCATTATTTATGTCTCCAAATGTGCCTTCGGCCCACTCAAGGGCCTCGGATTCCCGGACCTGATC
>JAUWOS010000019.1 GCA_030611985.1 Desulfobacterales bacterium | reverse complement strand
CCGGCAATTGCAGAGGCTGTTGCATGCAGTCCTGCAAAAAAGCTTCTCATGCCTCTTTCACAGGAAAATGTTGAAATAGCAGGAATATCCTCAATTCCGCTTCCACGCCTTATTGAGATGCTTATACAGGAAAATTTGCAGGACTTTTTTAAAGAAGAGTAAATGAGGAAAATACTATGTGCGAAGCAAATGCTTATTTGATTAAAGGACAAGAAGAAAAACTGATTATGGAAGCTGTTGATACAGTTAAACCTGAAGGTGATGGTATTAAGCTGGAAAACATATTCGGAGATCAAAAATTTATAAAGGGATGTATTTATTCACTTTCTCTTGTAGACCATAAAATCTATCTAAAAGAGCAAGAATCCCTGGGTTAATTCTAAGGAACGTGGACGAAAACTCTATCGATCTGTCTTGATTTAGATGAAAATATTAATAGCTAAAACTGCGGGCTTTTGCATGGGCGTACGCAGGGCAGTTGAAATGGTTCTGGATGCGCCGAACAAACATGAAAATCCTATTTATACCTATGGCCCTCTTATACACAATCCGCAGGTACTGAGCCTTTTAAAAGAAAAAGGAATATCCGTTATAGATGATATTCCGGATCACGGAATCGGTACCATCCTGATCAGAGCTCACGGAGTTCCGCCCAAAGCAAAAGAAGATCTTAAAAATGCCGGCTTTACCGTTATAGATGCCACGTGTCCGCGTGTTATCAAGGTTCAGACTATAATTAATAAATATGCCAGGCAAGGCTATGCATCAATAATTATCGGAGATAGAGATCACCCTGAAGTTATCGGTTTGCTTGGGTATGCGGAAAAAAAAGGGCATGTAGTTAATAATATTAAAGACTTTGATTCCCTTCCGGTCTTTGACAGAGCTATCGTTGTTGCCCAGACCACTCAGAATGCACTTTTTTTTGAGGAAGTAAAAAAAAAGGCGATTCATAACTTTCCCCACTATAAGATTTTTGATACCATTTGTGATTCAACAACAAAGCGACAGGCTGAAGTAAAGAGACTGGCTTTATCATTAGATGCAATAATAGTGGTAGGAGGTCATAATAGCGGAAACACACAAAGGCTTGCTGAAATTGCGAGACAGGTCGGAAAACCAGCCTTTCATATTGAAAAAGAATCAGAGCTGAACATAAAGGCTCTTGCATCAGCTCAATATATAGGAATAACGGCAGGCGCTTCCACTCCAAACTGGATAATAAAAAGAGTTTACAGAACCCTGGAAACGTTGCTTTTTAAAAAGAAACAGAGATGGCGCAAAGTCCTTTTTATTATACAAAGATCACTTCTTCTTACAAATATCTATGTGTCCATTGGGGCGGGATGTCTGTGTTATGCCTGCACCAGGCTTTACGGGATTGAACATTATTTCCCGCATGTGCTTATATCCATGCTTTACGTTCTGTCTATGCACATTTTTAACAACCTGACGGGAAGCAAGGCAGACCGCTACAATGATCCCAGCAGAGCTTCTTTTTATGAGGAACACAAAGCTTTTCTCGTCCTTCTTGCTCTAATTGCAGGCGCAACAGGTCTGATTACAGCCTATACTATGGGCTTGTTTCCTTTTTTGATTCTTCTTGTCATGAGCATAACGGGACTTTCATACAATTTAAGGCTTGTGCCGAAAGGTTTTATTACCGGCAAATATAGAAGAATAAAAGATATACCTGGTTCAAAAACCATTCTTATTGCAGCGGCATGGGGAATTGTTACTTCGTTACTTCCTCACCTGTCCATATCAAGTAGTATTAACCTGAGCGCAGCATTATTGTTTTTGTGGTCTGCATTGCTTGTATTTGCAAGAACGGCGTTTTTCGATATTCTCGACGTACAAGGAGACAGGATTGTCGGAAAAGAGACAATTCCCATACTGCTTGGAGAAAAACAGACCATGCGCCTTTTAAAATTCATATTACTGGTCATTATTATTATCTTATTCTTTTCAAGCGCATTTCATCTCTTCTCAAGCCTCGGCTTTGCTCTTGTGATCTGTCCGATCTTTATGCTAATAGTTCTTTCAGCCCACGAGCATGGTTATATGCTTCCCGGAATAAGACTGGAGTTTCTAATTGAAACCCATTTTGTTCTGGCAGGCATTATTGCACTCTTGTGGTCAGTGGCTACCGGTTGATATAAACATAAGCGTTCACAGATACTGCGCAGTTGCGGAAGTTATTTTGTACACATTTCTAACCTTCTTGTTCTAACTTGTTCTAACTTGTTCAAAAGGAAGAATTATGGCGCTGGTTAAGATAGAAAATGTATCTAAAATATATCAGATGGGGGAAGTTGAGGTCAAAGCCCTGCAGAATATTTCACTTTCTATTGACAAGGCATCTTTTGTTTCGTTTGTTGGTCCTTCAGGAAGCGGCAAAACCACTATATTAAATCTGATCGGCTGTCTTGACAAGCCAACAGCAGGAGATGTTTTTGTTGCCGGAGAGCATATAAATCTTTTAAATCGTAAGCAAAGCGCTGCTTTCCGCGGTTCTGTACTCGGTTTTATCTTCCAGTCTTTTAATCTTCTCCCCGTTCTGACCACCTTTGAGAATATCGAATATCCCCTTGTAATGATAAAAAACATATCACAATCAATAAGGAACAGGGCTGTCCTCAAGGTTCTAAAATCTGTCGGGATGCTGGAACAGAAAGATAAATTTCCGGACCAGCTTTCAGGCGGACAAAAACAGCGTGCAGCAGTAGCCCGCGCTCTGGTAACACAGCCAAAACTTGTGCTGGCAGATGAACCAACGGCAAATCTTGACAAAAAATCTGCCGTAAATGTCATTCAGCTTATGCGTGCCATGCGAGATGAGCTTGGAACCACTTTTATCTTCTCAACACATGATCCAAAAATTATGAAGGAAGCAGAGGTCGTTTTTACACTTGAAGACGGCATGCTTCTGACTGAGGATTCGCGCAAAAATAACTTCACATTTTAAGTGCCGATGCATCCCATCCGACTGTGTTGTGAAAGCTCGAAATATCCTGATATTCCTGCGCTTTCGCGTCTTGTCATACGTACATCTCAGCGCTTAAAATTGCGAACTTATTTTTGTGCAAATCCTGCTGAGGAAGAAAAATGAATAAAATCTTTAAAATGGCAATTCGCAATCTGATGCGATATAAAAGAAGAACGCTTCTCACATCCCTCTTGATTACTGTAGGCATATTAACGGTTATTCTTTTTTCCGGTCTTGCCGGTTCGTTCAAAGAAATGATGATTGGACAGATTACCGACTCTAATCTGGCGCAAATACAGATCCATAAAAAAGGCTATGTTGCCTCCATTGACTCAATGCCGTTAAACTTGAATCTAAGCCCGAAAAGATACAAAACAATCGAAAATATCTTGCAGGACCATCCTGATGTCCATGCTCATGCTCCAAGGATAAAGCTCAGCGCCATGTTGAGCAACTATTCCGAAACTACTAATATCCGTCTTAATGCTGTTGACCCTGAAAAAGAAACAATGGTTTGTCCTGATGTTACAGATCGCATGGTATTTAAGGATAATGTCAGGAAAAAACTCTTTGTTAAGCCTGGAGAAATTATTATCCCCAAAAATCTGGCCAAAGGAATGAAAATCAAAGCAGGAAGTCTTGTAGTAATTGTGGCTCAAAACAAGGACAGTTCCATAAATGGCCTGAATTTTACAGTAGCGGCAGTCATTGAGTCTGTCCTTGGTCCTCAGGGCAAAGAAGGTTATATTCATATCAAGGATGCTCGAACCTTGCTGCGCATGGAAAAACCTGAAGTAACGGAGATTGCAATACGTATCAAAAACTTCAACAAGTTAAACACTGTTTATGCGGATCTAAAATCTTCTTTGTTAAAATTCAAAAACGAAAAAGGCGAGCCAATATTTGAAATTCATACCTGGAAAAAACTATCCCCCTTTGTTAATATAGCGAACATGATCGATATAATGACCATTTCCATGAAAATTATTATGATCGCAATTGTTCTTATCAGCATTTTAAATGTAATGATTATGTCGGTTTATGAAAGAATTAGAGAAATCGGAACGATGATCGCCATAGGCACCAGCCCTGGTAAAATCATGGGACTTTTTCTTTCCGAAGGATTCTTTCTTGGTTTGGTAAGTGGTATTGCCGGAAACGTCATCGGTGTTGCAGGAATTTACCTTTTAAATATATTTAAGATCAGATTTTCTTTTGGTCGGGTGGATAATCTGATATTATCACCTGCAATCAACATTAATGAGTTATTCTGGTTGACGGTAATCGTGCTGCTCGTTTCTGTTTTTGCCACTTTGCCGCCGGCATATAAAGCATCAAAAATGGAACCGGTCGATGCGTTAAGGCATGTGTAAGTATAATTTTTGAGTTTTAATTTTTAATTGTGAATGAAGAAAAAAATCCGATTTTTGGCATCCTTCATTTTTTACTTTACACTTGACTGAAAAGTGGCAGCGGCATCCTGCCGCTGATTCAAGAGACTGGAAGCCTCTTCTGCAATAATTATAATAAAAGTTTCCCAAATAAATTATTGTGCTATAATTTTAATAACTTAAGATTAAAATTGACTATTGAAAATTAAAAATTAAAAATGGTTAAATCTTAAATTGAAGAATTGAATCCTGATTGGGAAATATCATCTTGTATTTCTATTGAAACTATATCCAGCTCTCTGCCTGAAATTATATCTATGGAGCTGTTTTTACATTTTTTGCATGTGAAAACAGCGCCGGTTACAACCCACTTGATGTTACACTTTCCGCACCTTGCAATGACCGGAATCTCTTCGATATTGAGTACTGCACCGGAAACAGGAGTATCACGAGCCACAATTTCAAAACAGAAGCGGAGGCTTTCAGGCACAACAGCGGCCATCTTACCTATTTTCAGATTGATCCTTTCAACCGGTGCATTTTTCATGTCATCAGGTATTGAAGAGGCCGCGATCTCAACTATTTGCATTGCTATCCCCATTTCATGCATGCTTAAACATTCCGCTCTCAAATCCCAGTTTCTTTGAGCGAACCCTTAAATCAACTTCAAAATGAAAAATATCTGAATTAGAGTTACTGAGAATATTTTGCTTTAATGAGAAATGTCGATTTGTGGTATTTTGTTTCACGGTTCCAGGTTTTCTGCAATAAACCTGGATAGAAACTCCTGGCGCTTTGGAGAAAGGTTGAATTTCAGACCCGCCTCTTCGACCAGTTGCTTTAACTTCTTTTCAGGATTGAATTTTCGCTCCTCAGAAACCCATTTGACCGCTTTTTTCAAATCTTCACCTTCCGGTTGAATACTCATAGCCTGATTCCTTTAATAATAAAAAATAAGTAAGCTTTTACAGGCACTGCATATGCACGTTTTCAGGGCAATCAACATAGCAAAACTATAGTTGATTACCCTGAAAACGCACATCTACAGCACCTGTAAAAGCTTACATGCTGGGAAGTAGCCTTGTATGCTACCGATTCTCCCGTGAACGGTTACAAAAATAAATATGTAATCTGCTTATATTGATGCTTTTTGTTTATGAAAATTCGTTGCCTGCTCAAAATTGTAAGCTACTTTAAGAAGCATTCCTTCATCAAAATGTTTTCCCATTATCTGAAGCCCTATGGGAAGACCGGCGGATGAAAACCCGCATGGAATCGACATACCCGGTATTCCTGCAAGGTTTGCCGAGAGTGTAAATATGTCGGACAGATACATTGCAAGAGGATCATCTTTTTTTTCTCCTATCCTGAATGCCGTGGTAGGTGTTGTAGGCGAAAGAATCACATCGCACTTTTTAAATGCATTGTCAAAATCCTGCATGATCAGCGTGCGAACCCGTGATGCCTTGCGGTAATATGCGTCATAATAACCTGCTGAGAGGCAGTATGTTCCAAGGATGATGCGACGCTGGACTTCCGGACCGAATCCATTTGATCTTGTACTTCTGTACATCTCAATAAGACTCTTTTTTTCTTTGTCTCTAAAACCATATTTTACGCCATCGTACCTGGCAAGATTCGAGCTTGCCTCGGAAGGCGCAATTACATAATAGGCTGCAACGGCATATTCAGTATGGGGCAGAGAAACTTCAATGCATTTTGCCCCCAGGTCTTCCATCACCCTGACAGCATCTTTTACCGCATCCGCAACTTCCGGATTAAGGCCTTCGGCTGCATTGTATTCTTTTGGAATGCCTACGGTGATTTCGCTCAAACCGTTTTTAAGAAAGGATGTATAATCCGACACATCCTCCGGCACGGATGTAGAGTCTTTTGGATCAAAACCGGAAATTACATTCATCAGCACAGCACAATCCGTGACATCTTTTGTCATGGGACCAATCTGATCAAGAGATGAGGCAAAAGCTACAAGACCAAAGCGAGAAACTCTGCCGTATGTGGGCTTCATTCCGACTATCCCGCAAAGGGATGCAGGCTGTCGTATGGACCCGCCTGTGTCCGAGCCAAGCGATCCCAGACACATATCGGCTGCAACAGCCGCAGCAGATCCGCCGCTTGACCCTCCTGGAATACGGTTGAGATCCCATGGATTGCGAGTAATCTTTATACTGGAGTTTTCGGTGGATGAACCCATGGCAAATTCATCCATGTTTGCCTTGCCGACAATCACAGCGCCCGCTTTTTTCAGCTTTTTTATCACAAATGCATCATATGGAGGCACGAAGTTTTCAAGAATCCTTGATGCGCATGTTGTGCGAAGACCTTCTGTGCAGATAAGATCCTTGATAGCCAGCGGGATACCTGTAAGTGGCGAAATATTTCCTGTTGAAATTGCCCTGTCTGCAAGCATGGCCTGCTCCATTGCCGTTTCACCTGCAATCGTAATATAGGCGCCCACTCTTTCTTCAACAGCATCGATGCGATCAAGAACAGCCCTGGTTAAGTCTGTAGAAGATATCTCTTTTTCCTTTAAAAGTTTGAGCGCCTTTTGTATGGTAAGTTCGTGCAGATTCATATCACCCTATCACCTTCGGAACTATAAAATTCCCGTCTTCTTTTTCAGGGGCATTGGCAAGCGCCAGATCCCTGTCAAGATGTTTTTCCAGTACGTCTTCACGAAATGCATTTATTAAAGAAATCGCATGTGAGGTCGGAACCACACCTTTTGTGTCAATACGACCTAAAGTATCAACATATTCCAGTATATCGCCTATCTGACCGGCAAATTTGTTTATAAACTTTTCGTCCAGTTCAAGACGGGCAAGATCTGCCACGTGAACAATTTCGTCTCTGGTTATTTTCATTGTATTTTCCCCACAACAAACCCCTTTAACCTTTCTTTTTTTAATTTGTTCAGAGCGTTCCTTGCTTCGGTCTTTGTTTTAAAACCTCCTATCCTCACTCTGTGCCAGATACCCTTTTCCGGAATCTTAACGCTTGTCGCATATGCGCGGTATCCTTTTTTTAGAAGTTTTTTCACTACCTTATCGGCAGCTTCAGACTTTTTTAATGAAGCGACCTGAATTGTAAAGTTTTTTCCGGTTCCATTCTTTTTATCTGAAGCGAGCGTCTTTTTCTTTTCGGACGCTTTGACTGATATGGTTTTTTTAATCGGAGATTTTCTTTTTTGTTCAGATGTATCAGAGAGAAGAACTTTATTTTCTTTTACGTCTTTCTCCGTATCTTTTTTCTCCGTAGTTTTTTTCTCCGTACCTTGCAGAGCTTCGTAAAAACCGAGATTTGTTTTACTATCCGTAGCGTTTGGGTCGATTTTGAAGCGACTTAGTTCCTTCTTGATAACAGCTTCTTTTAAGGCAACCAGTTCTTTTTGAAGTTTTTCAATATCAAATTGCACAGGCGCAGTCCCTCTTCCTACAAAAATACCTAATATAAACATCCATGCAGAAGCAAAGAAGATTAAACAGAGCCATCTCCCGGTCCCCTTATCCATCAACCAAAAGGATCTTTTTTTCTTTTCCCGCGTTTTTTTGTCATTTGTCATTTATTGCTCGTTGCTCGTTATTTGTTACTTGCTACTTGTTGCCGGTTGTTGGGTTTTCAAATAAACAGCGCCAAAGGTGTATTCGTTTTTTCCTCACATCTTTTCCGGCGCTGATACTCCCAAAAGGGTCAGGCCGTTTTTTATGACCTTCTTAACCGCCAGCACAAGATAGAGTCGGCCGCCGGTCAATAGAGGATCGTCCGCCAGCACTCTGTGTTTATTGTAGTAGGCATGAAAAGAGGATGCAAGTTCCATTAGATAAAATGTTATACGATGTGGTTCCATCAACCTGGCGCTGTATCTTACCACCTCCGGATATCGAGCCATAGTTTTAATCAGATGTATCTCCTCAGGCTCTTTCAGCATGGCTATTGCTTTGTCATCCCGGGTTACACTGCTTATTCCCATTTCCCGTCCCTTGCGCACAATGCTTGATATCCTGGCATGTACGTATTGAACGTAAAAAACAGGATTTTCGTTTGTCTTTTTCTTTGCAACCTCAAGATCGAAATCCAGAGGACTCTCATAATGACGCGTTAAGAAAATAAATCTTGCCGCATCAGGTCCCACCTCTTTGATTACATCTTTCAGAGTAACGAACTCACCTGTTCTGGTTGACATGGCAACAGGCTCTCCCCCACGCAATAGATTTACAAGCTGAACCAGAATTACATTAAACTGGTCTTTGTTGTGACCGTAAGCCTCTATTGAAGCTGCTATCCGCGGAATGTATCCATGGTGATCAGCGCCCCATACATCTATAATTTGTTCAAACCCGCGGTCAAACTTGTCCTGGTGATATGCTATGTCTGAAGCAAAATATGTTGTCAGGCCGTTATTGCGAACGACAACACGGTCTTTTTCATCTCCGTAATCTCTTGTTTTAAACCAGAGGGCTCCGTCTTTTTCATATACGAGTTTTCGTTTGCGAAGATCACTTAAAACATTATCAACCTTGCCCGAATCATAAAGACTCTGTTCGCTGTACCACCGGTCGAATGTAACGCCAAAGGATTTTAGATCTTTTTTGATATCGTCAATAATATTGCCCGCAGCATATCTTGCGCAATAATTCACAGCAGATGCTTCATCTTCTTCGATGAGTTTGTTGCCTCTGCTTTTTCGCACCTCTTCGGCAAACTCGCGAATATAATCACCCTGGTAGCAATTCTCCGGAAACTCAATTTTTTCTCCAAGTAGCTCCTTATATCGCAAAAAAACAGAAAGTCCAAGCGTGTTTATCTGCCTGCCCGAGTCATTTATGTAGTATTCCTTTTTAACATCATATCCGCAAAACAAAAGGATGTTCGCCACGGCATCTCCTACAGCAGCCCCCCTGCCGTGCCCTACATGGAGTGGCCCTGTTGGATTGGAGCTTACAAATTCCACCTGGATTTTTTTTCCGTTTCCAATACTTGAAGCGCCGTATTCTGCGCCCTCTTCGTGAATCTTGCGCAAAACAAAATGCCAGGACGTTTTGTTTATAAAAAGATTAATAAAGCCCGGACCGGCGATCTCGGTTTTTGCGAGTATTTTGTCATGATCGACAATATGCTTTATGATCGCTTCTGCAATTTTCCTGGGAGGCATTTTCTGGATGGATGCCATAATCATGGCAATGTTTGTTGAAAAATCACCATGTGACTCTATTTTGGGCGCCTCAATTTCCACATCGGGAAATTCCGATGACGGCAATTCTCCATTTTTATAAGCGCCTGTTGCTGCTGAAAGTATCAAATTTTGTATTTTCTGCTTCATTTTGTTATAGGTTCCGAGTTGTACAGTTAGGGGGGGTGTTATTTTTCATTTATTGAAAAGTTGCAAATTGAACGGATAAATGTTCTGTCTTGATTACACTCAATTCTGATTCATAAAGACTTTTTATTTCCAAGTCAAGAAGCTTTGCTTTATATGGTTTTTTCAATTCTTGAGAGGACATCTTTAAAATTAGAATTTCCGGCTTTATCTTGACTTTAAGATTCAGTTTATCTTATATGGGTATCCTATTCAAATTCCGTAGTAGATTAATTTGCTTAAAAAATATCTTATTGATATTACAATATTTTATTTTTCTTAAAATTCAAATTTACCCGTAGGGGCAATCCCTATGTGGTTGCCCATTTTCGTTATCATTGTTATTTTGGGCGATCGTTATCATTGTTATTTTGGGCGACCACATAGGGTCGCCCCTACAAGGATTTGCAATCTGTTTTACCACGGAATTTGAATAGGATACGATAAAACAAATTTAGGAATTGAAGGATTTAGAAATTTAGAAATTAAAGAATTTAGAAATTTAGGTATGGGTTGCGAATCAATAAACAATGAATCACAGAGAACTGATGATACGATTTTTTGAATTTGCGGGGAGACCATTTATAGCTATTGTTGAAGAATGCGGCAGGATTATGCTTCTTTTATTTTCAGCAATAGTATGGATGTTTCGCCCGCCCTTTCGTTTCCGGGTTATTTTAAAACAAATGGAATTTGTCGGGGTCAATTCCTTAACTGTTGTTTTGATAACAGGAGCTTTTACCGGTATGGTATTTGCCCTTCAATCATATCATGGTTTCAGAATGTTCGGAGGCGAAAGTCTTGTAGGCGCAACAGTGGCATTGGGCATGACGCGTGAGCTCGGACCTGTTTTTACCGCCTTGATGGTAACAGGTCGCGCAGGTTCTGCAATGGCGGCAGAGCTTGGCACCATGAGAGTTACAGAGCAGATTGATGCGCTAAGCACAATGTCGGTCAATCCGATTCAATTTCTAATTGTCCCACGTATAATCGCAGGCATAGTCATGCTTCCTGTTCTAACGATAATATCTGATTTTATCGGTATTGTCGGGGGCTATTTTGTCGGTGTTAAGCTGCTGAAGATCAATTCAGGAATATTTATGAGCAGAATTACCGAACTGGTCGAATTTGAGGATATCTACAACGGTCTTGCCAAGGCTGTCTGCTTTGGACTGATATTTACCCTCATAGGATGTTACAAGGGCTTTTACACGAGTGGCGGCGCTGAAGGGGTTGGAAGGGCAACCACCGAATCCGTAGTCTTCTCATCGGTAACTATTTTGATAAGCGATTACTTTCTTACTTCGGTTATGTTCTGATGATCAAACTGGTGAAAGTCTGTAAATCATTTAATAGTCAAAAGGTGCTGGACAATCTTGATCTTGAGATTGAGCCGGAGAAGATTACTGTTATTATCGGCCGGAGCGGTGGAGGCAAGAGCGTTCTTTTAAAGCATATTATAGGACTTATCAGACCTGATTCGGGTCAGGTCTTTATTGATGGTATTGATATTGCGAGCCTCAGCGACAAGAAACTTAATGAAACGCGGAAAAAATTCGGTATGTTGTTTCAGGATGCGGCGCTTTTCGATTCAATGACAGTTGGAGAAAATGTCGCATTTCCGCTTAAGGAGCATACTGTATTATCTAAAAAAGAGATCGACGAAATAGTTAATAAGAAATTATTACAGGTCGGCTTAAAGAACGTAACTCACAAGATGTCCTCCGAACTTTCAGGAGGAATGCGCAAGCGTGTCGGCCTTGCCAGAGCTATCGTGCTTGATCCCAAAATTATACTATTTGATGAACCGACAACAGGCCTTGATCCTATTATGTGCGAAAGTATCAATAACCTTATTGTAAATACACAGCAGCTCACAAAAGCAACTTTTGTTGTTATCAGCCATGATATTGAATCCACTTTCAATATTGCGCACAAGGTGGCCATGCTGTATCACGGGAAAATAATTGAAATCGGAACGTCTGACGAAATACGGTCATCAAACAATCCCATAGTTAAAAGGTTTATTAAATAGCTATGTCAAAAATAAGTCTGGAAGCAAAAGTAGGTGTTTTTGTTGTAGTCGGAATTGTCATTTTGGGCTATATGTCTATGAAGGTAGGCAAGTTTAATTTTGGAAAGGCTCGCGGCTATGAAGTTAAGGTGTATTTTGATTCTGTATCAGGTCTTGTAAAAGATGCTCCTGTTGAAATTGCAGGGGTTGAAATCGGCAAGGTCAGCAAAATTTTTCTTGAAAACGGAAAAGCGCTCGTTGCTCTGATGATCAATCCTGGAATAAAGATTACAAAAGACATTAAAGCTACCATGAGAACAAGAGGGATCCTGGGAGATAAATATGTTGAACTGATTCCGGGATCTCCTTATGCGCCTTTGATTAAATCGGGTGAACGGATTATTCACACAGAGCCGACAACGGACATGGATACCTTGATGAATGTCATTGGGGATGTGGCAAAAAACATCAACAATCTGACAAGTTCGCTCGCAAATGTTTTTGCAGGCGAAAAGGGTGAAGCCTCGCTTCGTTCAACGATGGAATCTATGCAGGAAATGGCTGAAACCTTAAACAGAACTGTTCAGAAAAATAACGAGGATATCACAAAAACAATTGCCAACTTTTCAGATTTTTCAGAAATATTAAAGGAGATGGGAGATGCTAACAGCGATGACATCCGGAATATCGTAGCCAATGCAAGCAGAGCCTCTGAAAAACTGGAAGACCTTATCGCCGGAATAAAGGATATTGCCGCAAAAATTAATAATGGAGAAGGGAGTATAGGAAAACTGATTAATGAGGATGAAGCAGTTGACAATTTAACCGGAGCGCTTGCATCTCTTGATAAAATTGCAGACAAGATCAACAGAGGCGAAGGGACTCTCGGAAAACTGGTTAATGATGATGAAACAGTGGAAAATCTTAATTCTTCACTTGCCGGAATAAATGACTATATACAAAAGCAGGAAACCTTCAAAACATATCTTGATTACAGAGGAGAATATCTTTTTGACAGCGAAGATATAAAATCTTATCTTACGCTTCGCATTCAGCCAAGAGAAGACAAATATTATCTGCTTCAAATTGTGGATGATCCTCAGGGAAAAGAATCTATAACTGATACAACAAGGACAATTACCGGACAATCAACAACTTTAGAACGTAAAGTCGAAACTGATAAAGATGCTCTCAAGTTTTCCGCTCAAATTGCCAAGCGTTACTATAATCTTGGCTTGCGCGGCGGTCTTTTTGAATCAACAGGCGGTTTTGGTCTCGACTACTATTTCTTGAATGACAGTTTGACTCTCTCTCTGGAAGCCTTTGATTTTGATTCGGACAGAAATGCACATCTGAAATTCAAAGCCGATTATACACCTTTCAAACATATCTACATATCTTCAGGATTTGATGATTTTATAAGCGACGAAGGAAAAGAATCATTTTTTATCGGAGCCGGCATTAAATTTTTGGATGAAGATATCAAAACCCTCCTGTCAAATATTCCTATTCCAAAAGATTGAAGGATCGTGGACGAAGTTAGAATTATGTTCGAAGAAAAAGCCAAACCTTTCAGGCTGGTCAAGTATTTTACCTTTACAAGTCTGATATTAATTTTTTTAGGTACACTTATTCTTTCCTGGCTTAACACTCACTGGGCAAGAACTATGCAGCTCAAAAAAAGCGAAGATTATGCTCTGCTTCTTGTTGAAAATCTTAATCATCAGATTTTTATGCAGTTCATAATTCCTGTTGCCATGAAATTCGGCAAAGTGCAGCTAAGAGAAAAAGAGCAATTTGAGCGCATGGATAAGGTTGTTAGAAGCACACTTCACAGCTTCAAGGTAGATATGGTAAATATCTACGATATGAATAACATTATTTCGTATAGTTTTGATCAGGAGATGATCAGCAAAAAGAATGTCGGTGGGGCAGGCTACCAGAATGCTGTTTCAGGAAAATCAACGTCAAAACTGGTTCAAAATGGTAATTTCTGGGAGATAATGTTTGGATTTCCAAAAGAAAGCAAGCTTGTCACATTTGCTCCTTTATGTGCGGAAAAACCTCTTTCCAGAATAGCAGGGCCTGTACTCGGTGTTATTGAAATCGTACAGAACATGTCGGATGATTATGAAATAATTTTCCGGTTTCAAATACTTGTTATTGCAACCTGCACAGTGGTTATGGGAATTGTTTTTTTGACGCTTATCTTTGTAGTCAAAAGGGGCGAAGGTATAATCCAGAGGCGCACTCTGGAAAGACTTAGGCTCAAAGAGAAGTTAAATCGGACGGAACGATTGGCTTCATTAGGCGAGATGGCTGCACGAATCTCCCATGAAATCCGCAATCCTCTGGGAATCATAAGAAGTTCAGCCGAACTCTTAAAGAAAAAGATGGCTGGATTCAATTCTTCAGGCTCTGTACTCGATATAATAGTTGAAGAAGCCGGCCGGTTAAACAATATTATAACGGATTCTTTAAATTTTACCAGACCTGTAAATCCGAACTTTTTTCCATGCCATGTCAACGAAATTCTTGAAAAAAATCTCAAATTTCTTGCATCACAGATAGAGCAGCAGGGCTGCATTATCAAGAAATATTATGCCGATAACCTTCCGGAAATAATGGCTGATTCCGATATGCTGTATCAGGCATTTCTCAATATTTTGATAAATGCCATGCAGGCTATGCCGGAAGGCGGAAAAATTCATATTGAAATCAAATCAAAAAAGGATGTTGTAATAATTGCATTTGAAGATGAGGGAGAAGGCATATCGGAAGATATTGAAGAAAAAATATGGGATCCTTTTTTTACCACCAAAGAAAAAGGAACGGGGCTTGGACTTGGCATAGTAAAAAATATTATTGAGTCCCACGGAGGAAGCGTCAAAATTGATAACAGACCGGTAAGTGGAGCGCAAGTTGTTGTAGAATTGCCTGTAAAAGATTTGATTTAGGGATTAAAACAAATTTAGGGATTAAAGTATCCTATTCAAATTCTGTGGTAAAATAAATTGCAAATCCTTGTAGGGGCGATCCTTGTGATCGCCCAAAATAACAATGATAACGAGTAGGGGCGATCCTTGTGATCGCCCAAAATAACAATGATAACGAAAAAGGGCAACCACAAGGGATTGCCCCTACGGGTAAATTTGAATTTTAAGAAAAATAAAATATTGTAATATCAATAAGATATTTTTTGAGCAAATCAATCTACCACGGAATTTAAATAGGATACGATTAAAGCAAATTTAGGGATTTAGGGATTAAAAGACTATTTCAAGGTGTATGGTAATGGAAACTATCCTTATTGTAGATGATGAAAAAAACTATCTGGTTATATTAAGCGCTGTTCTGGAAGAAGAAGGGTTTGAGACCTTAACTGCAAATAGTGGACGCAAGGCGCTTGAAATACTTAAAAATTCAGATGTTGATCTGGTGCTTACAGATATGAAAATGCCTTCCATGGATGGCATTGAACTCCTTGAGAATATCAAAACCAAAGATTCCGATCTTCCGGTCATAATGATGACAGCATATGGCACTGTGGAAAAAGCAGTGGAAGCGATGCAGAAAGGCGCTTACAATTATATACTCAAGCCTTTTGAAAATGAGAAGCTGATTATTTATGTGAACAAAGCCATTGCGATGTATCGGGTGGTTAAGGAAAACAGATATCTTCGCAAAGCTATTGAATCTCAATACAGTTTCGGAAACATTATCGGCAAAAGCAAGGCAATGCAGGATGTTTTTCAAACAATCCGAAAAGTTGCGCCGACCACTGCAACAGTATTGATCGAAGGCGAAAGCGGCACAGGCAAGGAGCTTGTGGCAAAAGCCATTCACTTTAACAGCGAGCGATATGAAAAACCTTTTGTTGCTGTTAACTGCAGCGCTCTTGCCGAGAATCTTCTTGAAAGCGAACTTTTTGGACACGAAAGAGGAGCGTTTACAGGCGCTGTAGCCATGAAGAAAGGGCGATTTGAGCTGGCCGATGGAGGAACTTTGTTTCTTGATGAAATCGGCGAACTTTCACAAGGTCTTCAAGTAAAGCTTTTGCGTGTTCTTCAGGAAAAAGTTTTTGAAAGAGTGGGTGGCATTAAACCGGTATCCGTCAACATCCGCATTATTGCCGCTACAAATAAAAAATTAAAAGAAGAGGTTGACAGCCAACGATTCAGAAAAGATCTTTATTTTCGCCTGAATGTTGTACGCATCGTTTTGCCGCCTTTAAGACAGCATCCGGAAGATATCCGCCTTCTGGTTAGCCACTTCATAAAGAAATATGGAAGCGAGCATAGATTGGATATTCCTGTAACAAGTGTTGACAGAGACGTTGAGCGTCTTTTTTATGATTACAGATGGTCCGGAAATGTTCGTGAACTGGAAAATGTGATCGAACGGGCCATAATCATGTGTTCCGGTGAGACCATAAGAACAGATGATCTTCCAAAGGACTTTAAAGAAAATGTTAGCGCTGCCTTTTGTCTCGAAGGAATACCTGCAAGTGCAAAATTGCATGAAACCCTTGCCATGGTTGAGGTAGAGATGATCGAACGGGCCATGATAATGACAAATAATGTTCAATCTCATGCTGCAAAATTACTCGGCATCGGCAAAAGCGGACTTAGCCAGAAAATAAAAAAATATAAAATCGGTCATTCAGGCGAACAGGAAACTTTTTGAGCCTTTTCTCTCCTTGTTGACGGCTACCAACGTAAGGCGGGACAGCCTGTAAATTCAATCAGTTAATAACCCCCTTATCTTTTGCTTGATTGTGAAATTTTCGTAAAGCAAAAATGACCGAAAGTGTCCCGCTTTACGTTGGTAGCCTTGTTGACAATTGGGTGTTATCGTATTATGGGTATTACAAATATTGTAACCGTTTACGGGAGAACCGGTAGCAAAACAAGACTACTTCCCAATTTGTAATCCTGGGATGGAAAATGCGAGAGAAACAATCAATGAACAAATATCATTTTGTCGCAATAGCTGCAATTATGAGCTTATTTTTTCTTTGTTCGTGTGGAGGATCCGATCTGCCTCTGGATAAGATCAGGGCTTCGCTAAAGGGTGTGCCCGCATATTCAATAGTTCTTGATGATATGAAGGAAGAGGGCAACTTATTCAAGACTCATTATCATAAGTATCGTATAATTACTGAAGACAAGGCAACGGAAACTGATTGGCTGGAAGTTCCTGAAAACTATTTTAAGCAAAATGCTTCTTTCCTTGGTATGACCATCTGGGTTAAGAAAGATGGAAAAGAGAGTAAGGATATCGGGCCGCCCGGTTATGAGTATGTTGGCAATACGCGGTATGGACGATGGAACACAAATTCATCTGGCCAGTCGTTCTGGGTCTTTTACGGGCAATATCACTTCATCTCTTCCCTGCTGGGACATAATCCTATTTACCGTAATCACTATACTGCTTACACTGGATCCCGCACGCAAAATCGACCTTATTACGGTCACAACAAAGAATATGGCACCAATGGATCTCTGACCAAAAAACAGAAGCCGAATTTCTACTCCAGGCAAATGTCCAAAACACGGACACGACAGGCTTCTTTTTCCGACAAGGTCAATCAACGCATCGGTCGTACCCGGACAAGCGCCCGCGGTCGGAGCGGTAGCTGGGGGAAATAGTCTATGAAGCTTGATACCATTATTACCGGCTTGATCCTGATTGTCGCATTTTACGTCCTGTTATTCATCGGCAAGATAATCAACGATCTGCTGCACAGGGAATACAAACTCAACTTTGAGATAGTCGAAAAAGACAACGCCGCCTTGGCTCTCGCCATGGCAGGTTATTATTTTGGCTTGGTTCTGGCTATTGGCGGGACTCTGGTCGGACCCGGCATCGGTATTATTGACGACCTTATAGATATGTGCATCTATGGCCTTTTAAGCATCATCCTTGTCAATGCCTCCTGGTATATTTGTGACAAACTGATCCTGTTTAGATTTAAAGTCAGTGAAGAGCTGATAAGGGATCAGAATCAGGGCACCGGAGTGGTTTTAGCTGGAATAAGCATTGCCTCGGGTCTGATTATTTTCGGTTCGGTTCAGGGCAAGGGGGGAAATATCTGGACTGTAGTTGTTTTCTGGGCTATCGGCCAGATCATTTTGCTCCTGGCCGGGTTGATCTACAATCTTATAACCCCGTATAATATTCATGACGAGATCGAAAAAGATAACGTAGCCGCAGGCGTGAGTTTTGCGGGCGCCATGGTCGCCATCGGAATCGTTGTCGGCCTGGCCGCAGAGAGTGACTTTGAATCCTGGGCAACAAATCTGCCTGACTATCTTGGATATACCGCTCTGGGGCTCGTCTTGCTTCCACTGATCCGTCTGCTTACAGACAAAGTTCTTCTGCCCACAGTCAATCTCACAGATGAAATCGCCAGGCAGGAAAAGCCCAATGTGGGCGCTGCGTATATTGAGGCATTTTCTTACATTGCGGCAGCTTTCATTATCTACTGGTGCATATAGTGAAAGATATGTCTTTCCTGTCCCATAGAACAAAATGTTTCACATAAGTCTTGTTCTGAAAATAGCTATTTTTGCCACCGGCTGCGCCGGCATTGTAGCTGAATTCGTCCTGTCTACTCTGGCCACCTATCTTATCGGCAATGCTGTCTTCCAATGGACCATTGTTATGTCGTTGATGCTGTTTGCCATGGGTCTGGGCAGCCGGTTGAGCAGGGTCTTCAGGCACAGGTTGCTGGACACATTTGTTCTTGTTGAATTCAGTCTCTCCATACTTTGTTCATCTTCAGCAGTCCTTACTTATGGCCTGGCTGCATACACCGCTCATATCGATCTTGTCATCTATCTTATAGCCATGGTCATCGGCGCCTTGATAGGCTTTGAGATTCCTTTGGTTGCGAGACTTAACGAAGCTCATGAAGAGCTGAGATTCAATATTGCCTCTGTAATGGAGAAAGATTATTATGGATCGCTTTTTGGAGGTCTGTTCTTTGCCTTCTTTGCATTACCCTATCTTGGTTTGACCTATACTCCCATTATCCTGGGTGTCATCAACTTTCTTGTAGCCTCACTCCTTTTGTGGTCTTTCTTTCATCTTATTAAAAGGAAAAAGGTGGTAATTTCTGCATTTGCCGCTTGTTCTCTCTTCCTGATTTTTCTAACTGTCATGGCCAAACCGATCATCATATACGGCGAGCAGCGTCAATACAAAGACAAGATTATTTATGCTCAGCAGACTCCGTATCAGAAAATCGTGATAACACAATGGAAACAATATTACTGGCTGTTTATCAACGGCCAGGAGCAATTTTCCAGCTTTGACGAAGAAAAATACCACGAGCCACTTGTTCATCCGGCCATGAAACTTTCAGCCGATCGGGAAAAAATACTCATTCTGGGGGGTGGCGATGGATTGGCTCTGCGGGAAGTCTTGAAATACCCTGACGTAAAATCAATTACCCTGGTAGACCTGGATCGAACCATGACTGATCTGGCTGCCAAACATCCGGCGTTGGTCGATATCAACAAGACCTCAATGAATGACTCACGGCTAAAGATAGTCAACCAGGATGCAGGGACATTCCTTAAAGAAGATAACCACTATTATGGAGCTATTATCATTGACCTGCCCGATCCGGACTCAATTGACTTGATGCACCTTTATTGCGTAAATTTTTACCGGTTGGCAGCCCGACATCTTCGACCGGGCGGGGTCATGGTTACCCAGGCAACCAGCCCATATTTTTCCAGGCAGGCTTTCTTGTGCATTATTAAAACAATCAAGGAGGCAGGATTCACCTCCATGGCCTATCACAATCAGATTCCAACCATGGGTGAATGGGGCTGGGTTTTGGGGGTGAAAGCCGGGGCAATGGACGAACAAACTTTGAAACAGAGGGTACTGGATATAAACTTTGACAGTCTTAAAACCCGTTTTCTCAACAACGACGCTATGGTTTCGATGACCCATTTCGGCAAAGGAATAATTGAACCGAATCAGATGGATAAAATTAAAGTCAATACTCAATTAAATCCGGTTCTTCAAGATTATTACCAGGCTGGAACATGGGATATGTATTAAAAAAGTGAGGACAAAACGGGGATAAAACCACAAAAAGAAAAAAGGGTTTACAAGCTGCAATGTTGTAAACCCTTTATTTTATTGGTGCCGAGGGACAGAATCGAACTGCCGACACGCGGATTTTCAGTCCACTGCTCTACCGACTGAGCTACCTCGGCTTAAAGAGATAAATTAAGCTTGTACTTTTATTAAAAGCTTTAATTTTTGTCAAGAATTTTTTGTTCCCAGATCTCCAAAAATATATTGGAGCAAAGCGCATGCCACAATTGTCGCTGTTTCGGCTCTCAAGATACGGGGACCGAGAGAGGCGGTAACAAACCCGCCGGCTATGGCTCTTTTGATTTCTTCTGAGGTGAAACCGCCCTCTGGTCCCAGCACAACTAAAATTTTATTAAAATGACCGTCATGCTGTAGTGAAAGCGTGGAATTTACAGGTTTTGATTCATTTTCCCAGAAAACAATTTTCGGATTATATTCTTTTCCGAGGCTTAACACATCTTCAAAGGATGCCATTGAGCCTATTTCCATAATTTGACTTCTTTTGCACTGTTTGGGAGCTTCTTGCGCAATTTTTTCCCACCTTTTCGCGCGAGCTGCAAGTTGTTTTTTGTCCGGTCTGGGAACAGATCGTTTTGCAATAAAGGGTATCCACTTTGTTATGCCAAGTTCTGTAAGCTGCCTGACAAGACCGTCCATTTTTCTGTTCTTTAAAAGAGCTTGTGCTACTATAATTTGAACAGGCGATTCAGTTGCTGAGGAAAAACTGCAAATTATCGACACTTCAACATCGCCTGGAGATAAACTTGTTATCTCGGCTTTGTACACAAAACCTTTGCCGTCAAAAAGCTCTATCTTATCCCCAGGTTTCAATCGCAATACATTTTTTATATGTTTTGCATCACTGCCAGTGATAACTGATTTTTGACCGGCAAGTTTCGGTTGTTTAATAAAAAAACGATACATAATATTTCTTTCATGTACCTGTAAAAAGTTCTTTTTTACAGGTGGTTGCTGATTAGTGTCTGAACGAAAACCCCGTTTAGACACGATTTTGAATTTTTGGTTTTGAATTTTAAATTAAAAAGAAAGCAATCTCAACGAGTTGGAAATCTCTAAGCAAAATTTAAAACCATATTTCGGGGTTTTCGTTCAGATACTAATTATTTCGTTCATGTTCTTTATTTCGTCCACATTCCTAAGTTGGTAGCCCGAAAAGTGATATTCAGATTTTGCCTGAACATGATTTTTTTGTTCAGATATTATGTAATTTAAAATTATTTTATTGACAAGAACAAAATTTATAGTTAAAAGCTAAATTTTTCAAGGGCCGTTAACTCAGTTGGTAGAGTATCTGCCTTTTAAGCAGAGAATCGCGCGTTCGAGCCGCGCACGGCCCACCATGATATCATGAGACACCTTTGCAGAACGTGACATTTTTTTTCAGGCAAGGAAGGCGAAGATTTTAATCGGAAGAATATATTGAGAGTTAAAATCTGAAATCTGATGCCGCATCACGAAAAATAGCAGTTATGCAAAACGTCTTACCATGCGTCCCCATCGTCTAGCCTGGTCCAGGACACCGGCCTTTCACGCCGGCAGCAGGGGTTCAAATCCCCTTGGGGACGCCAAATAAAATTTATGGTGGGTGTAGCTCAGTCGGTAGAGCGCCGGGTTGTGGTCCCGGTTGTCGAGGCTTCAATCCCCTTCACTCACCCCATTTATGTCTGCAAGCGTCCGTAGCTCAGCTGGATAGAGCGCCGGACTTCGAATCCGTAGGTCGCAGGTTCAAATCCTGCCGGACGTACCAGAAAAAATCGTAAGCGTTCACAGGCACTGCATATGCACGTTTTCAGTGCAACCAACATACACACCTATAATATAATAAGTTGATTGCCCTGAAAACACTCATATGCAGTGCCTGTTGCTGACCGAAAGCGAACGGGTCCGCGTGCTAAAGAAAAGGTTATATTTTATAACTTAACTTTCAATAAAAATGATGTATAGTTTTATTACTCAAATTGAGTGTCACTCATACGCAAAAAAAGCTACTGTAAGCGAAGGGTGTGGATTGAAACAATAAAAATGAAGTATTGAAAGGAAATGTCGCCCTCTTTTATGAGGGCGTGGATTAAATTAGATTATGCAATAAAATTTAGTTAAATTATTCTTGACAAATTAGGCGAGGTAGATGGTATAGTGTTTATAACAACACCCGCCACGCCTCTCCATTGAATGCGCACCTCGGCGGGTTTTTTATGTCTGAAATCTATCAGCGTTACGAAAAACCGGTTTTAAATATTGACCAGCAGCTTGAGCTTCTTGTTAAGCAAGGGCTGCTTGTTAAAAACTCCAAACGTATTCTCCATTATCTTCGCTTTATAGGCTACCACCGCCTTTCCGGTTATTTTCGAACTTTCCAGCTTCAAAACACTTCTGAGTATATTTTTAAAAAGGGCACTACATTTGATTCTATAATATCGCTCTATATTTTTGACAG
>JAUWOS010000077.1 GCA_030611985.1 Desulfobacterales bacterium | reverse complement strand
ATTAATAGTAAAAAATCAGTTTCTTCATTGCCCGTACTCCCTATAGATCAAATGGAAAACCTTGAATCTCAAGCAATTGATGGAAATTATTGTGAAGAATTGAAATAATCTTTGACCCATCTATGATGTCCACCACTATAGATGATTCATCCATCCATCAAGCCATGTTCCCTTGAATTTACAAGATATGCCACTTTAAGCCAACAATTCAACTTTGTCATAGACTTCGGTGAGCATGAGATTGCAGGCAATAGAACTCAGTTCGAGGGTGTCTTCCAGGCGATTTGTTTCTGAAAGCAACCAGCGGTTGTCGGGCTGTCGGACAAAATGCTCTACGTGGCGCTTGTCCTGCGCGATTAACACATACTCGACAAAGGATTCTATCATGCGGTACTGCTCAAATTTTGCGCCGCGATCGTAGTTTTTGGTTGACTCCGATAGTACTTCAACGATCAGCGTGGGATTGAGTAGTGTGTCTTTGTGATCGTCATCAAACTGGGGCTCGCCACATACTACAATGACATCAGGATAAGTATGCAAACCGGTAGCGCTTACCTTCAAGCGCAGATCTGTCGAATATACGGTGCAGGGACGGGTTTTCAGTTGACCACGAAGTTCGGCCACAACATTCGTCACAATGAGAACATGCTGTGGACTCGCTCCTGCCATCGCAAATATTTCCCCATTAAAATACTCACTTTTGCACTCGGCCTTCCGTTCAAGAGTCAGATAATCTTCAGAAGTAAACTGTGGTTTGAGCTTGAATGACATAATTTCCTCCATGCAAAAGTATTTAGCGCAGGAAAGATTAATCGAGCAGTATTGATTTTCCCCTCGTTACAAGGCTCTGCCTTGTAACGCAATTTTTGTGGCTCTGCCACGAAATGGCAGAGCCTCTTATAACGCATTCCCAGGCAGAGCATAGTAACTAGAGGGCAAACTTAATCAACAGATTAATGAGGTAAAGAGGATGTTGAACAGTTTTATCTAAAAGCTAACTGCACAGATCGCAACAATTTCGTCCACATTCCTTATTCATTCAATCAAATCACGCTGTTCAAGATGGACTATTCTGGGTGTAATAAATATCAATAGCTCTTCTTTGTCTCTGGACTTAGACTGTGATTTAAAAAGCCAGCCAAGAATAGGAATTTTTGATAACCAGGGAACTCCTTGACTGCCAAATTGATTTGTTGTTTTTATTATGCCGCCGATGACAACTGTATTTCCATCATTGATTAAAAGTTCCGTACTCGCTTCTTTGGTGGTAAACGATCGTCCGGCTTCGTATAAAGTTCCAATGTCTTTTTTTGTAATATTTATGATCATTGAAATGCGTCGGTCAGGAGTAACGTGCGGCGTAACTTCCAGTAAAAGGTCAATGTCTTCAAACTGCGTTGTAGGATTGCCGGCTTCGTCCATTTTAATATATGGATAACGTAATCCCTGCTTGATTACAGCTTTTTTGTTGTCGAGCGTCACAATCTTCGGGGAAGAGATTACCTTCCCTTCTCCTTCTGATTCCATTGCCATCAGCTTTGCGTTTAACAAGAGCGGAGTGCCTGCTATCCTGAGAAAATTAAAACCTATACTTGCAGGATTAACGGCTGCAACTGGAAAGTTCATTGCCATATCATAGCCATAAGTGCCTCCAAGGACGTCATAGCTTCTTTGCGGGCCTATTCCGGCACGATCATCATCTTGTTGAATGCCTCCCCCTATATTCCACTCTGTGCCGATTTCTCTTGAGAAATTAGTGCTGGCTTCAACTATTCTGGCTTCGATAATTACCTGTGGAGTTACCTTGTCTAACTGCTTAACTATTGCTTTGGCTTGTTCTATTTTTTCGGGCACATCGGTTATAATTACCAGATTGGTACGTTCATCCACAGTGACGCTTCCGCGATCTTTGGTTATTATTGTTTGAAGATGCGGCAGCATTTCGGTTTTTGCATTGGCATAGTTGATGGCAATATATTCGGTAATAAGCGGTTCAAGGATTTTTTGCTCTTCTCTGGCTTTTTGTGCTGCGGTTATTTCGGCATGTTTGAAGCTTTCTTCTTTCTTGAGTGTTTCAAGTGTGGCGATCCGTATTATATTTTCTTCAGATGTCTGACCAAGCTGATTCATCTTCAGTATCAGGCTGAGCGCCTGGTCCCACGGCACAGGCTTTTCAAGGGTCAGAGTAACCCTGCCGGTTACATTTTTATCTATTGCAAAATTTTTTCCGCTCACCTCCATTAAAATGCGAAACACGTTTTTAATATCCGTATCATAAAAATCAAGCGCTATCTTTTCTCCTGTATATTTTTTAACTTTTTCAGGCCGAGATATTTTTTCCTCAACCTTTCCTTGCGTTTTTTTTGCTGCTTCTTTTTTTTCTATTTCAGGGGCGGTTTGAGCAAGAATTTTTTTCCAGGCAGGAAGCTTGGCTTCTTCAAATGGTTTGGGCGATATTGATGATGCTTCGAAATGGATAAGCAAAAGCTTATCTGTTTGCTCAATAAAGTAAGGCACTCTTTCACGCAGCTCAATTACAAGCATTGACATGTTTTTCATGGCAAGTGTCTGAACAGGTGTTATACGATCAACAGCGCTTTCAAAACGCGTGGTGATCAAAGGCAGTTTGCGATAATCAGGAAGTCTTGTATTAAATAATTCAAGTTGCAGCTTTTTATCAGTGACCTTTCTTATCTTGTGTTTAACCGGAGCTGTAACTCCAACAATAATAGTTGATCTGCCGGCATCTTCGCTTAAAAAATCTATCCGGTTAATCAATGCGGGCTTTGAAATGTCTGCTTCTGATTGTTCTTGTTCCGGCTGCTCGTATGCTGCAACTGCTGGCTTGTCCGGCAGATGTTCCGGCTCAGGAGGGGCAGGCGATATTGCGGAATGTGAAATTTCAGGCGCCTTTTTGAATGATACTTTAAGGTTTTTCCCTTCGCTGATTACTTTGTAAGACGCATCCTCTTTTAATGAAATTTCAATTTTGACGATATGTCCGTTTTCAGTTAGTTCGGAAGTTTTAATTGATCCGATAATTGATCCGATCATATTGCTGCTCGGTGCAAGCTCTCTTTTGACATTATCAAGAATTGTTTCAGGAAAGTAAAGAATCACGCTCAGAGGAAAAGGCTGCTTGACCGAAGTATAAACTAAAACACGATTTCCCTTAATTAATATGTTGATTGATTCAGAATCCTCTGCGATGCTTATATCTGTAACAGCCCTGAACTCAATGGCTTTTTTCATATCTTTTTCAGTCTGTTTAATTGCCGTGCCGGCAGCGCATCCTGCAAAGAATGCCATCGAAACCACAATAATGACAAGTTCCCTGTAACTTTTCAGAAAAAGTTTTTGAAAATGTATAATCCCCGACAATTTTGCGATCCTATTTGCGATCCTATTTGCGATCTTATAGTTCATACTATTATTCTCCGGGAGGCTTTTGAAGTTTCAGTTCTTTTTCATCAATAGTTATCTTGCCTAAAACGTCTTCAACCTCTTCTTCGACAACGATTCGATCCTTTAATATTTTTGTTACTATGCCCGAGTGAATTCCGATGCGTGTGCCTCGTTTTATTGTATATCCCTTGCCTGAAGCCTCTTCAACCATAGCTTTGTTTCCGCTGGAACTGCGAATTACTCCTGTAAGCTTCAACTGGCCCAGATCTATCTTTTCGAGCGGCGTAAGCGGAATACGTTCTTTTCCGTCCCCGTCAGTCATATCGACTAATTTATCTCCGTCAAACCTGGCAAACGGATCAATCTTTCCTTCAGGAACATAAAAGTCGTTTGCGGGCGCTTGAACAGAAGTGTCCAGCGCATCGGACACATTGGGAGTTAGAGTTTTTAAGGCATCAATTTTTGATTCAGAAGTTGAAGTATTGATTTTTTCCGGCTTTTTGACTTTTAATGCCACATCCTTTTGAACAACTATCTTTTTTTTGATTACCACCGGCTGTTGAGGTAATTCGTCTTGATCATCACAGCCCATGAAAAGCGAAGAAATACATATAAAACAGGCTATGCTGCGAATTATTAAGGAGTATTTATTTATGAGGATTAACATGAGAATTAATTAGTGTCTGAACGAAAATCCCGTTCGGACACAGTTTTGAGTTTTTGGTTTTGAATTTTTGAGTTAAAAAGAAAGCAATCCTGGCGAGTTGTAAAGCTCTAAGGAAAATTAAAAAACCATATTTTTTGAGTTTTTGTCCACGTTCTTTACGACTTCTATTTTTTCGTGCCGGTCTTTCCCTTTGCCGTAGGAGTTTCCACAAATCTGTATGTAACGGCAGTACATGAAGCGTTTAGTTTGCCGCCATCTTTGAGCGCGGACATTTTAATATTTCTTATATTGACGATCCTGGATAATCTTGCAACCTTGTCAAAAAAAAGCGCTACATTGTGATATCCGCCTCTAACATTAATTGATACAGGTATTTCAGCATAAAAATCTTTTTTTATTTCAGGATTTGGTTGAAAGAGCAAAAATTCCAGACCTGCTTCTTGACCGGATTCTGAAATATTGGTCAGCAAAGAAGGTATTTCTTTTTTGTCGGGAAGCGCTTTCATGGCAATTTTGAATTGTGTTTCCGCTTTTTTAATATCACTTCGGTATTTCTCCAGATGTTTTGCCTTGTTTTTCAGCATGGTAAGTTGCTGATCAAGCTTTTCACATTCTTGAGTTAACTTGTTGATTTCATCTGATTTTGGGAGATAGAAGAAATATACAAACAATCCTGCAAGAACTATGAAGCTTCCAAGGCATATCAGGATTCTTTTTACCTTAGAAAGGTTTCCTGCCTTTTCAAAGAATGGTTCGAGTGATTTTAAAGAGATGCCGATCTTTTTCATTATTTTTTCGCCTTGTTTATGGCGACTTTTTGTCTGTTGCAGGTAATTTCAAAGCCTTTCAGATTTATATTTTTCTCAACCCCTTGTTGTTTCAAGGTCTTTAAATTTACGCCGGTGAAAAGCTTTGAACCCTCAAGACGGGTCATAAAATCTGCAACGGTTTTGTTATCTATAGCAATTCCATTAATCATGATAACTGCATCTTTTACTTCAAAACTGGTGAGCCACATTCGTTGCGGAATTATCATATTTGTCATAGTGTCAAGAATACGAACCGGTTCCCTGCGATTTGACTCAAGATTTTTTATGACATCTGTTTTCTTTTTCAGTATGTCGAGCTTTTTTTTGATATTTGTGATCTCTTTATTTATCTTATCATACTTGGTTACTTCCGTTTTTGTATCGGCTATTCTGGTATTGAGCGTATGAATTTTGCCGTTTAATTTCCAGTTATAATAAAATATGATCAGAACAGCGAATATAAAAGAGAGCAAAAAAATAATTATCTGTTGGCGTACATTCTCTTTTTTGCGTGTTGCACGAAATGGGAGTAGATTAATTCGTATCATTTGTCATCAACTTTTCTGAGAGCAAGACCCATGCAAATAGCAGCTTGCGGCGCGACCTGTTCAAGGCGTGAAGAATCAAAACGTTTATCATCTATAAGTAAATTTTTAAATGGATTGATGATTTCCACTTCAGTAGATGTTTCTACGGCCAGAAGTTGATGAAACTCCTTAACATTGGCCCCTCCCCCGCTAAGAAAAATCCTGTTTATCTGATCATCGGGGTATGTAGAATAAAAGTAGTCAAGCGCTCGTCTTATTTCAACGCACCAGTCAGCTATTACCGATGAAACAATTTCTCTTAAATCTTCAGAAGAGATTCTGTCTGTCTGGTTGCTGTGTTTAATCTGCTCGGCTTCTTCGAGAGAACAATTGACAAGCGAAACTATCTTCTGGTCTATCTGGCTGCATCCAAGCGAAACATCACGCATAAATATAGAAAGATTATTTTTCAGGATATTCAATGATGTTTTGTCGGCTCCTATATCAATTAGCGCAAGGTTTTCATCTTTTACGTCATAATTAATTTCAAAGATATTCTGGAGCGCAAAAGCATCAATATCTATTATGCAGGGATGAAGCCCGGCCATCCGGACAAGATCGGCGTAGTTGCTGACCATTTCCTTTTTGGCTGCAACAAGAAGCACGCTCATCTGATCGGAGTTGTTTTCGTTTTCTCCCAGTATCTGGAAATCAACATTAACATCACTGATGTCAAATGGAATATATTGTTCCGCTTCAAGATAGATAGATTCTTGAAGTTGATTTTCGGGCATGTTCTGAACATTAATCTTTTTTACAATAACCGAGTAGCCTCCGATTGATATAGCAACATTTCGTTCCTTTAAATTATTTGTTTTAAAGAGTTGGCGGATGGAATTTGCCACATGCTCCGGATCCTTGATACTCCCTTCTTCAATTGCCCCCGGCGAAATATCCAATACCTCAAAGCTCTTCAGGCTGTACCCCTTTTTTGTTTTTACAATTTCACCAGCCTTTAAAGTCCTGGAGCCTATATCCAGACCAACAAGATTATTTTTTTTTTCAAATATCATGATTTTTTTAATAGCTGTAAGTTTTTAAGGAACCGTTCACGGGAGAACTGGTAGCAAACAAGGCTGTTTCCTGACTTGTAAGCTTTAACAGGTTTGGGTTTGAATAAGGAACGAGAACGAAATAGTTTTATTTCTTTATTTTAACGGCATTGCCCGCATTTATGTCTTTACATGAAACAGAAACAGCTTCAGCTCTGTCAGGATATACTTTGGTTATTTTTATCTCTCCTGTTTTATTTCCACACCTGAAGAATTGCCGACCGCCCACTCCTTCTATTATGTTGCCGTTGTCATAGACTTCAAATACATCTCCACGCATAATTCCTGCTTTTCTTCCGGAAGATATTACAATCTTATCTTTGTCAACCGAAGCAATATATCCTTTCCATGGCTGGATGTTGACAACATCACAGATTTTTTCACCCATAGCAACTGCGATTTGTTTAATGGCATCAAGTATTGCCGGGATAACAATCTTTTTTTTCGCTACGATCGACTCAAATTCTGATTTATCGACCTCAACTTCATGCTTATAGCTCTCATCAAGAAGTTTTGCGCCTGTTTCTGTATCGTAAACTTCAATCATCATCTGTGCCCGGACAAAATTATGGGTATCTTTGAACCATAGAATGCCGCTCTTTTCTTCATTTTCTCTTATATCCGTTAAGGCTCCTGTTACAATTGCGCTTAGACCGAGCCGTCTACCCGCTTCTACCAAAGCAAGGTTATCAAGTCGGCCTGTTGCTTGTTTCGGCAGTTCAACCAGAAAATCAGGATATTGTGCATCACCGGGTTTTATAAAAAAGATGTTGGAACATTCCCGTTCTATGGTTTTAACAAGATTGTTTTGAAATATCTCTTCCAGATTTTGATCAACATAGAGGGTCTTGTTTTCAAAAAAAGCGATTCCAACCTTTTTTTTCAGGTTGCCATCCGGAGCTTTAATATTGCGAACTATCTTTTTTGTTGTTTTCTTTATGGTGGAAAAAGAAGAACATCCTGTGATTATTGGAATTAAAACAGCAAAAATTACACAGATTTGCACTATAAAATTATGAAGCCTCATTTTTTTCCTCGTATATAGCAGTAACTTTGGTGGTAATTCCACCTCTTGCCGTAAAATCTCCGACAACCTCCATCCGCTCAGGCTCAAGCATATCAACAAGGTTATTAAGAATATGATTGACCACATGCTCATAGAATATGCCGATATTTCTATATTGTAGTAAATAAAATTTCAGTGACTTCAATTCAACAAGCTTTGTATTTGGTCTGTACTTTATTGTTATGCATCCGAAATCAGGAAGCCCTGTCACAGGACATACAGATGTAAACTCCGGCTGCTGTATTACAATATCAATATTTCTCTGATCGCTATATTTGTACTTTATAGTTTGGAGAACGTCTCTTTTAACTTTATCCAGATTATCTATATTGCAGGTAACACTTTTTTCGGATGTTCCTAAAGCGTCTGCTTTCTTTACTGTATTCATTTCTATTTGAAATCCTCTTGAAATCCTCTTGAAATCCTCAAAACACAAAAAGCCTGCAACAGAGCGTTGACACAGCGGTCTTTTTCTGCTATTATCTGGTAAATTAAAATAACTTACATAAAAAATTGTAACCGTTCACGGGGAAGAACTGATAGCAAACAAGGCTATCTCCCAGCATGTAAGCGTTCACGGGAAAACTGGTAGCAAACAAGGCTGCTTCCCAACACGTAAGCTTTTACAGGCACTGCATATGCACGTTTTCAGGGTAATCAACTATAGTGTTGCTATGTTGGTTGCCTAAGAAAACGTGCATATGCAGTGCCTGTAAAAGCTTACAAAAAAAGGCATCGCAAATGGCTTCTATTGATGAACAGATTCTCAGAGCAACCAAAGAGATAGTTGTTAAATTCATTGAACTCGGAAGGCTTTCTCCTGCCGGTTTTAATGAAACATTTGAAAATATATACAATACTATCAAAGAAACCGTTAAAGAAACCGGGAAGAAACCGGGAACGGCGTGCGAACAAAAGAACGAACGTAAATAGTTGTCCGTCCGGAAAGAAACATCAGGATTTATCGCCTTCCTCAATCTTACCGGATTCTTTTTTTTCATCTTTTTCATCCATAGTTGCGCCTTTAAAATTTTTTATCGCTTTGCCTACGCCCGCACCTATTTCAGGAAGCTTCCCCGCCCCAAAAATAATCATTATAATAACAAGTATAATTATAAGTTCCGGCATTCCAATTCCAAACATATATTCCTCCTGATATTGAGGAACGTGGACAAAATAATTTCGTCCACGTTCCTTATCTTCTCTGCAGTTCTTAAGGACTTGGTCAAAAAATAAGTTCGCAAAACTAATGACCTCAAGGGTTATTGGATTATGGTTCAGAAATTTTGGAGAACTCAGGACCGTAGAGTTATTCACTAAAGATTCGCTCAAAAACTCAATGTTAGTATATATAGCGCTTGAACGAAAACCCCAAAATATGATTTTTAAATTTTGCTTAGAGATTTACAAATCGCTGAGATTGCTTTCTTTTTTAATTCAAAATTCAAAACCAAAAATTCAAAATCGTGTCTGAACGGGGTTTTTATTCAGACACTATATACCACCCGCTTGTTTAAGTGTCAATCTATTACAGAGTATTTCAAGGCGAAAAACATCTATAGTCTTGTAACAATACTTTGCTTGTGATAGTTTAGAGCTCAAACCATTACAAAAAAAGCAAAAGGAGCTTGAATTACAATGAAAAATTTTCAGGCAAACAGTCTTCCGGTTTTGATCGGAAGCCTTCCAATGAATGACCATGTAGAAGCTATAAAGCTTGTTCTTAAGCATACCCCTGAAATTCCATTATGGGTTCAGCTTCCTGTTTATAAAGAAGAGGGTATGATTGCGCAGTTTCTGCCTGGTATGCCCGGCCTTGTAATTGAAAAAGAAAAGGCTTTTATAAATACATCCGATAAGAATTTTGACGATAATTTTCTCAAGTTCTATGAAGCTTACATGGCTGTAGCTGAAGGAACGACTGATCTTTTAAATTCAAGGTTTGCCCTTACAATTGATACCGCCATGGGTTTTTTTGAGTTCATGCAACATATAAAAACCCTTGCCAATCCTCCAGTTGCAGTGAAAGGTCAAATAACAGGTCCGATAACTTTTGCCACAAGCGTAAAGGATCAAAATGAAAAGGCTATTTTTTATAACGAGCATCTAAGAGATGTGGCTGTAAAGCTGATTGCCATGAAAGCAAAATGGCAGGTAAAACGACTTTCAAAATTCAGACATCCTGTTATTATTTTTTTCGATGAACCAGCGCTTGCCGGGTTTGGTTCATCTGCGTTTATAAGCATATCACGCGATGAAGTAGCAAAGTGCTTTGAAGAAGTGATTGAAGCCGTACATTCAGAAGGAGGTCTTGCAGGAATACATGTTTGCGCAAATGCGGACTGGTCGCTGGTTTTGGAATCTTCTGTCGATATAATCAGCTTTGATGCTTATTCTTTTTTTGACAAATTTATGCTTTATCCCGATCAAATTAAGAAATTTATCGAAGCAGGGCGTATCCTGGCCTGGGGAATTGTGCCGACATCAAGAAGCAAAGATATTGAAAAGGAGACAACCGATTCACTGGTGGCGAGGTGGAAGTCTGAAGCCGGCAAGATTGAGGCTCTCGGCATTGATATGTCAAAAATATTGGCTCAGTCTCTCATAACTCCAAGTTGCGGAACAGGCTCATTGAGCTTTGACCATGCAACGAAGGTGCTTGAATTAACAAGGGATGTTTCAGACAGATTAAGAGCGCTCAGATGATAGCTGATAGCTTGACAGTATAGAAGTTTCCATTTTATGCTTAATGAATTCAATATGATGGGATAAATGAGTGTTTACTGTTGCGTTATTAACAACCTGATAATAATTCCGCACCAGAGGACGCAAATTTTAACCAAAAGAAATGCAATTATAAACCTCTGAATCGTGAATCTATCAACGCTTACAATTATTTGTAACCGTTCACGGGAGAATCGGTAGCACAACAAGGCTACTTCCCAACATGTAAGCTTTTACAGGTGCTGTAGATGTGCGTTTTCAGGGCAATCAACTATAGATTTGCTATGTTGGTTGCCATGAAAACGTGCATATGCAGTGCCTGTGAACGCT
>JAUWOS010000130.1 GCA_030611985.1 Desulfobacterales bacterium | reverse complement strand
CTAATGCACATAAAGAAAAGAAGAAAGACTGCGCGGCTGAACATTCCAAGGCCGGTTGAGATCAGCAGAATGTTTAATCCCAACGACACGCCAAATATTGATGTGTATTTGGGAAGAGAATGCTTCAGGGTAAATATCGGAAGCATCAACAGGCTCCCGAGAAGACAGGCTATAATTCCCTGTAAATCCGTCAAGATGCCTTCTTTTATCATAGCTCCGATAGAGGTTGCCCCAACTAACGGGCTGAACATGTAGGTCCCAACCGGAACGGCACAGGATGGAGGAAGCTTAAAGAAATTCGTCAACGGCGTTACATAATCCACCAATCCCGTTACAAGACCGTTATTGATAAGCATAAATATAAGGAACGTAGTAAATACAAAGGTAGCGCTTACTTTTAAAAAAAGCTTTTTCTGACGCGTAAAGGCCAGAACAAGAATTTCGTTGAATTTTCTCTTTACTGTTACAGCCGTATCTGCAGAATCCGGATCAACCGAATCTTCTTGTAAATCATACCTTTTCAGCAATAGCCTTCCATAAATAATAACAAAGAGTGTTCTGAACATACCCGAGACAATAAATGTCATAAGATAAAGGAGACCTACTTTAACGCCCAGCAAAGGAATCATTATCGGGATATGATACGTAAGGGTCTCCTTGAGATAGACTGGGGTTGTGTTAAGAAGGGCTGCGAGAAGTGTTTGCCTGCTGTTTATTTTCTTTTCCTGGTGAAGTCTTGCAAGTATGGTATTTGCGGCAAGCACAGACCCGAAGGATGCAAGAAACGTGATACCGGCCTGATTGGGCAGATTGGCAAGTCGCACAAGAGGTCGGCCTATAAATTCCAATCTCTTTATAAAACCGATTTCTATCAATATCTGGGAAACATACAAAGAGATAAACATAATGATCAATACTCTTGGCACAATCTGCCAGGTATCTATGAGGCTATGTATAAAAAGATCAGTCATAAGAGGTTCAGGGTTACTTATATTCGTAAGCGTTCACAGGCACTGCATATGCACGTTTTCTTAGGCAACCAACATAGCAAAACTATAGTTGATTACCCTGAAAACGCACATCTACAGCACCTGTAAAAGTTTACATGTTGGGAAGTAGCCTTGTTGTGCTACCGATTCTCCCGTGAACGGTTACTTTTTTTTGTTATTACATCGACGCTGCCGCCTTGAAAGTCTCCCTCTGCATCCTCTATCCTGTCCTCCATCCATCCTTCGATTTCAAGATAGTGGTTCTGTAATTCTGCCAATACATCCGAATCTGCCTTCCAGACTCCCCGTTTTTCCGCCTCAAGAAGTCTTCTTGCCATTTCTTCCATTGCCCATGGATTATTTTCTTCAAAAAATTTGCGGTTTTCGTCATTCATGACAAAGGTCTTTACAATATCATCAAATATCCAATCAGCAACAACCTCAGCCGACGCGTCCCAACCGTAAACACGGCCGACGCGTTTGGATATTTCGCTTGCCCCTTTGTACCCGTGACGTTTCATTCCTTCGATCCATTTTGGATTAAGCAGTTTTGTGCGGGCTATCCTTTCCATTTCATCCTTCATATCCCTGGTTTCCGGCTGCTGAGGATTACTGGTATCGCCCCAGTAGACCTTTGGCTCATGTCCTGAGACTGTTTTGACCGCAGCATACATCCCGCCGTGAAAGTCATAAAAACAGCAGCAGTCAAGAGGGTCCGATTCGTCGGAAGCAAGTTTGTGGAATGTCGCATCCACCGTGCTGAGTCGATCCGCGTACTGTTTATGAGACACCTTTCCCCAGATGCCTTTCCCGTATGCATAACCACCTTTTTCTATATATTGCTCTCCAAGATCGTTAATTGTCTCCCAGGCGCTTGCCGCAATCATCAGGCTTACGCCTCCGCCGCCGTATGCGCCCGGCTGAGCGCTGAAAATACGATATGTTGCTTCGCGATCTACTTTCTTTTCATCATGTTTTTTTTCATCATACGATATTGCGGTTTTTGATATTTCCTTTTTCTTGTATTCGTTTACATGTTTTTTTATATAGTTATATTCTTCCCGTTCATTTAAAGAGGCAATCTTGATTATAGTCTCATCAATGAGCGCTATCAGATGGGGAAGAGTATCCCGAAATATGCCGCTTGTTCTGATTGTCACATCTATCCTCGGTCTTTTGAGTTCCTTTAAGGCAATAGGTTCAGTCCCAGTGACAATTCCTGATTCGGTCCAGACGGGTCTTGCGCCCATAAGATAGAGTATCTGGGCAATCTGTTCTCCATCAGCCCTGTAAGTGTCGATAGCCCATAAAACCATGCCTACATTTTCAGGATAGTTTGCCTCCTGATGGAGATATTTATGAAGAAGATTGTTTGCCATTCTGACCCCGACCTCCCAGGCTGCCCTGGTGGGAATTGCTCTTGTATCCACACTGTAAAAATTTCTTCCGGTGGGAAGAACATCTATCTTTCCTCTTGTCAAAAGACCCGATGCCCCAGGTTCAATATATTTCTTGTCAATCCCCCTTAACAGTTGCGGAATTTCCCTTGATGTCATTTCAAGTTTTGGGGCAAGCGTCTCTTTGGCCCAGGTAATCAACTCAACCAGAGCGTCAATTTTATCCTTATTTTTTATCTCCAGCGCCTCCAGCGCCTCAAGTATATTCTGTCTGAGTCCCGTGATATCTTTTAATCCCTGTTTTACCAGCTCAAAAGCAAGTTTGGTACTCCTGTCAAGAAGTTCTCCATGAGTGATTTCTCCAATGATCTTTCCTTTATCCCCAATGACCTCTTCATATCGATAACCCATCAGCTCCAGGATCAATCTTCTTATAGACGGTCGTTCTCCATCAAAACGCATGATAGAAACAAGCATATTTGCTGTTTGATCTTCATCAGGAGTTTGACTTAAGATATGCATCCCGTCCTTGATCTGGGTCTCGCGAAACAGGTTCAGCTTCCCATGAATTTGCTCAATCAAAAGATCTGTGGTCAGCTCCTTTTCCTTGTCAATAAGGTTTGTTTTTTGCGCCAGGTCACGAATTTTATCAAGAATAACTTCTTTCCTGTTTTCTTCGTTCAGGTTTTTTGCATGAAAGTATTGTCTCAAAAGTTCTTCCATTTCTTCCAGCTCATCATATAGACCTGACGGCTGCATGATCGGAACCATGTGGTCAACAAGTGTGGCATAAGCTCTGCGCTTGGCAAGGATGCCTTCAGAATTATTCTTTACCGTATAAATATACAAATGGGGCTTGTCGCCGACAATAATTTCAGAAAAACATTCATTGGAAAGCCCCACCCCCTTGCCTGGCAAAAATTCTATGTATCCGTGAGTCCCTACCGAGATAATCACATCTGAATTTTCTTGCGCCCACTTATAGGTGGCAAGACATTGATGGGTTGGAGCTATGTCTGGATCATGAAGAATCCTGCATACCTGACCATCACACCTTGCTCCGTAACAGCCTCTTTTAGGCTCAACCAGCACATTGATATTTCCAAAATTCACACCTGTAACCACTATCTTGCCATTATATATCATGCCTTCGCCAGGCGGTTCTCCCCAGCCGTCAATTACTTTTTCTCTTGCTGCCTGCGGAAACTCATTAAACCATTGATTGTATTTAACAAGATCAATAAGCTCTATGGCCCCGCCTTTTTTTACGATCTCATCCACTGTGGTCCAGCGAAATTCACAGATTGCCTTCCGGTCCATAATAATATCTATTAATTCCTTGCCGTTTTCAGGGCAATTCTTAATCATATATCCTTTATCTTGCATTTCATGCATAACTCTTGCTACGCTTTCCAGAGTATCAAGCCCCGATCCTCCGGCAACAGAGGCCTCAACGCCTGCGCACGGATTCTTGTGAAGAAGAAACGTAACCCTTCGATCGGCAGGGGAAAGCTTTCCCAGTTTCAGCCAGGCACAGACTCTATCTATCAGAAAATCAACCCGTTCAGGAATCGGTTTTCTTAAACCGTATGCGTCCTCACTCTTTTCATCTCTTGCGCTGATAATAACCGGTTCAATGGTTCCGTTAAACTCCGGTTGCGCCACCCAGTATATCTGATTGGACGGATGCAGACCTTGCGGGCTTTTTCTCCATTCTTCTTCGGTCCATGAACTGGAATAAACAGATTGAATGATCGGAACATCAAGCTCTTCCAGAATGGTCGATCCGGCCTCCTCCCCGATAGGGATCGGAAGGAGAAAAGATGACTCGCAATTAATAACAAGATCAACTCCTTTTAAAAGACTGATTCCTGTCTCTGCATCAGGACAACCCTCGCCCCCGTAGTCCTTTTTTTGCGCAAAAACAGGAACAGGAAATATCCCTCTTTTTTCCAGGTTCCTGATAAGGAGATTGATTAGATCAGTATCTTTTTTTACCAGCAGACTGCGGGGAAAAAATATTCCCACCTTATCTGAAGATTGATAATCCGGCGCGCCTGTCCTTTGTTTATACCATTTATGATATTCGTTAATTTCCGGAAATATCTTTTCATCTTCATAATGATAATATCCGATCCATGGTAAATTCACGGCTGTCTCCTTTTTACTGCCACATAATGCTGATCAAGAGCATGCCGTAGGTAAGATTTAATTACAGCTTGCCGACTGATGTTTAATTCCACTGCTAATTTATCAAGCTCTTGAAGCATATCAAAAGTAAAATCCACATTAACTCGTTATACTTTTTGTTTTTCAGGCGGTTTTATTTCAAATTCGTTTGTGAAAAATTGAGAAACATCTTTACCATTATCTGCCATATCCTCAATTTCATCAGCGGTAACTTTTTTAAATCCTTTCTTCATAAGCTTGCCTTTCTTGTTTGGTTGCCTTCCAGAGCGTTACAAGGTGAATGTATTCGCCTGCTTCATCCTCTGTCTTGTTTCAAAAATAATCGAATAGAGCCGCCCATTTACCCACTGATTACATACTTTACTCCTGCAGAACAAGCATGATTGCCTCTGAAGGTCAATACTGCTGTAGTATTGGCATGATTAATCCAATTTTTATAGCAATAGTCTTTTTCACCTTTAATTTTAAATAGTTAGAGAGATGCACAGGAGCTAAAGGTATAATCGTAATTTATCCAACCTATTGCACGATATTGTTCAGGATCATCAGAGCGCTGATCAATAATGTGGTAATGGTTCCAAATTTCCTGCGCTTCTTCAAATCCAATTTTTCTTTTTGCATTTTTTCTCAACAGTTCGCTTTCATTTTTGTCAAATTTGAATCTCATAGATATAAAAATATAACTATCATACCATAATATCTTCTCATTCGTTTAAAATATTCACACTTTGTTCAATTTCCAGTTTAGTGTAGTTTACAGCATTCAAACCCAGTCGTTTTAAAATATTAATTTGCAATTGTGACAGAGGTGTCAGGTGTTTTACCACGCTATTTTTTGATTCAATTATTGTTAAAGTGATCTTTGAAAAAGCTGTTAGAAGTTTTTTACTTGTTGGGATGTTGGTTAATTTCTTGGGATTCTCCAGATGTAAACCTTCTAACTTGCTGTTGTCTTTTTTCAGAGAACGTCTGACTACATATTCAATTAAGGTAAGAGCCCTTACTCCTAATGTTAGAAAATGGGTTATGCCTTTAACCTGATCATTTCTTTTGACAAAAAATGGCGCTATATTTAATCGACTTTTTAACATGTTGAATATACGTTCAACTCTGTATTCCTTACGATAGCATTTCATTGCATCAATAAAACCAAGTCTTTTCCTGGATACATCAGTTGCATAGACTTTCCAGCCGTACTTTTTAATTTCATTTTCTATCTTTTCTTTATTTCTGCTGACATTTGTAATTTGATATCGGATCTTTTCCGTGGTTTTCTGTTCTCTGCTTGCGCTGCCTCTGCCTTTTCCGACATAGCCGGTTTTGGTCTCCACCTCTTTCTTGTAATCATAACTTAAAAAACCTTCTACCTTGTGTTTCTTTAGAATTGATTCTACGGCTGTGATCAATTTAGATTCATCTGCAATCTGTCTTTTGCCACGGCCTCTTGCAGGTGTTAAAGCATATATCTTTTTTTCAGCATTTTGCAGACGTTTTTCCAATCCTTTTTCTTTTTGTTTTGCATAAGCTGGAGAGTTTACGATCAATACGCGCTCTGTCCATTTTTTCTCTTTTTCATTTATAAACCCTGATTGTTGACGTTTTATCTCATACCCTTTTGCTTTCAGTTCTTCTTTGTTCTTATCGTTGATTACCGTGTATCTTATCAAATTATCTTTTTTGTCCAACAAGATACCTTTTTCTATCCAGCCATCCATTTTTTTTGCTGTTTCGCCTGTATTAGGCAAAGGACACAAATAGTGTCCTTTGCATCCCTTAATATGTATACGGTTGTCAAAAGAACTTAACTTGCAATCTCCTACGTAAAGAACCCCGGACTTTTTAAGAACAGAGTTAATGCGATTTATAACCGGTACATATAATTTATCGTCGGCATTTTCTCCTGAAACTACATCAGTAGCTAACGGCATTCCAAGGGGATCAAGAGAGCCTGTCATTATTTTTATCTGTGGGCGATTAGGGTCATCTTTGCTATTGCCGAATTGAAATATCCCTCCTTCGACAGGTTTATGGTAACCCGATGCAGTTGTAGCATCACATCTGACGATGTTTTTTGGCAGATCATATACCTCTATGGAATTTTTGCTTAAATCATTTTCTATTTTAATCCACCATTTTCTATTACTGAAATGTCTTAGAAGAATAGTCAGTCTGTCATCTGTAAAATCAAGTTCATCTACTTTCTTTTCCGTAACTTGCTCTAATGTATTCTTCATTCCATACACATATTTTCGTAAGGCGACTTTACGATGATCTCCTTCTGACAGGACGTAAGCCAACCATATAACCGCTGTCCATCCCCAGCTTAAATTCCTTTGATTGCCGTGAGATGGAATATGCTTAGGAACGTGGACAAAATAACTTCCCCAACTTATCTAAAAAAATGGCTTTATTGAAGAGTCTCTTTTGAGAAACAGAGTTTATTTCAAAATTCGGGAATTGTTTT
>JAUWOS010000081.1 GCA_030611985.1 Desulfobacterales bacterium | reverse complement strand
AACGTAAGGCGGGACACCTTGTAATCTCAAGGAGTTGCAGTAGGGTGTGCTGTGCCCACCAATCTATGCAGTTTGAAGCGATCGCCCATTGATGGTGGACATTGCCCACCCTACAAATTGTCCCGCTTTAAGTTGGTAGCCGCATTAGTTGCTGAATATTTGCTTCATGAGCATCAACAACGAAAGAAAGTGCCGTGAGTATTCCAGTAACTCTGAATGCGAGAATGCCTGAGCCTACTATGCTAAAAATAGCTGCTAAAATTTTTATGACTTCAATATTCATAGATTCATTCCATGCTTAAGGTAGGTCCATTGTGGATATAAATAGCTTTAAAGCACCATCTAAAATCTTTTTCTTGGCAATTTCTTCAAAAACAATACGATTGTCTTCAAATTTTCTTTTTGTATTAGATTCATTACTTGGATCAACGTCATCAATTGCTTCAGTTGAAACATGACAGGGAATTATTTTGTCCTCATAGACAGCAAAGAAAATGAGGTTGTCTGATTCGCTATCAAATGTTGTTTGTTCTTGAAATGTAATCATTTATTCTCCTTGTATCTTGTTAGGCCTAATCATTATGGATCTCCGACTTTAACATTGGATTTGTTATCTAAGGTGTGTTGGTGCTTTAATTTATTTATTTCCTCGTCTACTACTATGATACGATCTTCTAATTTGTGAATTTTTTCAGAAATAGTATGTTCTACATTTTTTTCAATCACCCCAATAGCTGAAAAATAGAATCCTAAAAAGGCAACAATGAACCCGACAATAATCGTTACTATTGTATTAGTGGTATGATTTGAACTATCACTTTTAATGGTTGATAATTTTTCATTTATTGTACCTTTGAGTTCTAAAATCATTTCTGTGGTTTGAGCTCCCAGCCGTGTTTCTACACTATCTATCTTTGCATCTTGAGCTTTTTCGAACCATTTTAAATCTCCTCCTGTTCGTTCATCACTAAGAGTATCATCAGAGCCTACAGATTTTCTTGTGCTTCCGAAAGACGCTGAAGTTTCGGATTCACTAGGTTGAAAACTAGATCTTTTTTGTAATTTTTTAACATCGCCAAGTGCATCAATAGCTGATTTACGGCCACCTGTTGAATTTCTACTTGATTTTTTCTTTCGCTTTTTGTTGTCCGAAATTAATCTCCCACCAGGGAGTTTTTGACCTCTAATTCCATAGCTTTGGTAAGCTCAAAAACTGTACCAATACTTTTAGCCATATTTGAACTCGAAGATATTTCTAAATTTGATGCATGACTATCAATATCAACGCCTAGCCCAAATGAGGGAACATTATTTTCTGGTAGTGAAAATGTCTGTTTTACCCATCCCTCATCTTTTCTGACTGGACCAATGTTCAATGAACCATTTTCATGGACAAAAGTGGCTCTACAATCTTTAGGTTTTATTGAAATAGGCAGTTTTTCTTGGAAATACTTTTTCATTACAATAGATAGAGCATCATTATAAGAACTAAATCTCTTAACCTCAAAAATACTCATATAACGAACCCCCAACCTATCAATATTTGAGAATTTAGTCGAAAATACTTTCTTTAGAGCTTTTGCAAACCTTATTGCATCATCTTTAAATTCACCTTCAGTAGCAGGATCTTCGTACATGATAAAAGACCGTAAATGATCTACTAAAAGTTGTTTGGTAGGTTTTTCGAAGTTATCAGCAAAATGAACAGCAACACCTTCACACTTCCAATGTTCAATCTTATTGTGAAATTCAGATTTTAATTCTTGCAATACTTTGCCACGATTGTCAAATGCTTCAAGGAGTGGCGGGTATCGCAGCTCCATAACCATCATAGTTTTGCATTTCTTAACTTTATCCATTTTATATTTCCAATAATTTAAATATTAAATCTGCAATTAGGCGACTAATCGCGGTGCTGACCGGCGCCGGGGGCCGTGCAAGCAAACGCAGTTTGATTGTGCGGTTCACGGTGTCCGGTCCAGCTCCTTGTTCCGGCGCAAGCGCCGGGGCAAGGTGCTGGACGTAGTCAGCACCGCGATTCCAGGCGGCGCAGCCGCCTGGAACAAGTCATTATACGGAACTGGATATCATCACCTTTGTAATGTTATCCGTCAAAATACGGGTAGTCTCTGCAAATTAATGCAGGTTAGAGGTAATGGCAGAAATTATACATATAACGTATTGATTTTACTTGGACGCACACAAGAAGGCGTGGGTCGTAACTCATTGAAATTATAGACCTGCACTGTTTTGCAGGGACTACCCAAAATCGTGTCTAAACGGGGTTTTTGTTCAGACAGATAGAGCCTTTTGACAACGGCTGCAAATCGTGGAATGATTTGGGTTTGATCCAACAGACGGATCATGAATCCAGCACCGTTCACATTTGTCATCAGTTGCGGTTTCGACTCTTATGGCAAGACCTTTAATATCAGTAGTCCTGTAAGTATCAGGGCAAGTATCAGTTGAGCTTTTTGTTTTAACCAGCGTTGCTTCGGAAACAATAAATATGGATCGTAATTCATCTGCATAGGGATTCAGTACCTGATAAAGGTCTTCATCTACCGAAAGCATCACACTGGCGCCAAGGGAATGTCCTATCAGCTTTTTGGCTCTGGCTTCCTCAAGAACTTTTGTCACCTCGCTGCGCACTTCAAGCAAACGTTCCCATTTTTTTGCCAGATCAATATCTTTTAATGCCTCATTTACTACAGGCATAGCTGCAAGATGAATACTCTCTTTATTTTCATTCCGCTCCGGCATGAATTTCCATATTTCTTCCGCAGTGAACGAAAGCACGGGCGCCATAAGTCTTACAAGAGAATCCAGAATAATATATAAAACTGTCTGACCGCTTCTTCTCTCTTCTGATTTCGACGGTGATGTATAGAGCCTGTCCTTTAGAATATCAAGATAAAAGGCAGATAGATCAAGCGTGCAATAATTGTAAAGCGAATGATAAATAGTATGAAATTCAAACTCTTCATAAGATTTAAGTGTTTTTTCGATCAATTTTTGAAGCCTGTGCAGCGCAAATCTGTCAATATCCGGCATTGACTCATAAGGAACAGAGTCTTTGGAAGAATTAAAATCATATAAATTTCCAAGCATGAATCTGCTGGTATTCCTGATCTTCTTGTATGCATCAGTCAGTTGCTTTAAGATATTTTCGGAAATGCGAATATCGTCCTTGTAATCAGATGCAGACACCCAAAGACGGAGAATTTCGGCCCCATACTGATCTATAACTTTTTTTGGGGCCACAACATTTCCGAGTGATTTTGACATCTTTTTACCCTTTTCATCTACAACAAACCCATGAGTTAATACGGATTTGTAGGGCGCACTTCCCCTTGTGCCAACGGCTGTAAGAAGCGAGCTGTGAAACCACCCTCTGTGTTGATCGGTCCCCTCCAGGTAAAGATCGGCAGGCCATCTTAAATTTTCACGTTCTTCAAGAACTGCTGCATGGCTTACACCGGAATCAAACCATACATCCAGAATATCGGTCTCTTTTACAAACGATCTGCTGCCACACTTTTGACACACAGCATCCTGCGGCAAAAGTTCCTTTGCATCTTTTTCAAACCAGATATCAGCTCCGTACTCTTCAAATAGTGAGCATATATGATCAATTGTTTTCTTGTTTACATGCAAAGCTTCACATTTTTCGCAATAAAATATCGCTATGGGAACGCCCCAGGAACGCTGTCTGGAAACGCACCAGTCGGGTCGGTTTTCGATCATGCTGTAAATTCTTTTCCTGCCCCGTTGCGGTATCCATGTCACGCTGTCAATCGCATCAAGAGCTTTTTTTCGCAAATCCATCTTGTCCATGGAGATGAACCACTGAGGTGTGGCACGAAAAATAACTGCTTTTTTGCAGCGCCAGCAATGAGGATAAGAATGTTTTATTCTATCTGAAGTAACAAGAGCGCCGGCATCTTTCAACATTGCAATAATTTCCTGTTCGGCTTTAAATACAAACTTGCCTTCCAGTGAGCCTGCATCTTTTATAAAACAGCCCCTGCCATCTACCGGCGAATAGATATCCAGGCCATATTTAAGACCGACTTCGTAGTCTTCGCGTCCATGTCCTGGAGCTGTATGAACACAACCTGTGCCGGCTTCCAATGTTACATGAGAACCAAGAATAATAACAGAATCACGATCATAAAGAGGATGTCGGCATTTTTTCCGTTCAAGCGCTGATGCTTCTATTTCGACCAATACGGAATAATCGGAAATACCAAAAGTATCCATGCAGTTTTCCACAAGATCATTGGCAACAATAAAGACTTCGTTGTTTCCAACATCAACGGCAGCATAAATAAAGTCGGGATGAAGACTGATGCCAAGATTTGCAGGAATTGTCCAGGGAGTTGTCGTCCATATTACAACGGATACCTTTTTATCTGCCAATGCCGGAATATTGTGACTCAAATCGTCTTTTAGCGGAAATTTGACAAAAATGGAAAATGATGACTCATCGGCATATTCTATCTCTGCTTCAGCAAGAGCTGTTTTGCAATTGCAGCACCAGTGTATCGGTTTTTTGCTTCTGAAAAGACTTCCCTGCATGGCAAATTTTCCGCATTCCCGCGCAATTGCAGCTTCATATTTATAGTTCATCGTCAAATAAGGATTATCCCATTCGCCCATAACGCCTAGACGCTTGAACTCATTGCGCTGAATATCGATCCACTTTTCCGCATAAGACCGGCACAACCTGCGAAAATCGCCTCCGGACATATCTTTTTTCCTGGATCCAAGCTTTTTATCAACATTATGCTCAATGGGAAGTCCATGACAATCCCAGCCCGGAACATATACTGCGTCAAAACCGGACATTTGTCGTGAACGAATAATGATGTCCTTTAAAATCTTGTTTAAGGCCGTGCCCATATGAATATTACCATTAGCATACGGAGGACCGTCATGCAAAATAAAGGGCTTCCGGCCTTTGGAAGCATTTCTGATCTTATCGTACAAAGAGCTTTCCACCCACGATTTTAACTGTTCAGGCTCACGCTTAACCAGACTGGCCTTCATAGGAAATTTTGTAACGGGAAGGTTTAACGTTTTCTTATAATCCATTTACTCCTCCTGAATCGGATTTTGTTTTTAAACTTTTAAAATTACCTGCAACGTCATTATATGTCAAGAAAAACTGGTTGTTTTCCATATCTTTATATGTCATGTTTAATCTATTAGTTCAAGGTCTTTCAAGCAAGCTAAGAAACGTGGATGAAATAACTTCCAGTTAAAATGAAAAATAACCGAATAAAAAAAATAGAATCACATCTGTCGGATGCTCTTTACACTGACAGGCAGGCTGTAAGGCGTGAAATTGTCCGCAGAAAACAAAATGCGCCTGAGCTTACCTGGAATTATGACCTTCCAATCACAGACAAAAAGGATGAAATAATTGATTTAATCTCAAAAAACCGGGTGCTGATAATTTCCGGCGAGACAGGTTCGGGCAAGACTACCCAGATACCAAAGTTCTGCATTGCGGCAGGAAGAGGAATTGGCGGCAAGATCGGGTGTACCCAACCCAGAAGAATCGCCGCGACAACTGTTGCCAGGCGCATAGCAGAAGAACTTGGAGAAGAACTCGGCAGGTCTGTAGGTTATAAAATAAGGTTCAAAGATAAAACCAGCAAGGATTCATTAATAAAGATTATGACTGACGGCATTCTTCTTGCCGAGACCCAAAGCGATAAATACCTGAACGAATACGATACAATAATAGTGGACGAAGCACATGAAAGAAGCCTTAATATTGATTTTATTCTAGGCATTTTAAAAACTCTTTTAAAGAAAAGAAAAGATCTTAAAGTAATAATAACATCCGCAACCATTGATACGGAAAAGTTTTCAAAGGCATTTGATAATGCTCCTGTTGTAGAAGTGTCAGGACGTATGTACCGGGTTGATGTGCAATATTTTACCATAGAACAGGAATCTGAAGACAGTGATGAACGGACTCATGTTGAGATGGCTGTGCTTGCTGTTGATAAATTGCAGAAAAAAAGTCCCTGCGGCGATATCATTGTATTTATGCCCACAGAGCAGGATATTCGCGAAACCTGCGAAATTCTGGAAGGAAGAAACTATAAAAGTGCAATCATTCTTCCGCTGTATGCAAGACTTTCATCGTCAGAGCAGTCAAAAGTTTTTTCACGCCTGGTCGGCAGAAAGATCATTGTTGCAACAAATATTGCCGAAACTTCAATAACGATTCCAGGTATAAAATATGTAATAGACACAGGACTTGCACGTATTTCCCGTTACACCCCGAGGTCAAGAACAACTTCTCTTCCTGTTGTTCCTATCTCCAGAAGCAGTGCTGATCAGAGAAAAGGCAGATGCGGACGTGTTGAAAACGGAATCTGTATAAGATTGTATTCCGAACAGGATTTTTTATCCCGCACACTTTTTACACCTCCGGAAATCTTAAGGACAAACCTTGCTGAAGTTATTTTAAGAATGATTGCCTTAAAACTTGGCAATATAGAAAATTTTCCCTTTATAGATCGGCCGGCCGCAAGAAGTATACGTGACGGATTTGATCTTCTATTAGAATTAGGAGCTGTCAAACCTGTAAAAAGTACCAGAAAATCAAAAGCTGGAAAATCAAAAGAAAATAATATTTTTCTTCTTACTGAAAAAGGCAAGCTTATGGCCAAAATGCCAGTTGATCCAAGGCTTTCCCGTATGCTTATTGAAGCAAACCATGAAGGATGTTTAAATGAAATGGCTATCATCGCATCTGTTTTAAGTATCCAGGACCCGCGTGAAAGGCCCGTTGAAAAAACACAAAAAGCCGACCAGATGCATGCATTATTCAAAGACCCTTTATCTGACTTTATTACACTGCTTAATATCTGGAAAAAATATCATAAGACCTGGCAAAAGGAAAAAAGCACAAACAGAATGAAAAAATTCTGCAAAAAGCATTATCTTTCCTTTAAAAGGATAAGAGAATGGCATGATATCCATGCGCAGATTGCTGTAATACTTCAGGAATCCGGGAGCAAGGCCAAAAGCAAGAGCAATAGTTGGAAATCAAAAGTCAGGGATCAGAGGTCAGGTAAAGCAAATAATTCAGAACAGGAATTTTACAGCAAACAATATGAAGCAATCCATAAATCCATATTGAGCGGTTTTTTATCCAATATTGCCGTAAAAAAGGAAAAGAACATCTTTCAGGCTGCAAAAGGTAAAGAGGTGATGATTTTCCCTGGCTCAGGGCTTTTCAACAAAGCAAAAACATGGGTAGTGGCTGCTGAAATGGTGGAAACATCCAGACTCTTTGCCAGAACAGTTGCCAATATTGACAACAGATGGCTTGAGGCCCTAGGTAAAAATCAGTGCAAATATACCTATCTGAAGCCGCATTGGGAAAGAAGGAGAGGCGAAGTCGTTGCCTGTGAACAGGTAAGTCTGTATGGCATGATAATAGTTCCCGAAAGACCAATATCCTATGGAAAGATTAATTCTGAAGAAGCATCGGAAATTTTTATCCGCAGTGCGCTGGTTGAAAGGGATATTAGAGAACCCCTGCCATTCATGGAGCATAACATAAGGCTCATTGATGAAATCAGCAGTATGGAAAACAGGTTAAGAAAAAGGGATATTCTGATAAGCGATGAAGATATTTTCGATTTTTATCACAAAAGGCTTGAAGGAATTTATGATATCCGAACCCTTAAACAGTGTCTGAAAAAAAGAGGCTCAGACGGATTTTTGAGAATGAAAAAAGACGATCTTCTCCGATATTTTCCGGATGAAAAAAAGCTGTCTCTTTTCCCCGACAAGATTACTTTGGGAACCAACCAGTTTCAGTGCAATTACAATTTTGAACCCGGAAAACAGGATGATGGTTTAACCATTAAAGTTCCGTCAGCGCTTGCGGCAACTGTTCCTGCAGAATCTGTTGAATGGCTTGTGCCTGGATTATACAGGGAAAAAATAGCCGCACTTATTAAAAGTCTTCCCAAAGATTACAGAAAACAGCTTGTCCCTGTAGCAAATACCGCAGATATAATTGTAAATGAAATGACTGAAGAATCAACCTCTCTGATAGCGGCTCTAAGCAAATTCATTCTTAGACGCTTCAGGGTGGACATACCTCCTTCGATATGGTCTGAGGCTCAACTGCCCGATCATCTTAAAATGCGGATATCTATTACCGGTCCGAAAGGCGAGGTCATCTCTTCCGGCAGAGACAAAACCATTCTGAGCCAGAGTATATCCGGCATGGCGGATCAAGATAAAAGTGACGAATTTGAATCCGCAAAAAAAGAACGGGAAATAATAGATATAAAAAAATGGGACTTTGGCGATTTGCCCGACACCATCACCATAACTGGGAAACACGGCACAAAATGGGTTGTATATCCCGGCCTTGAATTAGAAAATAAAGACAATAAAAGCATAAAGTTGCGACTTTTCCGGAAAAGGGACAAAGCTGTAAAATCTCATAAAAAGGGTGTTACAGCGCTTTTTGCCATATATTTTTCAAAAGATCTGAAATTTTTAAAAAAGAGTCTGATCCTGCCAAAAGACAAGAAAAAGATGGCCAACTATTTTGGAGGGGCAAAGATTTTTGAGCAAAGGCTTTATAACAGTATTATCAGTAGATTATTTAGCAGAAACATAAGAGCAGATGATGAGTTTTACTCATATACCAGATCTATAGGACCAAACATACTTAAAAAAGGGCAGAAGTTAATAAACAAAACATTACCGGTTCTTGAAGTTTATCATGAAACAAGATCAGCTATCTGCAATTTGGAAAATGCAAGCAAGCAGGGCGATAATACTGCGCAGTTTTTTAATGGTCTGAGAAACGAACTGTCAAGACTTGTTCCTGAAAGATTTATGGATTTATACAACAATGAGAAACTGAGCCATATTGCAAGATATATCAAGGCAATTGATATTCGGGCACAAAGAGCGTCTGTAAATTTTAAAAAGGATGAAGTAAAAGCAAAAAAACTTAAAATTTATGTTGACGGACTTAATGAAATGTTAAAAAAGCTTTCTTCTTTTGTATCGGACGAAAAAAAGCAGGCAATTGAAGAATACTTCTGGCTGATCGAAGAATACAAAGTATCTGTTTTTGCTCAGGAACTAAAGACCGCCTTTCCTGTTTCCGAAAAAAAGCTTGATAAAAAGTTAAAGGAAATTGAAAGAATGGTTTGAATATAGGGGCTACCAACGTAAAGCGGGACACTTTCCATAGCTCAATCACTTAAAAGTTTTTTAAAAGATTACAAACAACGCTCAAGAAAACTAAGGACAAAACAAACTAAAAATGCTTTAATACTCTTCCACCAAAAACTGCAAATTCAATCAGCAAAGTGCCCCGCTTTAAGTTGGTAGCCGTTGGAAGTAAATAGACGTAGAAAGAATGAAAAGAAATTTGAAACATGGGAAGACCTTGCCAATGGCGGCAGGGTGTATTCTTATGAGGTCCAAGGGCGCTATGGCTGGACAGCAAGATATGTAAAGGAAGTGGACGCATCTGAACTTACTCTTCGCTTTTATCAGGAGATTTACGATAATTTCGGCCAGTTGGTGGAGGTTCATGAGAAATATCCAGTTGATAAAGGGCATGAAAAGATTGGGTGAGGTGAGCAGTTATGAGAATTGAAAACCGAGATGTTGTCGGCAAACTGACGGATTACTTAAACCATCGCGTTTCTCTCCCTGAATTTGTTGACTGGGCTGAGCAAGCGATGATGGACGGAGATTTTGTTGGAAAAGACTGGAAAACAGTACGAGATATTGTGGCTCGCATCGGGGTGGCTGACGTTCGTGAGTTTGGGCTGACCTGGGAGGACTGTGAGCAATCGTTGATGGAGCTCGGATATCGAACAGAAGTCCAAATTTCCCAGACTTTTGCTTAAGAATTGAGCTGATGGAAAAAACGTAGGGGTCACCCATTAAATGGCCTGTCAAGAGAAAAAACAGCTCTCCCTTCGAAAAAATACATCTTTTTTTCGCTTGTCCTCTTACTTTCGTTCCAGCACAGCCTCACTTTATTGTCACCTTATTTCAAATCTTCCATCATGTTTTCAATACTATCATATCTAATTAGATCATTAATATCAGCCTCTCCCATAGCTTCTCTCAATCTTTCTGATGGTACTTTTACTGGAAAAGGTAACCCGCCTTCAATTCGTACACGGTTCAGAAAAATATTAATGGCGTC
>JAUWOS010000135.1 GCA_030611985.1 Desulfobacterales bacterium | reverse complement strand
GTTGCTGAAACTTCGGACGGCCTAATTCGGGCAAAGAGACGTGATAGAGAAAAAGTTTCGGACTCTTTTTTTGTGGAAGTGTCATGAACTTCATTTATTAAAACAGGAAAGGTTCCGGAACTGCGAAGTTTTTGGCGGGCTACAGGAGCGCTTTCAGCGTCAACAATACCGGAAACATTCTTTCCCTTTACATTTAAAGCTGTATATTCATATACTGGCATTTGTTATTTACCAACCAACACTTTTTGAGTATTTAAAGTCGCCTAATGGTTCGCACAAGAATATCAGGAACGTGGACGAAATAACTTGAGTGTAACCAAAATAGAACATTTATAACACCGTTTTGAAACACAAACAACTTTTTTATAACTTTTTTTCGATCTGTGCGGTTAGCTTTTATCCATTAGCGGTTTTTACAAAGACCTTGCGTGATTATATCGAAACAAAATATAAATTTTATGTAAATTATGGAAAATTCAAAAAAGAAAAAATCGGAAATTGAAAAGGCAGGAGAAGATCTGTTTAGTTTTGCCATTGATCGTGAAGATATAAAATGGCTTATAACACATTTGCCTGAAGAGGCTGATATTAAGCGGGTCACGGTTGAATATGAACTTCAGATACTGAAAATTATCGGCACAGGATGGAGCATATCATATTATCTGGAAAACAGTTCTCAAAAAAATCAGCTTTTAGAGTTTTACTGGAAGGCGGTTTATGAATTTTCGAAGAGCATATCCACAACAACCGAGCTTATGACAGGTCATAATATTGATTATTTTCAAATTTTAAAGGATCGTTTGAACATGTATGTGGATGTCATGGCCAAAAAACCCGGCGTACAGGAGCCTTGTGTTGCAATAGGGCCAGAGTTCGCCAGGGTCTGCGGGAATGTGGATGATATATTCACGTTCATGACCGGCTCAAAGATGTTTACCACAACTATTGGCAGAGTTAATGAATACATTGCGCAGCATGTGGTCTTACGAGACATATAAGGAAATTGTAACCGTTCACGGGAGAACTATGATAGCAAACAAGACTTCTTCCTAAGCTTTCACAGGTGCTGTAGATGTGCGTTTTCAGGGTAATCAACTTATAATAGTGTGCTGTGTTGGTTGCCTAAGAAAACGCACATATGCAGTGCCTGTGAAAGCTTACAGGAAATTAGCGAACAATGCACTTTTTGACCCATTGCCGGGCTACAGATTTGAAATACATAATCTCATCATCATTACAAATGCGGTTATTTTTCCGGAAAAACTCAGGATGTAAAACTCCGGTATTGTTAAATCGTTGCAACGCATAAAGCATTGAACCTTTAATTAGATTTAAGATATTTTTAATAACATTTATATCGACAAGCGGTTTTATGCATGTAGTTTTGAATTCATAAGGTATGGTAGATTCCATAATAATGCGGATGCTTGAAATTATATCATCCGCATTACAATCTTTTTGTATTAAAGGAGAGTAAGAATAAGGATCTGTCTTTATATCCATTGCAACATAGTCGACCAGACCCCTGTTTATAAGTTTTTTTATCACTTGCGGTCGGCTTCCGTTTGTATCAAGTTTCACAGGATAATCCATTCGCTTGATCTTTTCACAAAGGGATACAAGATCCTTTTGAATAGTCGGTTCCCCGCCTGAAATAACCACACCATCTAAAAATCCCTTGCGCCTTTCAAGAAAATCATTGATCTTGTTTTCACTGATCTTATTTTCATTGATCTTGTTTTCACTGGTATTGTTTTCACTTAAAAAACAGGGGAAGCTGCTATTCGCAAGTTCCGGATTATGACAGTAAGGACAGTCAAAGTTGCACCCTGAAAGAAAAAGAACACAGCTTACTTTGCCTGGATAATCAATAAGGGAATTTTTTTGCAAACCACCTATAAACATATATTCCTAAATTACAAGTTTTAAGTTTTAAGGAATGCTACCATTTTATGTATTCCCTGAATCCGTGGCACGGTATTTGATGGGGGTTTAAATTATAGGAAATTTTGGCATCCTTCATTTACCAGTTTACACTTAACAAGAGGCATAGCCTAGCATAAAATTCCTTAATTCCTTAATTCCTAAATTCCTAAATTCCTAAATTCCTAAATCTTTCAATTCAAACCTTAAATGTCTTTCTCATATCGAATTCAGCCTGCTTGCCGTTGTTCCATTGCTTTACAGGTCTTAAATATCCGACAACTCTTGAGTAGACCTCGGTTTCCTGTTTACAAACAGAACACTTTTTCTGTTCGCCATCCAGGTAACCATGAGATGGACATATACTGAAAGTCGGGCTAATTGTAAAATAGGGAAGCCGAAAACCGGTTGCTATTTTTTTGATCAGACTCTTTATGGTCTCAACGTCACTTACTATCTCGCCAAGAAAAATATGCAGCACGGTTCCACCTGTATATTTTGTTTGGAGATTGTCCTGAAGCATCAAGGTTTCGAAAATATCATCCGTATAATTTACAGGAAGCTGCGTGGAGTTTGTATAGTATGGCGCCGCTCCTTTTTGATAATCATCTTCGTTAGCGCAAATAATTTCCGGAAACTGTTTTTTATCAAGCACGGAAAGGCTGTATGAAGTGCCTTCTGCCGGCGTTGCTTCCAGATTGAACATATCGCCTGTTTCTTCTTGTATTTTTGTGATTATGTCACGAATAAAATCCATGACTTTTATCGAAAACTTTTGTCCTGTCCTGCTTCCGATATCTTCTCCCAGAAAATTTAAGCATGCTTCGTTCATGCCGATAATACCAACGGTGGAAAAATGATTTTTCCAGTAAAGCCCTGTGTTCTTTTTGATCTCCCTTAGATAAAATTTTGTATACGGATAGAGATTCTTGTCGGTAAATTTTTCAAGAACCTTTCTCTTTATGGAAAGAGACTTAATAGCGAGAAGCACTTTTTCTTTCAAGAATGCAAAAAACTCGTTTTCGTCTTTGGCAAGATATCCAATCCGCGGCAAATTTATAGTTACCACTCCAATTGATCCGGTAAGTGGATTTGCTCCAAAGAGACCTCCGCCCCTTTTTAAAAGTTCTCTTTTATCCAACCTTAATCTACAACACATGGATCTGGCATCTTCGGGTGACATATCTGAATTTACAAAGTTTGAAAAATAGGGAATTCCGTACTTACCGGTCATTTTCCAGATTACTTCAAGATTCGGATTGTCCCAGTCAAAGTCCTTTGTAATGTTATATGTCGGTATAGGAAATGTAAATACCCTGCTCCTCGCATCTCCTTCCATCATAACTTCGGCAAATGCCCTGTTAATCATATCCATTTCCGGCTGGAAATCCGAATAGGTTTCCTTGCAGTCCTTTCCGCCGATCACCACCGGTGTGTCCCTTAAAATAGAGGGCACCTGAAGATCCAGAGTAATATTTGTAAATGGTGTTTGAAAACCTACGCGTGTCGGAATATTTATATTAAAAATAAATTCCTGCAAAGCCTGTTTTACTTCAACATAATCCAGACCGTCATAACGCAAAAATGGAGCAAGGAGAGTATCAAAATTGGAAATGGCCTGGGCGCCTGCAGCTTCACCCTGCAAGGTATAGAAAAAATTGACGATTTGCCCCAGAGCCGATCTGAGATGTTTTGGTGGCGCGCTTTCCACTTTGCCTTCAACGCCCTTGAAACCCTGTCTGAAAAGATCTTGCAGATCCCATCCAACACAATAAACCGAAAGAAGGCTGAGATCATGTATGTGAAAATCGCCGTTTTTGTGAGCAAGTCTGATTTCAGGAGGATAGATGGAGTTTAGCCAGTATTCTGAAGTAACATCAGATGATATGTAATTGTTAAGCCCTTGCAGTGAATAGCACATGTTGCTGTTTTCCTTGATTTTCCAGTCCAGTTTCCGGATGTAGTGTTCAACAAGATCAACATTTGCCATAGTTGTAATTTTTCGGATCTGTGCATGCTGTTCTCTGTATAAAATATATGCCTTTGCAGTCATATAAAATGGAGAATCAAGAAGCACTCTTTCTACAATATCCTGAATTTCTTCCACTTCAGGAGTTAAACCAAGACGCAGTTCGTGAGCCAGTGTAAGAACACGAAGTGTCATTTTTCTTGCTTCTCTTTCCTCGAATTCTTCAGTCGCTTTTCCTGCCCTGGCAATTGCCACCGTAATTTTAGATGAATCGAACTCTACAACTCTTCCATCACGTTTCTTTATATCTTCAAACACTTTTTGTTTTCCTTTTTTGACATCCTTCATTTTGTAGTTTACGCTTGATTGAAAAGAGGCTGGAAGCTTCTTCTACAATAAAAGTGTCAACTACTTTTGCTTCAAAATAGAAGGACGCCCTATTGTGATATTTTTAAAATTTGAGATCAGCTTTGAGATTGGGCAAAGGCAATCTGAAGCTATAATGCATAGCTGGAGAGGTTATCTATCTGATGTTCCTGATTTCAGATATTTGGGACATTTATGCAACATAGTGTATATTTGTCAAGACATAAATCTATATATTGTATGCGGATCAAAAAATGCTAAAGAGGATTGTAAAGAATAACAATGAGGTAGAGATATTTTTTGCAGGATATTTTTTTACTTTTACATCAATGCCGACAGGGCAATGATCAGATCCATAAATATTGTTATCAATAAATGCTTCCCCGAGCCACCCTTTATCAATAATATTCTGTGTTGCAAAGAAGTAATCAATGCGCCAGCCTGCATTGTTAGCCCTGGCGTTGAACCTGTATGTCCACCATGAATATTTTACTCTATCGGGATATAAATATCTGAATGTATCAACATAGCCGTTTTTAACTATCGTATCCATCCAGTCGCGCTCAATTCTCAGAAAGCCGGACCTTTTTTCATTTGCCTTCGGGTGTTTCAAATCAATCTCATTATGAGCGGTATTGTAATCGCCGGTGATTATCAAATATTTTCCTTTATCCTTATAAGCATCAATATATTCAAAAAAATCCCTGTAAAAATCAAGTTTGTACTGAAGTCTTTCCTCGCTCATCTGTCCGTTTGGAAAATATATATTAAAAAAAATGAAGTTTTTAAAATCCATTTCAATAATACGCCCTTCATCATCATATTTTGATATGCCGATACCATATTTAACATTCAGGGGTTTTATCCTTGTATAAACCCCAACACCGCTATATCCTTTCTTGACAGTGGAAAAAGACCAGTATGATTCATAGTCATCAATGTTTTTCATTTCTTCTGTAAGCTGATGTTCCTGAATCTTTGTTTCCTGCAAAGCAACAATATCTGCATCCATACTCTTTAAAGATTTACGAAAATCCTTCTTCATTACAGCCCTGAGTCCATTAACATTCCATGAAATCATTCTAATATTTTTTTGCCCCATAATTGACTCCCGAAATTAAACTTAAATCTTATCAATTCTTTCCAAAACCGGAGGATGAGAATAGTTTAAAAAAACATAAAACGGATGCGGAATAAGGTTTGAAAGATTATGAACTGAGAGTTTTTTTAATGCATCAGCCATAGATTTGGGATCTTGAGTGGTTTCCACGGCAAATCTATCTGCCTCATATTCATTTTTACGGGAAAGCATCTGCATTAAAATTGCCAGAAAAAATTCAATGGGTGAGTAAAGCATGCTAAAAAAAATAAGTCCTGCATAAACAGATTTCTGTTCCATGTAAAATGCATCAAAAAGTTCCTGGCTGGAGACAAAAATGGACAACAAAAAAAACATTATCCCCATTTGAACAATGCCGATAATCATTGTTTGCAGTATATGCTTTTTCTTAAAATGCCCCATTTCATGTGCAAGCACCGCCACCAGCTCATTCACAGTGTGTTGTTTAATTAATGTATCAAATAGAACAATTCGTTTGTGTTTGCCAAAACCTGTAAAAAAAGCATTAGACTTGGCAGAACGTTTAGAGCCATCCATTACAAAAACATTTTCAAGAGAAAATTTTATAGAACGCGCATATGACATGATAGCATTTTTCAGCTCTCCATCTTCAAGAGGATTGAATTTGTTAAAAAGAGGCATAATCCATGTTGGCGCAATAAATTGAATAACAAGCATAAATATTGTTACTGCTATCCAGCAGTACAGCCAGGCATTTGCCCCCGCATATTCAAAAAAAGCAAGTATGCCTGATAGAAGAGGCGCTCCAAGCAGGACCGATAACAAAAATCCTTTTACTGTGTCCATTATAAATGTGGACCATTTAGTTTTGTTAAACCCAAAACGCTCTTCAATAACAAATGTAGAATAAATACTGAAAGGCAATGACAAGATCGCTTTAAATAAAAACAATAAGCCTATGTACAGCAAACCCGTTAAGATATATCCAAAATTCCATGATTGCACCCATTGATCTAATACCGGAAAGCCTTTTCCAAACCAGAATATCAGGACCAATAACATGTTAAAAGAAGATGCAGCCCATCCGAATTTTGTATTAACGCGCAGATATTCCTGAGACTTGCGATAACTGTCTGCGTCATAACAGCTTCTGAACGATTCCGGAACCTCGGTCTTTAAACCCTTTAGATTCAGTATATCAGCCAGTCCATTCAATGCAAAGTCAACAATAATAGTTATCAGAATAATTGCAGCTATAAAGTTCATAAATAATTCCTGTAATCCTGTTATCTCCAGGAAAGAAAACAGGTAAAAGTTCAATGTTCAGAGGTTTTTGGTTCCGGGATAGGAGTTGTTTAACAAATAGTGGAATAGCAGCAACGTCTGATACCCCGTCCCCTCTGACGTCCCTGTTCTGTTCTCTTTAATGCACTGTCCGTCCCAGAACCTTGTTTATCCATCCCTTGAATTGGTCTAGAGATTCGCACCTTAATGTTTTTCTGAATAATTCATTTAAGGCTTCAGGGGATTCGATGCTCTTTATATCATTTATTGCAGATTGCGGTAAGAGATCAAACCTGTCTTGCAAAGCAACTAATAATAATTGCCTTACTGTTTTCAGCTCG